>NZ_JCAFSW010000003.1:0-404053 GCF_059369635.1 Stenotrophomonas sp. YJH_SMC_58
CCTCGCCGCCTGACTGAAATGCCGGCCAGCGGCCGGCACTACCCCTCGCCGCCTGACTGAAATGCCGGCCAGCGGCCGGCACTACCCCTCGCCGCCTGACTGAAATGCCGGCCAGCGGCCGGCACTACCCCTCGCCACTGGTAGTGCCGGCCGCTGGCCGGCAGCGCCCAGGATCAGGCCGCGACACTCTCTTCCAGCGTCGGGTAATCGGTGAAGCCGACCGCGCCACCGCCAAAGAACGTCGCGCGATCCGGCGGATTCAGCGTCGCACCCGTACGCAGGCGCTCGGGCAGATCCGGGTTGGCGATGAACGGCCGGCCGAAGCCGATCAGGTCAGCCCAGCCTTCGGCCAGTGCCTGCTCGGCGCGCTCGGCGGTGTACTTGCCGGCGTAGATCAGCGTGCCCGGGTAGACCATGCGCAGCGCCTGCTTGAACGCCACCGGCATCGGCGGTGCATCGTCCCAGTCGGCCTCGGCAATGTGCAGGTAGCCCACCCCCATCTCACCGAGCAGGTGTGCGGCAGCCAGATAGGTCGCCTGCGGCGTATCGTCCACCGCCCCCTGCAGCGTAGTCAGCGGCGCCAGGCGCACGCCCACACGCTCGCCACCGGCAACCTCGACCACCGCCTGCACCACCTCGCGCAGGAAGCGCAGGCGATTCTGCAGTGAGCCGCCGTAGGCATCGGTGCGCTGGTTGGCCTGCGAATCGATGAACTGGTTGATCAGGTAGCCGTTGGCGCCGTGCAGTTCCACACCATCAAATCCCGCGGCCAGCGCATTGCGCGCAGCCTGCGCGTAATCGGCGACGATGCCCGGAATCTCGTCCTCGCGCAGCGCGCGCGGCATCGAGTGCTGGATCATCTCGCCCACACCGGCTTCGGGACCCGCCCCAGTCGGGCCGACGAACACTTTCACGCCTTCGGCGAGCAATGCCGAGGAAGACACCGGCGCCGCGCCATCGGGCTGCAGGGCCACATGCGAGACACGGCCGACGTGCCACAGCTGGGCGTAGATGCGGCCACCGGCGGCGTGCACCGCATCGGTCACCTGCCGCCAGCCCTGCACCTGCTCGACGCTGTGGATGCCCGGGGTCCAGGCATAGCCCTGGCCCTGCTGGCTGATCTGGGTACCTTCGCTGACGATCAGGCCGGCGCTGGCGCGTTGCGCATAGTAGGCGGCCATTTCCGCGGTGGCGACGTTGCCATCGGCGGCGCGCGAGCGGGTCATCGGCGGCATCACGATGCGGTTGGGCAGCGTCAACGCGCCCAGGCGGTGGGAGGTGAACATCATGGCGGCAATCTCTTGCGGGGGGAGTGCCGCAAAGGATGGGGATGCCGGCTGCCAGGCAACAGGCATGCACTGGCAAAACAATTGTTCCCTCGAGGCAAGGATCACCCGCCACGAGGGCTCATCCACGCATGGCGTGGCTCTTCTACTCCAGCCTTGGCTCGATCTTTACCGCACCATGCGCCACGCGGTCATAGCAGGCGCGCACCACGTCTTCCCCGTACTTGCGCTCCAGCCGGCGCACGATGAAGTGGCCGCGCGCCATGTCCTGGTAGTAGTCGGTGAACATGGTATTCAGCGTTGCACCGGCGGCAGCACCGACGATCGGCACCGCCTGTGCGGCGAATTTCTCGGTGACCACCACGCCGAAGCGCGCCGCCACCTTCTCCACCATCTTCGCCAGCAGCTTTCCAGCTTCTTTCGGTGCCACGCCCAGGGTCAGGTCGCGGCCGGTCACCACACGCCCAGCCAGTTCGGCCGAAAGATGCCGCATCACGTCGGTGGTGAAGCCTCGGGCCAGGTAGTAGCCGGTCTCGCTGGCGTCGTCGCGCGGCGAGTTGCCACCGAGCGCGAACACCTCCAGGCACGCCTGCCGGGTGCTGAACTCGGACAGGTCGAAGCCCTCGCTGCGGGCCACGTCGGCCACCGCGCGCATCATGATGGTGGTCGACACCGGCAGCTCGATGAACAAGGCCGCAAAGCCGAACGCGCCGCCGACCGCGCCGGAGGTGGCAGCCGCCAGTTTGTGCCAACGGGTGGAGGCGCCTTTGCCTGGGGTGTTGTCCATGCTCCACAGCGCCGCCTGTGCGGACTTGGACAGCGCCGCCTGCACCGCTCCGTGTATGCGACCGGAGACCGCCTTGGGCAGCGCTTTCACCGCGAACTCCAGCGGCGTGCCGACCAGGTTGGCCATGCGCGCGGTGAGGGTCGGCGCTTCCAGCAGGGCCACCGCCCGCTGCAGGTCGGACCAGTCGCGGGCGTCGTGGGCAATGTCGCGGGGAAGCAGGATGGGCTCGTTCATGGCGCCGATCTTAGCGCCGGGGAGTTGAACGGTTCGTCGCGAGGCACGACAGAGGGGTCGGAGCCCTTGCCGCGGGAAAGGGATCCGACCCCGACGCCTTGCCGGCCAGCGGCCGGCACTACCAGTTCGCGTGTCACCCGGTCGCGCCGGGCCATGCCCGGCGTTGTTGTTCAGGCCGTGGGCAAGCCCGACAGCGTGCCCATGAACTGGCGGTAATGGCGCAGCTCGGCGATCGAGTCGTGCACGTCGCTCAGTGCGGTGTGGTTGCTGTTCTTGCCGACGCCGGCGGCCACGCTCGGCGCCCAGCGCTTGGCCAGTTCCTTCACCGTGGACACGTCCAGGTTGCGGTAATGGAAGTACTTCTCCAGGCGCGGCATCTGGCGGTGCAGGAAGCGGCGATCCTGGCAGATCGAGTTGCCGCACATCGGCGAAAGACCGGCCGGGATCCACTGCGCCAGGAAGTTCACCGTCTGCGCCTCGGCCTGGCCGAGGGTGGTGGTGCTGTCCACCACGCGCTGCCACAGGCCCGAACGACGATGCTGGTTGCGGTTCCACTCGTCCATCGCCTCCAGCGTTTCCAGCGGATGATGGATGGCGAATTCCGGACCTTCGGCCAGTACGTTCAGCTGGGCGTCGGTGACCACGGTGGCGATCTCGATGATCGAATCGTTGTCGGTGTCCAACCCGGTCATTTCCAGGTCGATCCAGATCAGTCGTTCGTTGGCCGCGCCGGTGTCCGCCATTGTGTCGCCTCGTTGCTGGGCAGGCGCGCGGCCTACCGGTGAAGGAAAGAGGCGCCCATCATACCCGTTCGCCCCTCAGCCCTCGCCGACGTGGTCTTCCAGCAGCAGCGGCGGCTTGCCACGCTTGGCGCGGAAATAATTGGTCAGGCGCGTACTGGCTTCCTTGGCCAGCACCCCGCCGTGGATCTCGACCCGGTGGTTGTGGCGGGCATCGCCGAGCAGGTCGAACACGCTGCCGCACGCACCGGTCTTGGGGTCGCTGGCGCCGTAGACCAGGCGCGAAACGCGCGCATGCACGATCGCCATCGCGCACATCGCGCACGGCTCCAAGGTCACGTACAGCGTGCTGCCAAGCAGGCGATGGTTGGCCAGCAGCTTTCCACCGGCCCGCATGGCCACGATCTCGGCATGCGCACTGGGGTCATGCGAGGCAATGTTGAGGTTCCAGCCCTCGCCCAGCAGCTGGCCGTCGGCGCCCACCAGCACCGCCCCGACCGGAATCTCGTCGAACTCACGCTGCGCGCGCTCGGCCAGGGCCAGTGCATGGCGCATCCAGTGTTCATCGGCGTCGTGCACCGGTACACCCAGGACATCGGTCATGGCGGTTCTCGCTTTTCAACTGGGCCAGGATGGCCGCCGGGGGCGCATTGTACGCCCGGGACCGTGCAGGCGCCGCTAGCGCGCGTCGAAGCGCTCGCGGGCCGCATCGAGCGCCGGGAAGTTGTGCTCGGCCCAGCGATCCAGGGCGGACAGCGTCTCGACCAGGCCGCGCGCGACCTCGGTCAGGCGGTACTCCACATGCAGTGGTTTGCTGCCCCGGTCACACCGCTCGACCAGCCCATTGCGCTCCAGCTGGCGCAGGGTCTGGGTCAGCACCTTCTGCGAGATGCCTTCGATCTTCCGCAGCAACGCGCCGTTGCGAAGCGGGCCCTGCGCCAATGCCGGCAGCAGCAGCATCACCCACTTGCCTGAAATCAGCGCAAGCGCATCGCGTGCCGAACAGTCGGCGGCATAGACATCCCCGGGAAAGGCCATGGTTACCTCAAGGTGCGTAATTGCCGGCGCATGCCGGCACCGCGAGGATGGTCGCACACTCGTCGAACACCTCGCCCCATGCGCGCCCTGATCCTGCTTGCCCATCCCGAGCCCCGCTCCTTCAATGCACATCTGGCCGCTCAGGCCGCCGAGCAACTGCGGCATGACGCGCTGCAGGTGGACGTGGTCGACCTGTATGCGGAGGGCTTCGATCCGCTGGAAGCGGCTGAACACCATCCGCATCGCCTGCATCCCGGCCACTTCGACGCCCAACGCGAACAGCGGCACAGCGCCGAGCAGGGCCAGCTGCCCGTCGATGTGCAACGTCACCTGCAACTGCTGCGGGCCGCAGACCTGCTGATCCTGCAGTTCCCGCTGTGGTGGTTCGCGGCACCGGCCATCCTGAAGGGCTGGCTGGATCGCGTACTGGTGTACGGGCCGATGTACAACAGCCGCCTGCGTCACGAGCACGGAGCGATGCGCGGCAAGCGTGCGTTGCTGAGCGTCACCACCGGCTCATCGGCACGGGCCTGCGCAGTCGACGGCCGCGAGGGAGATACCCGGTTGCTGCTGTGGCCCTTGATGTACAGCCTGCGCTACGTCGGCTTCGACGTGATGGAACCGCACGTGGTGCACGGCGTGCGTTCCGGGCTGGCACCGGAGCGTGTGCAGGCCCACGACGAGGCACTCGCTGCAGCAACCCACCACTACCGCGAACGCCTGGCGCAATGGCCGCAGTGGCCCACAGTGCCCTTCAACGACAGCAGCGATTTCGAGGACGGCATTGCGCTGCGCGCGGAGGCCACTGCCTACAGCCCCTTCATCCGCCATCGCAACGCCGGATGAATCCACATCTGCGCGCTGGATCGGGACGCGCCATACTACGCACTCTTTGCAAGCACCTTGGCGAACCCATGACCACCCTCCGCCCCTCCCGCGCCGACGACGGCGCCGCTCTTGTCGACCTCTGGCGCCGCGCCGTCGACGCCACCCACGACTTCCTCAGTGCCGAAGACCGCCAGGCCATCGATGCCGAAGTCGCCGGTTTCCTGCCGCAGGCGCCGATGACCGTTGCTGTCGATGCGCAGGATCGGCCGCTGGGCTTCATGCTGATCGATGGCACGCACATGGAAGCGCTGTTCATCGATCCGGACGTACGTGGCACCGGCATCGGCCGGCAACTGCTGCAGCACGCACTGGCCCAGCATCCGCAGCTGAGTACCGACGTCAACGAACAGAACGCACAGGCCGTCGGCTTCTACCTGCGCATGGGCTTCGTCGAAACCGGACGTTCACCGCTGGATTCGCAAGGCCGTCCGTATCCGCTGATCCACCTTCGGCACAACGGCTGACATCCGTCGGCAGCAGCCACGTGCTAGCGTGGTTGCTTTCGACCAAGGAATGCCGCATGGATGGTGCAAAAGCCCTGTTGACCCTGTTTGCGCTGGGCATCAGCCTGGTCTGGATCCTGGTGCCGTTCGCCATCTTCGCCGTGCGCAACCTGCTGCGTGAAGTACTGGTCGAGCAGCGCCGTACCAATGAACTGCTTGAACACATCGGCGGTTACCGCATTCCGAAGCCGCAACCCGAACCGACCGTCTGGCGCGCGCCCTGAGCAGAAACGTGCCAGGCCCGGATCAGGCCGTCGCCTCGAAGGCCGGTGAGTACTGCACCTCGCCCTGTGCCAACGGGGGCTGCAGGCAAAGTGCCTGGAAGTACTCCGGCGGCACACCCGGCAGCACCAGGCCCGGCTCGGCACAGAAGCCGAAGCGACCGTAATAGGCGGGCTCGCCCAGCAATACACAGCCATGTGCGCCCTGCTGACGCAGTGCTTCAAGTGCGGCATGCATCAGGGCCGCACCGATGCCCTGCCGCTGCCAGGCGGGCAATACCGAGATCGGCCCCAGGCCAAACCAGCCCGTGCTGCCATCGCTGATCGTCACCGGCGACACCGCCACATGGCCGATCACCTTCCCGTCCATCTCGGCCACCAGAGAAACGCTCAGCTCCCCGCGCGCGCGAAGGGCGTCGACGATGAACTGCTCGGTATGGCTGCTGTGCGCAGCGTTCCGGAATGCGGCCTCGGTGAGCGCATGGAGGGTGGCGTGATCATCAATGGCTTCGGCACGGATGGTGTAGTTCATGGCGTAATGCTCGCTTGCGTGAGAGTCGCGTGAATTGGCGACCGTTGTCACAAATTGGCGGCGAAATGTCGAACGCGAAGCGCAATAGCCTGGCCAACCCCGAATCGCCTGTGCCGCAATCGATTCGGTGACGCTCCCGAACGCTGAATGCGTCAAAATTCCGTCACCCACGCCTTGCCGCAGCTGGCGCCAGGTTTCCAGAACACTCCATAATCGATAGACCTGTCACCAGGGAAGGATATATGGACACGGACGCACGATGCAGGATGCCGCCATGGATGTAGCCACGCCGACACGCGATGGACGCCATCTGGTACCGATGGGCCTCTTGCTGGCGCTGACGGCCTGCTCGCCTTACGCGGACGCAGAGCGTGACGTCGCCGCAGGTGGACGCGGCCTGGCCAAGCTCAACCCGTCACCGCAGCAGGGCTACGAGCTGGTACTGACCCTGAAGGATGCCCCCGGTCCCTTCGCGGTGGTCGAGGGCGTTGCCCAGTACGACGTCAGCAACCACAGGGACTGCGGCCGGGTCCTGAGGGCGACCGGTACCGCCAGCCGCATCACCAGCCAGGAGTTGGTGGAACTACACAAGGTCGACGAGAACGAATACCGCGGCATGTTCTACCTCGACCGCATGCAGGACGAGGATTACTACGGGCGTGGCGTCTGCCATTGGACGTTGACGGGTGTCGGTGCGATGTTGCGCGCTACGACCGGCGAGGCGGATACGCGATTCCTTACGTTCGTCGACAAGGAGCGCATGGAGAGCGACTCACCTCTTACGCTTTATTACCCAAACCTTATCTATCCGCGCGCCGACACTGTCGCCAACTTTGGCGCCAGTGGCAAGGAAGATCCGTCGGGGTACAGCGAAGAGCTGCGCGACGCGCTGTTCTCAACCACAACCACTGTGCGGCAGCTCTCGCCGTGAGCTGCCAGTGCCACATTTCCCCCTACACACCAGGAGGCCGACATTGCGCCACAAGATGATCCCGTGCCTTGCTCTGCTTCTACTGACCGCCTGCAACCCGGAGACCGCCATGAACCAGGAACGTGCCGCTGCCGAAGCCGATGTCGCCCAGGGTGGGCGCGGCCTCGCCAAGCTCAACCCCAACCCGCGCAAGGCCTATGAACTGGTATTGCGCCTGAAGGATGCACCCGGCGACTTCGCACTGGTCAAGGGCGTAGCGCAGTACGACGTCACCAACGAGGATCAGTGCGGCCACATCGAGCCGGCCACCGGCACAGCTGCACGTATCACCAGCCAGGAACCGGTGGAGCTGCGCAAGGTCGCTGAGGGCGAGTACCGCGGCACGCTATATGTGGACCGCATGCTGGATGAGGACTACTACGGTCGTGGCGTCTGCAAGTGGGAGTTCACCGGTGCCGGGGCAATGCTGAAGGCGACGGGTGCCGAAGAAGAGACCCGCTTCCTCACCTTCGTCGACGCCAAGCCGCTGACCGAAGGTGGCGCCCATACGCTCTACTATCCGGATCTGGTCTATCCGAAGGCAGATCGCGTTCCCAACTTCCCAGCCAGTGGCGAGCCCGATCGCAGCAACTACGCCGCTGATCTGCAGGACAAGCTGTTTACGATCACCCTCTCCGCAAGTGAGGTCGCGCCGTGACCATCACCTCTCAGGACTACGCCGCGTTATCCAATGACGCCTACAAGGATCGGGCCGTCGGCCGACGTGAACCCGGCCAAGAAGAAAAAGTCACGTTAAACGGCCATGAGTACAAGATACTTGAGCATGTCAACAATCGTCTCAACGGCTATCAGGGCACCGTCTATCAGCGCGTAGACACCAAAGAGATCGTCATTGCGCATCGTGGCACCGAGCAGATCGCTCGCGATGCGATTCTGACCGACGGCGGCATGGTGGTTGCGCGCACCAACGTGCAGGCGCCTGACGCGATTGCTTTGACACAGAGGACACTCGAAGGCGCTGCGCTTCAATCCCGCTTGAACGGTGTGCCCGCGCCCCAGGTCACCGTCACCGGTCATTCCCTCGGCGGCGCTCTTGCCCAGATCACCTCGCACCACTTCAACGTCAAGGGCGAGACATTCAATGCCTACGGCGCGGTCAGCCTCAGCTACCGCATTCCGGAAGGCGGCAACACCATGATCAACCACGTCATGGCCTCCGATCCGGTCAGCGCCGCGTCACCGCATTTCGGCCAGGTACGCATCTATGCCAAGCCCGACGAGATCAAGACGCTCGCGGCAAACGGCTTCAGCAATCACGCCCTGCGTGATCTGATTCCGGACCGGCCGATCATTGCGGCGACCAGCTCGTTCGGCGCGCACAAACTGGGCAACTTCCTCAACGAAGGCTCGGTGCTGAAGCACCCCGAAACGCAGAAGCTGGCGAAAGACAACGCCAAGATGATCGAGGAGTATCGCGACGACGTCGAGTCACTGCGTCGCGGCGTCACCCGCGCTGCACGCGGCATCCCGGGCGGCGCCATCGATCTGTACGACCACATCCGCGGCCCGCTGCAGCCCGGTGAACCGGCACGCCGCGAAGCGGAGAAGAATGGCCATCACACCAGCATGTTGCGCATGGACGATGCCAACCATCTGGGCAACCCGCTGTTCAACGACGCGATTCGCGGCGTGCACGCACATGACGTGCGCGTTGGCCGCGTGCCGGACGTGATGAGTACGCAGCTGGCGGGCAGCCTGGCGGCGGAGATGCACGCTGCAGGCGGCAAGCGCATCGACGAAGTGGTGATGAACGCCGATGCCTCGCGCAGCTTCGCCGTGCAGGGCCAGGGCGGTGACCCCGCCCACCTTCGCGTGTCGGTGGATACGGCAGTGGCGATGAACACGCCGCTGGAACAGAGCAGCCAGCGCATCGACCAGCAGGCTGCAGGCCAGCGCCTTGCGCTGGAGCGCGACCAACAGCTGGAACAGCAGCAGCATCAGACCCGCAGCCTGCAGGCCTGATGGACAGCGCGGGAGCCGGTCATTCCGGCTCCCGCCTCAGCACCGTGACTCAGGGGCTGGTGGCCGCGACCGGCGCAGATGCACTGGCGGTCACGAACAGATCCGGCCCGGAATCCGGGAAGCCGCCGCAGGCGCGATCGCCCGGCGCGACCGGATCACACGGCCACTGGCTGCGCGGGACCTTGTCGCGCAACTCGAAGCGATCGCCGGTCCAGACCACGAAGGCGAGATGCTCGCGGTTCCAGTCACTGAACGCACGCGCCCCACCCTTCGGCACCGTCTCCGGATACTGCACGAACCAACGCATGGCCGGCCCGAACTGCAGCTTGCTGTGATCCAGCGTGATCCTGCCCCCACGCGCCAGCTGGCGTGCGCGATCCGCCTCGGTCACCTGTGGCATGGCCGGCATCGCCTCGGCGGTAACATCCCTCGGTGGCGCATCGCCACGCACCTGGTAGACACGCTGGCCCACATACGCCTCGCGGCAGTTGCCCGCTGGCACACGTACCGGCTCCGCGCTGAACTCATCGCGGTTGGCGACCTGGTCGCTGCAGGTGAACGGCGCGGACACCAGGTAGAACGTGCTGTCGGCATCGCGCCCTTCCAGCGAGCGCACCCAGACGTCGCCCATCCGCACGATGAAGTCCGGGCGCTGGCCGTACCCAGGCACCGCCTTGAACCAGGCCTTCTGCTGTACCTCTCGCTCGCGCCAGTTGCGCGGCAGGTGGATGTCCTGCTCGGGCAGCGCGACCAGCAGAGCGGCCAGATGCGCCGGCATGGTGCCCTGGCAGGCGCCGGTCAGCAGGTCGCCCTGGGTCGCCAGTCGCCCGGCCAGATCCACCGGGCAGCGCGCACCGAGCGCCCGCTCGGTCGCCCGCTCGGGCGACAATGGCACGATGGCCAATGCGGGCGGTGCGGGTGCTACCGCCGGAACGGTTGGCTCGGCGGTAGCAGGCGGTGCCGTTCCTGCGGGCGCATCAGCGATCGCCTGTACCGCGGCGGGCGTTTCCGCGACGGGCGGCGCTGTCTCCTGAGCCTGTGCCGAGGCTGCGGCAAGTCCAAGTGACAGCAGCCAGAGCGGCGGCAGGCGGCGCGCGGATGCATTGCAGCGGGCAGCGGCCTGCAGGGCATTCAAGGGAACGATTCGCATGTGGTGTCCTTACGGGTGGGTTTCCATGTCGGCGCCACAGGGCGCCATGCGTCTTACGCAAAACAACGGCGGGCACCCTGCCCGCCGGCACCAAGTGCTACAGGGATCGAGAACGCTGCTCCTGCTCGCGGGCGAGCGCGGCCGTCGGATCCTGCTGCGCAACGCTGGCCGCCAACTGCTGGCTGCTCTGCGCCAGTGGCTGCTGGGAGGCCTGCTCCCGGTCAACAGACGCACGCAGCATGGCCGGATCACCCAGCGCGCCCTGCACTGCAAACAGCGTACGGCCGTCGTTGCCCGCCAGCAGATGATCGATGCGCGACAGGCCGGCCTTCTGCGCCCCCAGCGCCAATGCGCCAGCGGTATTGTCGAGCTCCTGTGCACTGCGCAGTCCACTTTGCGGCCCCATCTGCCGCAGGTGCTGGCGCGCATCCTCGAACAATGCGTTGCCGGGCTCACCGGCATGCGACATGTCGCGTGCAACGGTCTGCGCCGGCGCACCGACTTCGCCGCGATCCAGTCGCGCCATCACGTCCGGCGTCAACTTCTGCTGCCAGACCTCAAATCGTTGCCGGCGCGCCTCGATGCCATTGAGCGCGCCGTTGAGCGCATAAGTTGCTTCGCGCACATCATGGCGCGCCCCCTCCGGCACCCGTGTCTGCCACTGCCATACGGCAATACGGCCTGCGTACTCGGGCTGCGCGGCCAGCTCCGGGTGATTCACCAGGTCCAGATCCAGCGCCTTGCCGGCACGCTCGTAATTCTCCTTGCCGACCAGTGGCAGATAGCCGCGGCCGTGGTACTTCAGCGCGTCACCAGGCGCGTCGTTGCCCATGCGCCCGCCGTACATCAGCTCAGCCAGGTTTCCCGGGCGACCACGCAGCGCTTCCTGGCGGGCGCTCTCCAGCGCAGCGTTGCCATTGCGCCACGCAGCCTCCACCGGGATCTGCGAGATTCCCCGGGTGAAGTTGAAACTCTCGTTGAGCCGGCTCAAGCCACGCGACTCGTGCCCTGCCTGGGCCATGAAATTGGCCAGTTCAAGCGGGGAGTCGATGCCGGCTTTGGTCGCCTGCCGCAACAGCTGCGACTCTCTATCGGTCGACACAGTGCAACTCCTGAATCTTCATCAGCGCGGATTCCCTTCCGCCGGTTGGAGCTTGGCTCATGGAAGCGACACCTCGGCGACGCTGGACGGGTCGAAGTCCTCGAACCGCACCCTGCCCAGCTCCGCCGCCGAGTAATCCCGGATGTTGGTCGCTTCGGTCTCGATATCCACGACCTTGCGTCTCACCCCGTCAACCCAGCAGGCCTTGTCCGCGGGCGCATAGCGGAACCGGTAGGTGCTGCTCCAGCGCTCGCGGCTACCGCCGTTGGTGATCACGCTGAAGGTGCCCTTCTCGACCATTGCATACGCAAAAGGGTCGCCGGCCAGGCCACCTCGGGTGGAACACGGCACCAGCTTGTCGTTGCGCGCGGCCAGCTGCCAGCGCCCGCGCCCATCACCGCGCAGCAACAGCAGCACCCGGTTTGGCCCGTGCTGGCCGGGCACCAGCCCTTCCGGCGTCGGCTGGTCGATGACCAGCAGCTGATACTCGATGCCATCGCCGTTGAGTTCGCCCCTTACGGCTTCCAGCAGGTTCGCACCGGACGGAACAAATGCCAGGGCATCGTCCATGTGTGCGCCAACCCTGTCTTCCATCCCCTCCCACTCCTTCAATGTGGTCATGCCGATACCCGCCTCCCTGCCCAGCCGGAACGCGTTCCGGCTTATCCGCGCCTGCGCGGACAGGGATCATAGCCTTGCGTACGGCAAGACCGCGATGATGGCGAGCGTTACCCGATGCAGGGGCTGACAGCGTCCTCACTGGACGGAAGAACCCCTGCATTCGGCGGCACTGGTGCGTCATTTTCATGACGCGTGGGGAGCTTACCGCGAGGCCTTCTGCCGCGTCGAAGTGCGAGGAAATCGAAAAGCGGAATTCATCACAAAAAACGGGACTTAGCGTGAATGGCGCCTTACCTGATGAACAGATCCGCCGTGCAGGCCGTTCTGGCGATCCCGCATTGTCCCTGCGGCAGCTGCTTCCATGCCGCCTTCGCGTTGCATTGCTGCATCGCGACAATGACCGCCCCCTGTTCGGACATGGCGGTGGCGACGCTGGTGGTTTCAGTGCCCAGGCCCGCGTGGGCGACCGCCACGCATTGCGCCTGGAACAGGGTCGCCAACGTACATTCGCCTTTCCCGAACTCCCTGCACTCCTTCATGGATGCACGCTTGGCCTTGCCCCGTGAGCGCATCGAGTTGCTGATGAAGGTATCGCCGCGGGCATCCATCGCCACGCCGCGCACGGTCTGCGCCCAGTTGGGGCGATTGTTGTACGGGGATCCTGAGCTGCTTACCGGAATGGGCGCACAGCCCTGTACACCCTGGCCACCGATGGGATACATGCCCTGCGGGCAGTTGCCTTCGGCAAGCGCGGTGAACGGCGGCAGGCCTGCAATCAGCAGACACGGGAGAAAAGCGAGGTGGATTCGTTTCATGGGGAGACTCATTCCTTTGCTGCCCATTGTGAGAGGCGGGACGGCCTGAGCAGATGATCGTTGCCCAAACTTGCCTCCCGGGTTGGGAAGGCTTCGCAGAGCAAACACAGGCCCGGGCTGGCCGGGTACAAGATCATTGGAGAACTCGGCGATTCCAACCGGAGTGCGCTGCAAGCCCGATGGTGGCGCAGCCACGCTGAACGCTCAAGGTCAATCGCGTCAGACTGTGCATCAACGCAGGCTCGACTGAAGTAAATCACCCAGTTGAAGTAGAGCCGGGGCACAGCAAGTTACTGTCGATCACATAGACGCCGTCGCACCAATATCGCCTTCACGTCGGCATGTCGAAGCTTGCCCAAGCCGTTGCCCTGAGCAATCAACACGCTCCAAGCACTGGCTGTCAGGATCCTTTAGCTAGAACGCCTCATAGACCGGCTCAGAACACGCTGAGTAGGCGACTTTGCATTGCGTTCCAGCCGGATCCACGCAGATCTTTTGTGCCTGCGCAATGGCTTCCTTCAAGTCTTTACCGCTCGCAACGCCACCACGCGCCCCATTGCCTTGGCTCTGAGGAACGACCCAAGCCGCACACTGGTTCCGGTACGCGATGAGTACTCGGCAGTCGCGAGCAGCGCGCATGCCGCATCCCTCGAGAGCGACACGCTCCGCATCCTCTTTCGTAGCCCTCCCTGTCGCCACGCCTGCTTCGTTCGTGCTGGGCGAGGAAGCAATGGCACCCCACGTCTTATGCCACTGGCCAGCGGGTTCCGCCCCACGGGCGCCCCCCCCCGCTCCAGGGATGGGGGCACACCCCCCCACCCCTTGATCGCCGATGGGGTACTGGCCGGCCGGGCATCGGCCCTCCGCATTGGCGTTATTGGCAACGAGGAGTGCAGCAAACAGCAGCGTCAGAGTCACGAACGCCGGATTACCGCGTAAAGGTTTGAAATCGGCCATTGTCTTGAATCTCTGAAAATTCACGGCGCCTCAGTCTCACAACTCATTGACCTGTTGCATTTCCTCGCATACCTGGGCTTTGAGTCGGAGCAATCGCGTTATTGACAACAGGGGAGGTTGCTGCGACAGGCGCCCCCACCGAACCACGATCTCCCGACGGCGCCGGCGGCGGAGCCGACATGCCCGGCGGACGACCATCGGCACTCGGCGAGGCACTGGCACCACCGCCTATCTGCGAATATGCCATGAAGGTGCCCAGGGTGCCCTGGAAGAACATCGCTGCCATTGGGGGTGTAGTCAGGATCAACGCGGTGAGGATCAGGCCCATGCCTCCCTGCTGCATTGCCTGGCTGGTCATGCCGTCGGACATGCTTTCCTTGAGGATGAATTCCTGCACCAGCGCTGTGGTCCAGAAAGTGGCCGCCACACGTACCACCATGTCCAGTGCGATGGAAACCATCGCTGCAAGTACGGCCATGGAGAACATCGTGCCAATGCCGTAGAACAGCCAACGTTGGAACAACTGCTTGGTCTGGTCGAACAACAGGCAGAGGATGAACAGGGGGCCAAAGCCGATGAACAGCGCCATGGCGATTTCATACAGCATCAGCATCGCACCAGCGGTGATGGCTGGACCTGCGGTGCCCATGCCGATGAAGAACAGTGCCCGCTTCTTGTCCTCCAGCAGCTCCCCGTCATTCATGATCTGGATGGCGTCGATACTGGAAAGCGCCACCTGCATCCATGCCAGGCTCTTGTCGATCTGAGCTTCGGGTGACTCGTTCGAGCCTGTCACGACCTTCGTGATTTCTGCCTTGACGTCGTGGGTGAGGAAGCTCTGAAGGTTGGTGCCGAAAGCGCCCATCGTGGTGGCCGCGCTGACGATCAACGCCGCACGCGCCATATTGGTCACCAGCACCATCATTGAGTCCCGGCTGCGGCCGGTCACGATGCGGAAGCCCTGCACCAGCACCCACAGGGTCATGAGCGTGAGGGCGATGCCGCCGACCCACTGCATCATTTCCCCCATCATGTCGATGCCGAACTTGTTTATCTTGCTTCGCAGGAAGTCGAAGATGAACTTGAAGAACACGAAATCCCCGATCGACTGGACACGTGCAACGTGCCCCATCAAATCCTGGAATCCGCCATTGAAATCAAAATTGGCAATCGACCTGATCATTTCCGCAATCCCTTGATGTATCCCTACCGGACAACCTCGTGGAGCGGGTGCCTATGCACCTGCCCCAAGCGGCGTCAGTCGACGTGCAAAGCGCGTTCCAATGCGGCCGTCTTGACCAGCTGCGAGATGACGCCCGGCTTGCCCTTCAATGCCACGCGCGCCAGCACGCGCTGATTGGCCATCATTGACTCCTGATAGGCGTCGTAGGACCGCATGCGCGCCTCCCACTCCTGCTGCAGCTTGGAAATATCGTTTGCCGTACGCAGGGAGTCACTGTTCACGGCCGAAAGAGTTCCCGCAAGATTGCCATCGGCGCCGCCTCGCCAGCCCATGATCTCAGACAACGACGCGTTGATGCTGGGAATGGTCTTCTCGATGAAATCCACCGTCTCGTTGCGCTTCCGGTTTTCCATCATCTGGATGTTGACGCACAGCTGCTGCTGCTGCGCGTAGAGATCACCGGAGGTATCCAGCACAAACTTCTTCAGCAGGCTGCCAGCGCTGAAGCCCGCCGACGTACGGCAGAGGTCGGCGACCATATAGTCGTCTGGAACCCGCTCCAATGTGGCGCCTGGCGGCAAGCCGAAGTTGTTGATCATGCCCTGGATCTGGACAAGCGCATTTTGGTACTCCTGGAACGTCCTTCTCCACCGAGTTACCTGAGCCGCGTACTCCAGCCCGTCAGCCTTCATTTGCGCCTTCCCTTGGGCAAAGTCCTTCAGTGCCTGCATGAGATTACTGAGGTCGAAGACAGGGTAACCACCGGCCGAAACCGACGTGGTGGAGAACATGACCATGCTCCCCAGCAGGATGGCTGCCAGGCGCTTCTGACGCAGACCGCGGTGGCGCTTGTGATTTCGGGATGTCATGCTCATGTTCTTCTCCAGGGGAATGGATTTCATTCGGCGCTGTCTGATCCAGGGCTTTCAAGCCGCATCGGTTTCGGCAGAGGCCTTGGCTTTACCAGAGCCCTTTCGGTTCTTGTAGAAGTCCTCCAGCCACTGTTCCGGCGTGAGTTCGTCCACGGTGATCCGATTGCGGACTGCAGCCGTCTGCAGCACCCGATGCATGATGTCGATGTTGTCGGTCGAGGCCGAGATCACCGACAGGATGTCGTCCATGCCACGCAGGTTGAGCTGGCAGACACTGGAAGCATGGCCCTGCTTGACCAGGAAGCAGCGCGAGCGCTCGTCCAGTGCCGTGACCACCTTGAACTCCGCCTCGGTCAACTTCAGGCCATCCATGTAGTCGCTCTTGCTGGCGTTCGGGTTCGGCAGCAGGATGAGCGTGGCGGTCTGCTCGATCAGGGCAGCGGAGATATCACTCTTCAGCGCGTCTTCCGGGCTCTGCGTGGCGAAGATGCCCAGGCCGTTCTGCTTACGGATGGTCTTCTGCTTGTTCTTCGCGAACTCCTTCAGGCCACCCTCGCCGTCCAGGATCTTCCAGAATTCGTCCATCACATAGATCAGCGGTCGACCGTCGATCAGCGATTCCAGGCGGTGCAGCAGGTAATTGATGACCGGCACGCGCACTTCGGGATTGTCGATGATGTCGGTGTAGTCGAAGCCGATGATGTTGGCCTTGCTCAGATCCACCGTATCGATCGGATTGTCGAAGACCCAACCCAGCGAATTGCCCGAAGTCCAACGGCGCATGCGCGCATAGAGGCCGTCGTCGCCCATGTTGGGCAGGCTCTTCTGGAAGTTGGTCATGCTGCGCAGATGCATCGGCGTATCGAGCATGCTCTCCACCGCACGGTAGATGTCCTCTTCCTCGCGGGCGCTGTACTCGCGCTTGCCGGCCAGCACCTTGATCAGTTCGGCCAGGAACTGCACGTTCGCTTCGTTGTTCTCGCACTGGAACGGGTTGAAGCCGGTCGGCGCACCGTTCTCCAGGGCCAGATAATTGCCACCGCAGGCACGCACGAAGATCTCCGCACCACGGTCCTTGTCGAAGAAGAAGATGGTCGGTGACGGCTCATACTTCTGAACCTGGCTGAGCAGGAAGTTGATAAGCGCGGTCTTGCCGGTACCGGACTTGCCGATCACCATGGTGTTGGCGATCGCCTTCTCACCCAGCGAATTCTCGGATGGATGGGTGGCATGGAAATTGAAGTAGTACGGCTGGCCGTTGGTGGTCTGCAGCGTGGTCACGCAGTCGCCCCACGGGTTGTTGTGCTGCTTGCCGGTGGCGAAGTTGTGCAGCGGCGACAGGCCGAGGAAATTCAGCGAGCTGACGTTGGCCAGCCGCGTGCGGAAGCGCCAGTTGGCCGGCAGCTGCGAATAGAACGACGAGGTGACTGCCAGATCCTCCTTGGTCGACACGAAACCGGCGTTGGACAGCTCGGCACGGGTCGAGGCCACGTTCTGCGACAGCTTCGCCTGGCTGTCGCCATACACCGCGATGATGAAGTGGTATTCGCCCAGCACGAAGTTGCCTGACGACAGATGATCCATCGCCTGGTCGAGTTCGACGATCTGACTGACCGCCTTGTCGCCCGAGGAGATCATCATGCCCTTGGTCCGGTCCAGCACCTTCAATGCGTCCTGGCGCCCCATCGGGCTGAACGAATGGGTGATGACGTACTCATAGTCCAGATACTTCAGACCATTGAGAATGCCCGGATAGGTCCCCTCGGCATATTCCTTGATATTCAGGATCGCGCCGAAATGATTGACGCCATTGGGCGTATTGATCACGAAATCGCCGGTCTTGGCCGAGAACATATGACGGCTGACCGGAAGATAGTCTTTCACAGGCGCCGACAGCACCGGTACCGGCTCATCGATGCGGTTGATCAGGTAGCCGAACAGCTCAAGCGTCTCGGAAAACACCACACCGTTCTTGGCTTCGTACATACCGAGCCGGTAAGGCGCGTAGTCGCGGATCACAGCCTCGACGTTGCCGGCGAGCTCCATCAGCTTCTCGACGGCCTGCTCCTGCTCGGCGCGCAGCTTGTCCACGTTCGCGGACTTCTCCACGAAGCGCTTTCCCGCCACCACCGGGCGATAGATCATCGTCAGGTACAGCTCGTTCTGCATGATGCGCTGGGAGGACAGCATGCCCATGTACTGGTCGGACACATCCTGGTTGAAGCGCTGCTTGTAGTAGCTCTTTCCCTTCAGGGTGCGACGGCGCCGGATGTCATGCACCCAGAAGGCAACGTTGACGAAATCCGGCGCGCGCAGCGTCTGCAGCAACCGGTTGAAGGTGTTGTGCCGATGCTCAAGCTCCCATTCTTCGCGCCCCACGAACGGCAGCCCTTCCAGGTGCCACGTCAACAGGTAGTCGCCGCCCGTGGTCTTCACCACATTCGGAGCCACGTGCGACGACAAGGGGATGAATTCGCTGATGGAGGTATCTGGGTTGAACATACGACTGCTTCCAAAAGGTACTGCCGACAAAGATGCGGAGTTGGCCAGGCGGGCGTTCAACGCCCGCCTGGCCGGATCCAGCCCTCAATCCCTGGGGGCTGGCTTGTTGCGGTAGTGATTCGGGTTGAACACCCACATGCCATCATGCTCCTGCACGTTGCGCACCTTGAGCTTGAACATCAGGCGCAGGCCCAGCAGGCGGAAGATCATCTCGTCACGCTTGGCCATCTGCCGCATGATGAAAATGGCCACCGGGATGGTCAGCAGAAACCAGAAGTTCGTGTACATGCTCAGCAGCAACAACCCACCCGCCACCATGAAAAATGGCAGGTAGGGAACGCCCAGGAACATCGCTGGGCGCGTGCAGCCCCGGAACAGGACGTTCTTATGCACTGTAGTACTGGACGGCGTGCTTGATCATTTCAAACGCCATGCCAGCGCCGTCGCCACCACCGACCTTGTCGCAGCTGCCAGCCTCCTTGCCGAGCAGCATGCGCGCGATCTGGCCTGCCGCGCCGATCAGCACACCGCCGATGAGGATCGGGGCCACGTCACCGATGCGCTTGTGGGCAAATGCGATCTGGTAACCGGCGAAGATCACGGCGATCGTGACCACGGCGATCGAGGCCATGTTCAGCAGACCGTTGATGTTGGAGAAGAAGCCGCAGACCTTGCCATCGGTGCCGCCGAAGTCGGTACCGCCTGCCAGGGCCTGGGGAGCGAACACGGCACCTGCGAATGCGACGGCCATCAGCATGGTCTTCAGCGTGCGCTGGGCCTGGACGAGGTCGAGATTGAATCGCTTCATGGATTGATTTCCTTGTTGATGGACTAACACAACTGAATCGACCAGCCGGGGGACCGGTCGCACCACGACTTCGTCAGAACACGAAGGCCGCATCCCCTGCGGGAATCTGCTGCACCGGCGCACGGGGCGCCGGTGCGTTGTAGAAATTCTGGGTGTCCGCTGCCGGCGCGTTACGCTCATTCCAGGGGCGCAGCATCACCGGCGCGTTCGCGCCAGCAGCCATCCCGGGCAGCTGTTGCGGCATGGCTGCCCCACCCTGCGCCGCACCAGGCTGCTGATACGGCTGCGGAGCCTGCTGCGGCATGTCGTTTCCGCCCTGCGCCTGTGGCTGCATCATTCGATCGACCGAACCCAGCACCACGCGCGATACCGCCTGGTCGGCGATGTTCAGCAGGCTGCCGCGGGCCATCGCACCGGTCGATGGGTAGACGGTGTAGGCCCGTGCCGGGTCATTGGACGGTACGTACACCGGCGCACTGGCCTGGGCGACGATGCGCGCCTGGGCCGGCGAGGCCGTCTGCGGATGATGTTCGACCCTGACCACCCGACGCTCGCCGCGGCTGACCACGTCAATCGGCGCGACGGCGTTGCTTGCGACCTGCTGACCGCGGCGGATCGAGTCGTAGATCTTCTGCACGTACCCGTGACGGAAGCCGGTCTCGAAGTTGCCCGAGTAGTAGCAGCTGAACGACTTGCCCCAGTCACCACCGGAGCGCTTGTAGCAATCGGCGAGGATGCGCGAACCCGCCTGCAGGTTCGGGCACTGCTGGAAGGCCTTCTCGTAGGAATCCAGCCCGTACTTGCCCAGGTTGTAACGGTTGACCTGGGCCAGGCCAATGGAGAAGTTGTAGCCCTTCTCCTCCAGCATGCGAACGGTGGCCAGCGCCTCGTCGAGGGCCTTGGGCTGGCGCACCAGGGCGCCGCCGACCACGCCGATGGCATAGGGGTTGCGCGACGATTCCACGTTAATGACGTGCTGCATCACGTCCATCGAGACGGCCATTTCCGGGCACGCCATCATTTCCAGTCCTGGCAGCATTGGTCAGCCCTCCTGCCCCTGGGCACGCCCAGGATTGAAGTCGATGCCGGTGATGTAGCGCGAGCCGGCATGTGCCTTGATATGCACGACGATGTCGATGGTCATCATCAACAGTCGCTTGATCACGTTGAACTCCAGGCCCGAACCCTCGGCCGAGGCCTTCACCATCAGCGCCAGCTGATCCCAGGTCTGCTCCGGGCTACCGGCATGGCAACTGGTGATCGAGCCCGGGTGGCCCGATGCGCAGTTGCGGATGAAGTAGAACGCCTCGTCACCGCGCAGCTCGGCCAGGATGATGCGTTCTGGCTTCATGCGCAGGCAGGCTTCCATGCAACTCTTTGCGCTGACATTGCTGGTGCTCTGCCCTCCCTTGGAGTACAGCAGGTGCACCACATTGGGTTGGGTCAGAAACAGCTCGCGTGCGTCCTCGATCGTGACCAGGCGCTCGTTGTCCGGGATATGATTGACCAGCGCTTTCATGAAGGTGGTCTTGCCGCTACCGGTCGCACCGGAGACCACGATGTTCTTGCGGTACATCACCGCACGACGGAAGAACTCTGCGTACTCGCGCTGCTGGCGCAGTTCCAGCAGCTCGCGGTCCTGCTCGCTCAGACTGCCATCCTGTTCCAGGATCTGGTTGAAGAAACCATCCTCGTGGTACTGGGTGAGCGACTTGGTGTGCTTGGACGGCAGGCGGATCGTGATCGAAACCTTGCCGGCATCACAGGCAGGTGGAATCACGAACTGCGCACGCTGGCCGGTGGGGAACGTGAGCGACACCACCGGATCGGCATCGGTGATGCGCTGGCCGGTGTTGCTTTCGTTCACCACGGCGGTGCAGAACTGCCGTGCCCGCTCGAACGTCAGGCCCGGCACCTCCACCCGCTGCCACCCGGCCCGGGTTTCCAGGTACAGCTCACCGGGACGGTTGATGCAGATTTCCGTCACTTCCGGGGATGTCATGTACTCGGCGATGCCCAGCACTTCGTACTGATAGCGCAGGAAATCGCTGGAAACGAGGGCGAGGGGTGACACTTCGGCGTCCATGGTTGTTCTTCGGGTTACCGGCGCGGGTTGAGCACGTTGGTGAAGTCGACGTCCTTTGCGACGTAGACGTTCACGACGGTGCCCTGGTTGATGGTGACAGTCGGCGGGCGATTCGAACTGGTCAGGGCTTCGTTGGCGAGACGCTCCATCGTGCGCGCGGTGGCGCTTTCATAGGGCGAACGAACGGCAAAACCATTACTGGAAACCGTCGTCGACTCCGGGCCATGCTCGGCTGCGGCGTACTTGAAGGCGTCGGCGATCAGGCTGATCATCAGCGCCGATGCAATGCGACTGCCCCAGTGCGCGCTGTACTGGCCAGGATGACCGGCACCACCCAGCTGATCCACGCCCGGGCTGGACATGGCCACGTCGATGCCATTGGGCGTGGTGATGCGATCCCAGATCACTTCCACGCGCTTGCCCTTGGGACCACCACCGTACGCACCGTAGATCTTGGACCCCTTGGGCAGCAGCAGGCTGCGGCCGTTGATCGAGTACACCGGTTCGGTCAACAGGCACGACGTATAACCTGCAAGATCGGTGATGATGCGGGTCTCGAGAACACAACGCAGATAAGTGCCACGCACCAGCAGTGCATCGGGACTGCGGATGTAGGAAGCATTGGACACATCCTCCACGTCAGGCCCGCGGCGCACCTTGGCCGGCGGAGCATTGCCGTTCTGCGCCTGCAGCGCAGCCAACGTGGCCTGCATGTAGGGATCGTCGTTGTCCCCTGCTGCGGCCTGGCCGCCAGCATCGCCCGTGCCCACGCCTGCGCCACCACTACCGGCAATGCGGCGATCCAGCAGACTCGGGCCACGCTCGACCTCGCGCTCGGGTTCGGCACGAGGAATGAACGTCGGGCCCATCGTTTCCTGCGGCGGTGGCGGCAGCATCGGAATGGGTTCGGCGGCTTCCCGGGCGGCCTCGCGAATCGCGGAGGGTGCAATGATCGGCAGGTCGGGGGTGCTCGAACGTGCAACCTGCGGCGGCGCCTTGACTTCTTCAGCGTCTTCCTTGCCCTTGCTCAGCAGCAGGAAGCCCATGGCCAGCAACAACACCAGGATGCCGCCGAGGAACAACAGCGCCTTGCGGTTCAAGCGCTGCTCTTCCGCAGAGCGAAGCTGCGGGGCACTGGCATCCAGGTCCGGGGTTGCCTCGGCCTGCGCATGCCCATAATACGGGTTCGTCGGTGGCTCCTGAGCCGCAGGGCCCTGCCCGTACGGAGACGGATTCGGATCGTTTTCGGGAGTGTTCTGCTGGCTCATTTCTTCACGTTCCTTCGCAGGCCGACGACGAAGTCGCCGTGGCGGATGACCAGGTACGGGTACGTCCCGTGCACGATCAGCGTATTGCCCTCAACCGTGGTGTTGACCACGAAATCCTCGCCGTACTCCTTCTCGCGACCGAACACGGCCGGGAAGATGCCGGTCTTGTATTCGGGCGAGTTGGGCAGTTTCAGATAGGTGAAACGGCCATCGTCGTAGGCGTTGACCGGGATCAGCCACCCCATCTTCTTCGCCTTGCTGGTCGAATAGGAGTAGTTGAAGTTGTATTGGCGGTCCTTGGCCAACTCGGTGCTCAGCAGCGGCTGCGCCTCTTCCTCGACCGCTGCCTGGGCAGGCCCGAACACAGTGTCATTCGGATAGACGAAGGCGATCTTGTACTGCACGCCGGCGCGACGGGCCTGCTCAAGCTGGCGCCAGTCGGTGGCAACGACTTTCAGCTCGAAAATGTACGAATGGGTCTCGGTACGCACCATCATGTTGGTGTCGACGTCGACGTTCTTCGGCTTGAGATAGAACACGTTCTCGCGACGGGTGAGTTCCCAGCCGCTGCTGAAGCCGGTGCTGTAGTCGAGGATCTTCTCGTTCGGGCTCAGCTCGATCTGGGTGGTGAGGCCCAGGCCGGTGCGAACCGGGTAGATGCGGTCCTTCTCATACTCGTAGTGGTCAACTGCCTGTGCCATCGCCGCGCTGGAAAACACCAGCGACAGCAACGACAGCAGCGCCCACGCGCTTCCCCTGATTTTTCGACTACTCATCGGTTGCTTGCTCCATCAGCATTTCCGGTGGAATGGTTCGGTGCCGGCATCATTGCCGGCTGTCCCGGCGCGCCCTGCCCCGGCATCGGCTGCCCCTGGACCGGCTGCCCCTGCATGGGCGCACCCTGCATCGGCTGCATCTGCCCATTGGCCGGCACTGCGACAGGCTGACCGGTGGCGGGATCGATCATGGTGGCAGCGGCCGGATTGTTCGGAACGTACATGCCCTGCGCCTGCTGCGCGGCGAGCTGTGCCTGTTGCGCGGCATCCTGGGCCTGCTGCTGCATGGCACCGTCATCCGGCACGGGCACGCCGCGCGCATAGTCGTTGTCGACACGGTACTCCGTGACCTGGAACGCCAATGGGTTGAGCACGCGGTCCTGTTCGGAGAGCGCCAGATTCTGGTTGTACTGGAAGCGCATGGTGACCAGCTGGTTGTCCAGATAGGTCGACACACCGCTGCGCTTGTCGAGCAGGCTGCGCTGGATGCGCACGGACGCGCCACGGAAGCTGCCGTTCGCCTGCACGCCCAGCGGGGTGATGCTGAGGATCTTGACCCTGATCGCCTTGCCCCGGCCGTACATCACGAACGGATTCTGCGGATTGTTGCTGGCATAGCGCTGCTTCATGCTTGCGGCCACGGCATCACTGGACATAACGAACACCAGCTCCCAGTCGCGCAACCCCATCACCGCGGAGTCGTACGACTCGCGCGCCAGCACGTACTGGGCGACATTGCTGCGGTTGACCGCTTCATTGGTGGTGATCGTCTCGCCCTGGAACGTGCCCCTCAGGCGCGCCACCGTAGCGGTACCCGTGTAGGCATCGGCCATCACCAGGAACGGCACCTTCTCCTTCAGCGGCAGCATGTAGTAGTAGCCGCCCGCCAGTGCCAGCGACATCAGCAATGAGCCGGTGGCGACCCACCAGGCACGGCGCTCACTGCGACGCGCCATGTCGGCCACGGTGATCTCGTAGCTGACCGCCTTGGCGACCGACTGCTCGACCTTGGGACTATTGCCGGGATCCTTCTTGCGGAACATGGATTCTTCCGTACTGCTGAAACATCAATGGGCGTGGCACCCCTGCGACAGGCGCGGGGAGCGGCACGTTCGATGATTTCGAGGTGGACTCAGGTGCCGCTGTTGGAATCAGCGCCCTGTGCCGACGCGGTCGGCGTCGAACCAGCGCTCTGCACAACGATCTGGTTGCCAACGATGGAGACGGAGATGCCCTGCGCTGCATAGGCCGCCGTCAGATCGATCACGGCCTGCTGAGCGTTGGTGGTGTCGATGTTGGAAACCGCGCCGTACAGGGTGAAGTCCGAGCTCAGGCGGTAATCCAGCGTGCGTCCGGAATCCTTGGCCCAGCGCTCGAGCATGGCTTTGAGCGTGCCATCCATCGGCGAGGCCTGGTAGACGTAGCTGGAGTACAGCGGGATCTCGGTGGTTGCCGCAGCAAAGCGGTTCACCGGCTTCCAGCGGCCTCCGAAATCGGGAGCGGACTTGGTGGCGCAACCGGCCACCATCAACGCCGCCACTGCGGCAATGGACATTTTCGCGATAAACGCCTGATTCATACGGGCTTCACTTTGACGTACGAAAAAGCAGTCCCGAGCATTGGTCCCCTGGTCGTCCGGCGCTGCGTCGCGCACGCCGGAATCGGAGCGACGCACTGACTGGCAGCACACCCACTCCGGCTCCCCTGCAGCCAACGGCTGCCAACCAAGTCGCGGGGCCGCCAGACACTCCCGGCGACACACCCGCATACCTCACCAACGTCGAAACCATCCATGTTTCATGGCACAAACTCCTGGCCACCCTGCTCTACAACATCTGCCATCCATCACACATTTCTGAACGGCATGCACAGGGTCGCACAACCACGCGTCAATTCCATGTCAGACAAGTCTGAAAATCCATGAACAAATGCCGAATTCTTGACTCAACTCACGTTTTCACGTCAGTGAATATGAATCTACGTCACAAATTTAACGACGTGAATTAGACGTTAAGCATTGGAACGTCGACTTTCGGCAGCAGCCGCGAGGTGAAGTAGCGATCCTTGTAGTAGCGGATCTTGTCGCACTTCACCGGATGCGGTATGCCCTCGTACAGGAACACTTCCTTGTCCGGCCCCATCGCCTTCAGCTCCTGCGGCAGCATCAGTGCCCGCCGCTCCTCGGTGAAGCTGTGGGTCTTCTCGCGGGCGTGCGTGACGTTCTTCTTGCGGATGGTGGTGTAGCCCAGCATGTCCGAATAGTCGTTGGCGTCCTGCTGCTCGCGCGGCGCGTACAGGATCTGCAGCGCGTGGTTGGTGATGATCGTGCGCGAGACTTCCCGGCCGTAGGTGGCATCGAGCTGGGACATGCTCTGGATGATCGGCAGCAGGCGGATGTTGTAACCGGCCATGTAGGACACCGCCGAGGCGATGATCTCGACCTTGCCGATCGAGGTGAATTCGTCCATCAGCAGCAGGCACTGGTACTTCAGGTCCGGGTTGGACTTGGGCAGTTCCTTGGTGTTGAGGTTGATCAGCTGGCTGAAGAACAGGTTGATGATCAGCCGGCTCTCGGCCAGCTTGTTCGGCTGGATGCCGATGTAGATGGTCATCTTCTTCTTGCGCACGTCGGTCAGCAGGAAGTCGTTGCTGCTGGTGGCCTTGTCCAGCACCGGGTTGATCCAGGGATTGAGCGGTTCCTTGAAGGTGCCCAGGATCGAGGCGAAGGTCTCGTCGGCCTGGGACAGCATGTTGGCGAACGCCGATCGCGCGTTGCCACTGAGGAACGAACGCTCCGACAAGGCCTTGAGGTACTTCTTCAGATCGGTGCCATCGCCGGATGACAACCGGTAGACAGAACCCAGCGTCGGCGTGCCCGAGCCGCCCGGGAAGCCGCTGCTGCGCTCGTCGTCCCAGTTTTCGAACAGATACAGGGTGAAGGCCATGAACGCGTTGCGCGCCTGGCTGACCCAGAACTTCTGGTCCTCGGCGCCGTCCGGATACAGCATCGCGGCGATGCTCATCAGGTCCGACACCCGGAATGCCGGATCATCGGAGACATAGCTGAGCGGGTTCCAGCGGTGCGTGCGCCGATCCTCGGCGAAGGGATTGAACAGGTAGATCTCCTGGCCCTGGCTGGCGCGCCAGCCGCTGGTCAGGTCGAAGTTCTCCTGCTTGATGTCCAGCACCACCAGCGATTCGCCGTATTCCAGCAGGTTCGGGATGACCACGCCCACGCCCTTGCCTGAACGGGTGGGTGCCGCAAGAATCACGAACTGCTGGCCATCCAGCCGCACCAGTTTGCCGCCATGGCTGCCGACCACGATGCTCTGGCCGGTCTTCTTGAACATGCCATGCCTGGACAGGTCGGCGCCGGTGGCGAAGCGCGCGTCGCCATGCAGCGAGCGCTTGTCCTTCTTCAGCAGCAGCACCAGACCGGTCACCAGCAGGACCAGCAGCGGCAGGCCGAAGCCCACGTAGCCGGCCCACTTGATCTTGCCCACGAACGGCGCAACCTGCGGCTGGCCGATGGCGTGGTAGTACTGGTAGTACGTGTTCCAGGTGAACAGCTTGGTGTCCAACCCCAGGAACAACAGGGTCAGGTAGCCGGAAAACACGAAACCAAGCAGCAGGGTCGCCAGCGTGACGATGGCGATGAGCAGATACTTCTTACTGGGCAACACCCGAATCCTCCATGATGCGCACGAGGGCGCGACGGCCTAGCGGCGGCGCCAGCGCGACGCCTTCTTCCGCAGGTTGTTTTCGTTCTCCAGCCCGGGCTCTTCGCCCTCTTCACGCAGCCGCTGCAACAGCAGTTGGCGCGCTTCGGCCAGTGATACCAGGTCGGTCAGACGATCCCCATCGACGGCGACGACCGCATGGCCGACCACATCGCCCGGAGCGTACACCGGCTCGTAGGACACTGCTACCAGCTGATAGCGGCCACGGGTTTCCAGCACATGCCTGAATTCCTGCATCGCATTCCTCCTTGTCGGGGCAACACTGCGTCCCCTGCCCCGCCATGATGCCCATCGCAGTGTCATCGGCGTATGCACAAGCGCTACGGTTTCTGCGCGAAACTGTCTGCGGATATCCAAGGAGACTGCAATGGACTGGGTAGCACTTGCACGCACGCTGGCCACCGAGGCCCACACGGGCCAGACGGACAAGGCCGGCCAGCCTTACATCTGCCATGTGGCGCGGGTGGCGGCCGCGGTGCGCGGCGACGATGACGCCGAAGTGGTGGCCTGGCTGCATGACGTAGCCGAAGACTGCCCGGCGTTTGCCGCACGGATCGAGGTCTTTCCCGCCCCGCTGCGCGAGGCGGTGCAACTGCTCAACCGCGACGCGGCCCCCGACGCGGACAGCTACTACGCGCGCATTGCCGCCCACCCGCTGGCACTGAAGGTGAAGCAGGCCGATCTGGATGACAACGCCGATCCGAAGCGCCTGGCGATGCTCGACGCGGCGACGGCCAGGCGCCTGCGCAGCAAGTATGCGCACGCCCGGACAGCGCTGGGCATCTGATTGCGCCGCGCGGTGGCGGGTGGGCGAACGTGTCACCGATCAAACGCTGATTTACCCTGAGTGCTGCTGCCCTTGTTGCGGTGCAGCAGTACAATGACCGGCTCCCCGCCCCCATCGCGCCCCGCATGAGCCCCAACTCTTCCCTGGCTGCGCGGCTGACGCCCCGTCAGCGCACCCTGATCATCCTTGCCCTGTCGCTGGGCGGCTTCGCCATCGGCACCAGTGAATTCGCCAGCATGGGCCTGATGCTGGAGATCAGCCGCGGCCTGTCGATTTCCGAAACCCAGGTCGGCCACCTGATCAGCGCCTACGCCATCGGCGTGGTCGTCGGCGCCCCGATCCTCGCCTTCGTCGGCGCCAGCTTCCCTCGCCGCAAGCTGCTGCTGGCACTGATGGGCTTCTATGCCGTCGGCAACCTGGCCAGCGCACTGGCGCCGAACTACGGCACGATGCTCATTGCGCGTTTCGTCGCCGGCCTGCCGCATGGCGCCTACTTCGGCGTCGCGATGCTGGTTGCCGCCGCGATCAGCCCGGCCGGCCAGCGCGGCCAGGCGATGTCGCGCGTGTTGCTGGGCCTGTCGATCGCGATCCTGGTCGGCAATCCGCTGACCACCTGGCTGGGCCAGCAGCTGAGCTGGCGCACCGCCTTTGCCCTGGTCAGCGTGCTGGCCATCGC
Source organism: Stenotrophomonas sp. YJH_SMC_58 (assembly GCF_059369635.1). Classification (NCBI taxonomy): domain Bacteria; kingdom Pseudomonadati; phylum Pseudomonadota; class Gammaproteobacteria; order Lysobacterales; family Lysobacteraceae; genus Stenotrophomonas; species Stenotrophomonas sp. YJH_SMC_58. Next base: position 28,526 of record NZ_JCAFSW010000003.1, read on the forward strand.
CACCGTGGCGATGATCGCGCGCTTCCTGCTGCCGGACCCGGACGAGGTTCGTACCTCGCCGATGCGCGAACTGCGCGCCTTCAACACCACCCAGGTGTGGCTGGCGCTGGCGATCGGCGCCGTTGGCTTCGCCGGCATGTTCTGCGTGTTCACTTACCTGGCACCGACCCTGGTGCAGGTCACCGGCGTGGCCGAATCGTGGATGCCGCTGGCGGTGGGCGCGTTCGGCATCGGCGCGATCATCGGCAACATCGCCGGTGGCTGGCTGGTGGACAAGTTCCATTTCAAGGCCGCCGCCGTGGTGCTGCTGTGGTCGATCGTGATGCTGCTGCTGTATCCGCTGGCCGCGCAGTCGGTGTGGACCATCGGTCCGATGATCATCACCGTCGGCACCATGGGCGCGCTGGCGGCGGTGCTGCAGACGCGCCTGATGGACGTGGCCGGCGAAGCACAGACCCTGGCCGCCGCCTCCAACCATGCCGCCTTCAATACCGCCAATGCGCTCGGGCCGTGGCTGGGCGGCATGGCGATCAGTGCCGGCTTCAGCCCGGCCAGCACCGGCTATGTCGGTGCCGCCACCGCCATCGGCGGCCTGCTGCTGTGGTGCGTGGCGGTGATGCTGGACAGGAAGCGCAAGACAGCCGGCGTGGGCAGCCACTGACCTTCGCGGCGGATCGTCAGCTGCTGCCCGCGCGGCGGCGGCGATCCGGCCGCAGCAACGCCGTATCGCCGGCCGCAAGTGTCGGGCGCGCCAGCTCACCGCGCTTGACGCGCTCCAGCACCCGCCGCGAGTTGGCCGCGCAGTCGATGCCCTCCGGCCGCGCCTGGATGTCCTCGATCAGGGCCAGCAGGTGCGCCCGGCTCTCTGCCAGCCGCAACTGCAGCGCCTCGATGTCGGCCACCTTCTGCTGCAGCATCGAGATCAATGCGTCGTGCTGCCACTGGCCCATGTCCGGTGGCAGCAAGGCGCGTATCTCCTCCAGGCTGAAGCCGGCGCGCTGCGCACCGGTAATCAGCTCCAGCAGCAGCACCGCCTGCTCCGGGTAGTCGCGGTAGCCGTTGGCCTGCCGCTGGACGACCAGCAACCCTGCCTCCTCATAGAAGCGGATACGTGACGCCGCCAGGCCCGTGCGGCGGGCCAGCTCACCGATCATCATCTGCCTGAATCCTCGACATCGAAACCCATTGACCTTCAATAAAACTTGAAGGTTAGCGTAGCGCCATTCCCCTGTCCTGGAGCTGTCCCATGTCGCTGTTCTCGTCCCTGGCGCTGCCTTCCGGCGCCCTCATCCGCAACCGCATCGCCAAGGCGGCGATGGAGGAGAACATGGCCGACGCCGACCACGCCCCCTCCGAAGCGCTGCTGCAGTTGTACCAGCGCTGGGCCGACGGCGGCGCCGGACTGATCATCACCGGCAACGTGATGGTTGATGGCCGCGCCATGACCGGCCCCGGCGGCGTGGTGCTGGAGGACGATCGCCACCTGGAGCGTTTCATCGCCTGGGCCGACGCCGCGCGCTCGCGCGGGGTGCAGATGTGGATGCAGATCAACCACCCCGGGCGGCAGATGCCGGCCGCGCTCGGCCAGCCGGCATTGGCGCCTTCGGCGGTCCCCTTGGACATGGGCGCACTGTCCAAACAGTTCGCGCCGCCGCGGGCGATGACCGAGGCGGATATTGAAGACGTGATCGCTCGCTTCATCCGCAGTGCCGAGCTGGCCGAGCGCGCCGGTTTCAGCGGCGTGGAGATCCATGCCGCGCACGGCTACCTGCTCAGCCAGTTCCTGTCGCCGCTGTCGAACCGCCGCGATGACCGCTGGGGTGGCAGCCTGCAGAACCGTGCGCGCCTGCTGCTGGAGATCGTGCAGGGTGTGCGCGCGGCGGTGGCGCCCACGTTCGTGGTGGCGGTGAAGCTCAACTCCGCCGACTTCCAGCGGGGTGGCTTCTCGCCCGAGGACGCGCGCGACGTGGTCGAGATGCTGGCGCCCCTCGGCGTGGATCTGGTCGAACTGTCTGGCGGCAGCTATGAAGCACCGGCCATGACCGGCGCCGCACGCGACCAGCGCAGCGTGGCCCGCGAAGCGTACTTCCTCGAATTCGCGCGCGAGATCGCCACGGTGGCAACGATGCCGCTGATGGTCACCGGCGGCATCCGCCGCCGCGAAGTGGCAGAGCAGGTGCTGGCCAGCGGCGTGGCCATGGTCGGCATCGCCACGGCGCTGGCGATCGAGCCGGATCTGCCGCAGCACTGGCAGCAGGGCCGCGATCCGGTGCCGACACTGCGCAACATCAACTGGCGCAGCAAGCCGCTGGCGGCCAGTGCGCACATGGCCGCAGTGAAGTATCAGCTGGGCCGGTTGAGCCGGCGCCGCCCCACCGCACCCACGGTTTCACCGGTATGGGCCCTGCTGCTGGCACAGGCGGCCGCAAAGTGTCGGACCCGCCGCTACCGGCGCTGGATCGGCGCCCGCGCCATCGCACACTGAGCCGCGCGGTCTTCTCATCGCCGCAGCGATGCTCCACCATCTGCAGGATCGGCGGCAGTTCCGCCGCCGGTCGCAGCATGGAGACGGAACCCACGTGGCAGCAGGATCGACCAGGAACCGGGAGAAGCTGCTCGATGACCTGCTCTCGCTGGGCCGTAACTGGGCGCTGGCGATCGCCATCGCAGGTGCCGGGGCAGCAGTTCACTACAGCGAGTCGGTGTACGAAGCAGGACTCTGGCGAGGCCTGCTGCCTACCATCTGCTTCCTGGTCGCGATCATCTGGATCGTGCTCAGCATCATCCGCTTCGACCTGACCCTCCAGCAGCACTTCGAGCGCAAGCGCACGCGCTGGCTCAGCCGCCTGCTCTATGTCGTGCTGCTGGGTACCGGCATCACCGCCGTGTTCTTCGTGACCGAACTGGCGTCCAACAACCACATCGCAAGGATGTGCGACGCCGTGGCCAACGAACCGGCCAGCCGGATCCACCGGTCCGCCGAGTGCCAGCGCCTGTACCAGCATCGGGCGGCGTACCGGCAGCGGCTGGAATCGGCCGAGGGCGAGTTCGACTGAGCCGGCTGCGCATCGCGTGCGCGAAAAACACATGGCGTGGATATGCGGTCGGGCACAGTGGCTGCGCCTCCCTCGCAGCGAACGAACGCCGCCGACATGCACCACCCGCCTGCCCCTGCCCGCCACGATGCCATCGCCCTGCAGGCAGGCGTACTCGGCAGTTTGCTGGGCGTGACGCTGTTCAAGGCGATCGCACTCTCCGCACCGGCCAGTGGATCCCTGATCGTGATCGGGCTGTGGCTGCTGGCCTGCGCGCTGCTGGCTGCCTGGGCACTGGCCGCCTGCCTGGCCTGCCTTGCGCTGAGCCGGCGCGTATTCGTGCTGATGCTGGCGCTGAGCATGATCCTGATGATCTGCGTCGCCTGACAGCAGCAGACGCCGGACTATCGCGCATCTGTTACAGAATAACAAGTGCGGTTGGACGGATTGCTCGTGCCCGGGGTCACGGATTTGAATTCCATGGCCAGCCCGGCACCACCCGAGACCTCCCCATGATCCTGCAGCCCCTGCTTCGCGCTTCCCTCACCGCCATTGCCCTGGCCACGCTCAGCGCCTGTGCCACGTATGACGACAGCAACATGCACCAGGCCTGCCAGGAGTCGCCGCATCTGAAGGACCTGCCACCCGAAGTGGCTGCCCGCGAGAGCCGCTGCAACAAGAGCATGGAAGTGTGGTCGAGCGAGCGCAAGGGCAGTGACAGGCCGATCGACCTGAGCGGCAAGAAGAAGGATCTCTGAGCCGCCGGGCATCTTGATCGTTCCAATGCATGCGGATGACCAGCCCGTCACGATCGGGGGGGCAGGATAAGGCCTCCCCATCACGACGACTTTCCCGATGCCGGCCACTGGTCACCCTGTCATCCATGCCTTTGAAGCTGTGTTCGACCTGTCTGGCGGGGTGGAGCGCATTACGGCGCTCACTGTCATCTGCCGGCATTGCTCTGAAACCCGCTCGGCCAGCGAAGACAATCTGGTCCAGCTACCGGGCGGCGCCTTGTTCCGCTGCGACGGATGCGGCAGTCATCAGGCGGTGAGCCATGCGCGGGTTGCCGATTGGCAGGTGAATTCGCTTCTGGGTGTCTGAGGCTGCAGTACGACGGTGCCACGACGCAGGCTGTTGGCACAGGGATGATGGTGCAGTCAGAGGGCGCCCCGTGAGCCACCTCGTCCGCCGCGCAGGGCCGATGACAGCCAGGGCAAAGGAACTGTGCAGGGCGCAATGACATCACCTCGGCTAAGCTGCGGCACCTTTCTTCGCGCACGGCCATGCATCCCTTCCCCCTTCCTGTCTCGGCACCCGATCAACTCGCCTACCGACTGCTGCAGGACAGCGACTGGGCCCGTTCCGCCGACGCGACCAACGCTCCTCCCGAACTTCGCGCTCTGCTGGCGATGATCCTCGATTCTCCGGAGCCTCTGTGGATCGCATGGGGCCGCGACAACAAGGCGTTCTTCTTCAACGATGCCTACCTGCCGCTGCTGGGCGGCAAGCTGCACGGCGCCATGGGCAGCCGATTGGAGGACGTCTGGGCGGACGTCTGGGCCGACGTCGTCGATGCTGTCAACGACGCCTTCGGCGGTACAAGCCGCAGTTTCAAGAACATGCCGTTGATGATGGACCGTGATGGCACGTTGCGCGAGACATTCTGGACGTTCTCCTACTCGCCGCTGCGTGCCGGTTGCGGAGGCGTGGCCGGCATCATCTGCATGGTCAGCGAGCAGACCGAACGGGTGATCGAACGCGACCGGCACACCCGCCAGGTAGCGGCCATCACCGAGCAGGCACGCGAGGCCCATCTTGAACTGGTACGCGCCCGCGAACAGCTGCGGCAGTCGCAGAAGCTGGAGGCCATCGGCCAGCTGACCGGCGGCGTTGCCCACGACTTCAACAATCTGCTGCAGGTCATCACCGGTTCCGTGGACATGCTGCTGCATACCTGGCCGGCCGAAGATGCGCGCCTGCGCTATGTACAGGCGATCGAAACCGCCGCTGACCGCGCCACTCGCCTGACCGCCCAGCTTCTGGCGTTCTCGCGCAGGCAGAGCCTGTCGCCGCAGGTATTCGACCTCTGCGAGAGCGTACGCGCGCTTTCAGACATCATCACCACAGTGCTGGGTGCACGCATCTCCGTGTCGGTGAACCTGCCCGACGCCCCGTTGCCGGTGCTGCTGGACCGGACCCAGCTCGACACCGCACTGATCAACATCGCGGTGAACGCGCGCGACGCCATCGACGGCCACGGCAAGGTGACGATCGATGTGGAACAGCTGGCATCGGTGCCTTCCGTACGGTTCGCGGCGCCGATGAAAGGCAACTTCGCTGCGATCAGCGTCAGCGACACCGGTGCCGGTATCGATCCGTCCGTGGTGGACCGGATCTTCGAGCCATTCTTCACCACCAAGGGAGTGGGCGCGGGCACCGGGCTTGGCCTCAGCCAGGTTTTCGGCTTCGTCAAGCAGTCCGAGGGCGAAGTGGACGTACAGAGCCAGGCCGGTGTCGGTACGCGCTTCACGCTGTATCTGCCGCTGGCGCAGGCAAACGCCTCCATCGAGCTGCCGACCGCGCAACCGGGATTGCTGCATGGTCACGGATTGTGCGTGCTGGTGGTGGAAGACAATGTGGATGTGGCCGAATTTGCAGTCGGTGCGCTGCGCGAGCTTGAGTACAACGTCGTACTCGCGCGCAATGCCGACGAAGCACTGGCGGAGCTCGAGCGCGACGCTGCCCGTTTCCACGTGGTGTTCAGCGACGTGGTCATGCCCGGGACCAATGGGCTGGATCTGGCCCGCACCATCCGCAGCCGCCTGCCCGATCTTCCGATCATCCTCACCAGTGGCTACAGCGAACTGCTGGCCCGCGATCCAGGCCACGGTTTCACGCTGCTGCGCAAGCCCTACTCACTGAAGCAGCTGGCCTCGGTGATGACCGAGGCCAGCTGTCGCTCGCAGACGATGGTGACTGCGCATTAGCCGGCAGAACACCGGGTCGGACCGGTCCAGGAAGCAAGCGCTGAATCGAGGCCGGACATATCCCCTTGCGTGCCACAGGCCCAGGCAACGATGCCATCCGGGCGCACCAGCACCGCCTCCAGGCCCGACGCCACATCCCCGGTATCTGCAGCGCAGGCGATGGAAGGCTGCCAGCGTCGGCCATGCTGCGGCGGCGAAGAGGCCGGGTCGAAAACAAGCAGCGCCCCCTGCCCCGCTCTCAACAGTTCGCCCAGACGGCGGCCATCGACCAACCGGAATTCCGGGGCGCTCCTGCCGACCAGCGGGTGGTCTCCGTCAAGATCCAGCTGCTGCGAAACACCCCAGATCCGCTCGGCCAGATACGTGGCCCCATCGCGGGTGCCGGCCAGGTCGGCCATGATCGCTGCCAGCGCGCGCGAACCGGGCCCGGGTCGCATCAGCGCAACCTGCGCGCGCGACCAGTCCAGCACCTTGGCACCCACCGGATGGCGCTCCGCCTGATAGCTGTCCAGCAGCGCCTCATCGGCCTTGCCCCGCGCTACGGCGGCCAGCTTCCAACCGAGGTTCATCGCATCGCCGATGCCGAGGTTCAGTCCCTGGCCGCCCAACGGCGAATGCATGTGCGCGGCATCACCTGCCAACAGCACACGTCCGCTGCGATAGGCCGTCGCCTGGCGCGCAGCATCGGTCCATGTCGTGGCCAGGTGCAATGCAGTGATCGTTGCCTCGCGGCCAGACACCCGCCGCAGCAACGCTTGCGCGGTGAGCCGGTCCAGTGGCGTGCGATGGCCGGCGCCACCATCGAAATCGGCCAGCGCCAGCATGCCTGGCGGGTTGAAATTGCACATCCCGTGATCGGTGAACTGTCGGCCTGGTGTGAGTACACACCCATCTGCCAGTTCGACCAGCAGCGTGTAACCGGTGAACTCCGGCCCGGTTCCAGCGAAGAGGAAGCCCGATTGTTTGCGTACCGTGCTGCGGGCCCCATCACAACCGACCAGCCAGCGGCCGTGGACCCTGCCGGAGCCGGTGTGCACGGCAACCTGCGCCTCGTGCGCATCCACCGCCTGCACCGCACGCCCGCGTTCGATGCGCACGCCCAGCGCAGTCGCACGTTCGGCGAACACCGCTTCCAGGGCCTGCAACTCCACCGCCATCTGGGTGCCCGCCGGTGTCGGCAGGCGCCAGCTCCAGCGCGCCTGGTCCACATCGTCCAGTGCAAATGGAATGCCCGCGAAGTGCCCACCCAGCGCACGCGGCTGCGCCAGCCAATGGGCGGTGCCGGGCGGCGGCGCGCCCTTGTCGGGCTTGAGCACCTGCGTCGCGGCGACCGCGTCCAACAGGCCGCGCCGATCCAGCGCCTCCAGCGTGGGGGCGTTAAGGCCGCGCAGCCCGAATGGCAGGCGCTTCAACGGCGAACCGGCGGACCCGGCCTGCTCCAGCACCAGCACCGAACACCCGGCCAGGGCCAGTTCGCAGGACAGGAACAGGCCAACCGGGCCAGCACCGGCAATGACGACGTCGTACAGCATCGAGATTCCTTGTGAGCGCCGGGTCGGCGCTCTGGCGGGCCAAATGTTACACTCGGTGTACGTTTTCACAAGTGAACCGCCCATGGCCCCGCCTCCTGGCCGCCGCGAACAACGCAAGGCCGTGACCCGACAAACGATTTCGGACGTCGCCACCGAGCTGATCATCCGGCGCGGCTTCGAGGCCGTCTCCATGTCCGAGATCGCCGAAGCCGCGGGCGTCTCACGCAAGACGGTCTTCAACTACTTCGCCAGCAAGGAAGACCTGGTGTTCGACCGGGATGAGGAGGCGCGCACGCTGCTGCGCGAGGGCATGATGGCGCGCAGCGGCCTGACCCCGCTCGCGGCCTTCCAGTCGCTCGTTCGTGAGCTGCTGGAGGCCGGCCATCCGCTGCTGCGCATCAATGCCGGCGCTGTCGCCTTCTGGGGCACCGTGGCGGAGAGCCCGGTACTGGTCGCGCACGCGCGACGGCTGCAGGCGCAGTTGACTGACGATCTGGCGCGATTGATGGCCCACGCTGTCGGCCGGCCCGAACATGACGCCGAAGCGCGACTGGGCGCGGCCATGCTGCTGGCGTCGATGGTGGCGGCCTATGAGAAAGGACTGGCAAGCCAGCTGCAGGGCAAGGACCCGCGTGAGGCCATGCGGCAGCTGATCGTGCGCGGTGCCGCCGGGGTACTGGTGGCCTTGGCGGGCACCCCGTATACGGACCCCGGCGCGCGTCCATAGCGCATCCGGGGAATAGGCGTCGAAGTATCGCAAATGCTAATCTTTCTCATTTGCAGACACGTGACCCTCCCCAATGCCCCTGCCCATGCCCCTGCAACGCACCCTGTGCCTGGCACTGACCCTGCACGTGGCGCCCCTTGCGCATGCAGCTGAGTCCTCCGCTGCCGCACCCAAGGATCTGGACAAGGTCGAAGTCCGCGGACGCGCACAGACACTGTATCGGGTAGACGATGCCGCGGTCGGCACCCGCACCGATACGCCCCTGGAGCTGGTCCCACAGTCGATCCAGGTCATCCCGCGTGAACTGATCGACGACCAGGCCGCGCGCCAGGTGACCGACCTCTATCGCAGCATCAGCGGCATCAGCTATTTCAGCTATGCCGGGGTGACCCTGCGCGGCTTCCGCCAGGAGAACGTGCTGTATGACGGCCTGCGCGGCGACCCGTACGCAGGATTTTCGGTGCCGCAACTGTTCAACATCGAGCGCGTGGAAGTGCTGAAGGGGCCGGCAGGCGCGCTGTATGGCGGGGGTGATGCGGGCGGTGTCATCAACTACGTGACCCGCAAGCCGAAAGCCAGCGCCGAACGCCGCATCGAGGTCCAGCTCGGCGACAAGGACTTCCGTGCCGGATCGATCGAGGGTACCGGGCCATTGAATGCCATCGGCAGCGTACGCTATCGCGCCGGGCTCTATGCCGACAGTGAACAGGGCGTGCGCTGGAACACCGACAGCGAGAGCGTGATCGGCGACGCCTCGCTGGCCTTCGACGTTGGCCAGACCGGCGAGCTGGTGCTGCAGTTCACCGACATCACCCAGAACCTTGGCGGCAACCGCCTGCGTGGCGTGCCGGTCAACGATGCAGGCACGTTCCTGACCGACCGCCGCTGGAACCACAACGAGGCCAGCGACTTCCTCGACATGCGCGCCAAAGTGGCGCTGGCGCACTACCGTTTCGCGCCGAGCGACACTCTGGACCTGGACTTCGCCGCCCGCTGGTTCAGCAACAACGAACACCAGATGTACCACGAGCCGATGGGCCTGATCGATCGTGACCGCGATGGCGTGGCCGAGTGGATGACCCGCCAGCTGCGCAACCAGATACGCGACAACGAAGCATTCACTGCCAACGGCAATGCCGTCTGGCGGGTGGCCACCGGCACGGTTGAGCACAAGGTGCTGTTCGGCGCCGATGTGTACCAGCTGGATGCGGATTTCACCGCACAGACCGCGAACAGCGCTGACCTTGCGCGTGGCGCCGGGCCGGTGCGCGGCATCGACCTGTTCAATCCCGTGTACGGCGCCAGTACCTGGCACGACTACAACCTGGCGGCCCTGCCCTGGCGCAGCACATCCACCCGCAGCAAGCGCCATGGCGGCTACCTGCAGGACGAACTGGCACTGGGCCCGCGCTGGCATGTGCTGGCCGGGGTGCGCTGGGATGGCTTCAAGGATGAGGATCGCATCACTGGCAACAGTGTGGATGGCAACGATCTCAGCTGGCGGCTGGGCAGCACGTTCACCGTGCGCGAGGGCCTGAACGTCTACGCCAACGTCGCCAGTGGTTTCGTGCCGCAGAGTGCCTCCAACCAGAACCCGGCCGCTGGCGGACCGTTCGATGCCGAGCGCAGCAAGCAGTGGGAAGTAGGCATGAAGTCGCTGCTGGCCGACCGTGTGGCCTTGAACATGGCGGCCTACCGGATCGACCGCAGCAACATCGTGCAGGCCACCGGCGAGGTGATCGGTGGCGTGAACCAGTTGGCCGCGCTGGGCCTGGTACGCAGCACCGGCATGGAGCTTGACCTGCTGGCCGACCTCAGCGAGCGCTGGGTGCTGAATCTGACGTACGCCTACAACGATGCGCGGGTGAAGGACGCCGGCCCGAATGGCATCACCAACGCCTCAGGCGACCGATTCGCCAATGCGCCGCGCAACAAGCTGGGGTTGTGGACGCGTTATGACCTGCCGGCGATCAACTCCGCCATCGGCTTTGGCGCGGATCACGTCGGCGAACGCGTCAGCCTGGATGGGCAGACGGTCAAGGCCTACACCGTGTTCGACGTGAGCTGGAAGACCACGTGGAGGCAGTGGCAGTTCCAGGCCAACGTCAAGAACCTGTTCGACAAGGTGTTCGCGGCCAGTGGCTTCATTGAACGCAACGGGCATTTCCCCGGAGATCCACGGCGGGTGTATGTGCAGGCGGCCTACAGCTTCTGACCGGAAGCACGTGTAGCGTTGATCCACTGCCGGCAAGCAGATCGTTGCCTGGCACTGGTCCACGCCTGTCCGAAACCGTCGGCACTTCCAGTCACTTGTGCACGATCTCCTCCGCCTGTAGCGTTGCCGTTGCCCAAGGAGGGCTATCAACGGAGTGAAGCATGAAGATTGGATTCAAGCTGTCTGTTGCTGTTGCGGCTGCTGCACTGACCCTGGGAATCGGCAGTGCCTCCGCGCAGTCCCGCTGTACCCCTTGCTACACCGCGTATGACGCGTGCCTGGCGGCGGGTAATGGCGAGAAGGTCTGTTACCCGGCGTTTGCTCGTTGCCTGCGGAACAGCGGCTGCACCATCCCGTAAGTCACGCACTGCCGTGATGCGTGCCGGCCCCCATTTCGGGGGCTGGCATTGGCTGGCAGGCGCTGCGCCTTACTACTGAAAAGGTTCCATACGCGACTGGCGGTGTGATTTCATCCCATCCGCATCGCATGGTTCTCGCGCGCCTGCACATCAATTTCCTGCTGGCGTTGCCCGGCAGTCTGCTGGCGCTCCAGGTCGACCGCTTTCATCTGCTGCAACGACTGCGCAACCGGCGTCTGTACTGCTATATCCGTGGGCATTGAAACGCGCAGGTGGGCGGGGTCGGTCATCTCGCCCTGCACCACGAACACGTTCCGCCCTGCGGGAGCGTCGGCCGTCTGGGCGCTCAGCAGCACGTGATCGGCACGTTCAAACTGGTTGCGGCGGGCCAAGGCCATCACGCTCGCCACAAGACGCTCGCTGTTCTCATCGTGGGTACGTCCCGCGCTGGCATCGATCGCGGCCACGCCTTCCCGCACCTGCTGCAGCAATGTGTACTCACGGTGGCCAGGACCAATGTCGGCCAGACGGGTCGGCGCCTGTGAGGGATCCGCCACGTCGTCCACGGCTGCGGTAAGCGGGCTGCGGGTAATGGTCCGATACGGGTCGTCCGGGTGGAACTGGGTTCGCTTCTCCAGGCGCTCCAGACGAACCTCGCGCGCGTCGTTGAGTTCGGCGATACGTGAGGGATCGGTGATCTCGCGCAGCGACATGTGACCGCCGCCCGCACTGATGCTGGCCCATTTCCTGTCCGCCTCGAAGTACATCGCGTAGTAGCTGTTGCCACCGATGACGTTCGGATCGACCGTCGAGCGCCCTTCCAGGGCCTGGGTGGCTTCCAGCACGCTCAACCGGGTAAGGTACTGGCCGCCTTTCGTCCATCCCATCTGGCTGATGGCATCGACGCTGGTGTTGCCTACACGCGGGCCTCCGGCGTAGTCATTGTTGAGCATGTTGGTCCAGATCTGTTCCAGCTTCGCGGGGCCGCTCTTCTGCTCAGCCGCCTGCAGCAACACGCGCGGCGTCCAGCAGTTGGGATCAAGTTCATGCCGTTCAAATGCCCGGTCGTGAGCCAGCATTACATCCTTGCCGGGAAGATTCAGTGCCAGGTCTGGACGGCGCTCGTTCATCCACTGCTGCCGCAACTCAAGATCTCTTTCCAGCAGGGTCTGCCCAAAGGACTCCCATTGCCGTTCGGTCAATTGTGCATTTGGAAACCGGGATCCCTCTTCCTGCTGGCTCTTCGCGTAGTCCTGTGCATAGGTGTTCGCGACGCGTCCCGGCAGGCTGTCATTGCGTACAACACCCAGTGCCAGTGTCCCGTATCCATCGGCTCCCGGCAGTTGCGACAGGTAGTTCCAGTAAAGCTCGCGGTTACCGTCTCTGGCATAGCTGCCAAGGACGCTCAGATCTCGCTCGGTCAATCCACTCATACCCTACCCCTTCTCTTCCTTGAATCACCGATCACTTGGACCGGGTGCGCGCGATGACGTCCCTGACGGCCTCTTCCATGCGCTTCCAGTCCTTCAGAAACACTCTCTTGTAGTCCAGGCTGACGGACAGCTTGTTGTCGATGTCGACGAAGTAATGAACGCAGCCCGCTGCCACTTCCCCAGGCTCACTGATCACCTCGCGCCCCTCCAGCCGCACGCCGTCGCGTCGGAATTCCTCGCCGTCACATTTGATGAACGAGCTGATCCGACCATCGCCCTGGCGTGCGATGTACCAGTCTCTCTCGTAGGCGGGATTGCGGACAGGCGGCTTCCCGTACCGCGCCTCATACTTCTTCGCGTACACCACCATCTTCGCTTCATCGATTGCATAGGGCGTCAGGCCCAAGGTCTGCGGCTTTGCAACGCGTTGATCGAGACGGTCCCTGGGATCCTCCCTTTCCACAGAGCCCTCCTCCGTGATGGCTTCATTTGACGACAGCCTTGAAAGCAGTGTTTCGACGGGAATGCGATCGACGTAGTTGATCCGAATGGCAATCTCCTTCCGGAAATCATTCGTACGTGGATTCGCCCGCGCACCCGGCGCCGTCGGCTTCATGTCTGGCCACTCGATGACCAGCGTCACACCCTCGCCCGGCCACGGTGCGATCTGGCTGTCCAGGTAGTTGGCTGGAATGCGGAAGGTATTCGGCCCGAGCTTCACGTCCACGGGCGCATCGGTATAGGTGTGGCCGTTGATCGTGCGGCCGGTCTGGGTCGCGCCGGACATGGCGGGATTCCTTTCGTGTTCGTTGGACGGTGGCCGCGCACAGGCACCGGCACTCACTGCAACGGCAAGTGCAAGCGTCAGACACCGGCTGGGGGACATCACGTGCATGGGCATTCCATTGCAGGGTTCCAGCGCCACTATAGGCAACCGGGCGTCCACGGAACAGGAACCGCATCGCAGCCCTTCATGAAACCAGGCAGCGCGCCACATGCGCTGCCTGCAGTACTGCGGATACTGCTTCGGCACTCCACTCCAGGTCTCAGCCGTTGCTGTCCGCGCCTTTATGGCCGCGATAGGTTTCACCCCACTCGCGCATGGCAAGCAGCACCGGCACCAGCGTGCGACCGAATTCGGAAAGCTCGTACTCCACCTTCGGCGGCACTTCCGGGTACACGTGGCGGATCACCACCCCGTCAGCCTCCAGTTCCCGCAGCTGGCTGGTCAGCATGGACTGGGTGGCGTTGGGCACACGCCGGGTCAGCTCCATGAAACGTCGCTTGCCTGTCATCAGGTGAAACAGAATGATCGGCTTCCACACGCCGCCCATGACCGACAGCGTGACTTCCACCGCGCAACCGCTCTTGCCATCCCAACGCCTGCTACGCATGCATACTCCTGAAAACCATAGTACCTACGGAAATTCATCGTTCTTGTTGCGATGACGGCGCGAGCCTAGCATGGCCCCATTCCTTGAATGTGAGGCCCAGCATGACGTTCAAAGCACTGCTCACCCGCAAGACGAACAACCAGGTTTCGACCGAGCTGGTCGATTTTGATGAAGCCGATCTGATGGACGGCGACGTCCTGGTGGACGTCGAGTACTCCACGCTGAACTACAAGGATGCGCTCGCCCTGACCGGCAAGAGTCCGGTCATCCGGACGTTCCCGCTCATTCCCGGCATCGATCTGGCAGGTGTGGTGCTGGAATCCAGCAGAGCCGACTTCCAGCCAGGCGACCGCGTTGTGCTCAATGGCTGGGACCTGAGCATGGGACATCACGGCGGGCTGGCCCAGCGCGCGCGCGTGCGGGGCGAATGGCTCAACCGGATTCCCGGCAACTTCAGCACCCGCGACGCCATGGCCATCGGTACCGCAGGCTATACCGCCATGCTGTGCGTACTGGCCCTCGAACATGCGGGGCTGACGCCCGAAAAGGGCGATGTGCTGGTGACCGGCGCCAACGGTGGCGTCGGTTCGATCGCGGTGGCGATCCTCTCAAAGCTGGGCTATCGCGTGGTGGCCGCCACCGGGCGCCCGGAACACGCCGAGTATCTGCACAGCCTGGGTGCCGCCGAGATCATCGACCGCGCGCAGCTTTCAGAACCGCGCGAGCGGCCGGTGAGTGCCGAGCGCTGGGCCGGGGTGGTGGATGTGGCCGGTGGCCCTACCCTCGTCAACGCCATTGCCGAGACGAAATACCGAGGCGCCGTGGCCGCCTGCGGGCTGGCGCAGAGTGATGAGCTGCATGGCTCGGTGCTGCCCTTCATTCTCCGCAACGTGACGCTTGCCGGTGTGGATTCGGTGAATGCGCCGCAGGAGGTTCGCCAGCGCGCCTGGGATCGGCTTGCCACCGACCTGGATCCACAGAAGCTTGAAAGCACAGTGCAGCTGATTGGGCTTGCCGAGGTGCTGGATGTCTATGAGCAGATCATCCCGGGCAAGGTGCGTGGGCGGATTGTGGTGGATGTGAATGCGTGAGCAGGTCGTCTGGATCAACTGCATCTGATGCAGTTTCCATGCTGCGGCGAATGGTGAACACGTAGTGAAACAACGCGGGCAGCGATGACCTCAAGCCACTGCCGCTCGCATACGCTCGGGTTCCCATCGCTGCCTGGACACCCGACATGCCAATGACCGCGTTCGCACTTGCCGCTGCGCTTTCGGGCCTGCCCGACATCACCTGGGAGCGCGAGCGCGCCGAGGATGCGCACCAGCTCATGCTGTGCCAGATCCATCGCGATGCGCTGAAGCAGAACGAGGGCAAGGACGATGCCTATCCGCGTGCCAAAGCGGTCTGCGACCTGCTGGCACGCGAGTACAAGGACAAGTGGGATTTCGATGCGCAGGATGCCCTGGCCGCTTCGGCGGTGGATCTGGATGAGCTGATCCGACGCGGCGATGTGGTGGAAGTACCGCCGACGAAGCAGGATCGCGCCTACGAGTGATGGCGTGCCCGCGGGCAAGGCCGCACGCATCGACAAGGCCGCTTATCATGTGGACCTGGGGGCGCGATACGCCCTGTTGACGCTTGCAGGGCAGTATCTGGATGTCTTTGGAATGGCGCCCTTCGGGCTGGGGCCGACGCGTGACCCGTTCGCCCCATTGGTCGCTGCGGCTTGATGGCGAGTACGTTGAACTCAGTGTCTCCGGCCAGCAGTACCGGCTGCGCGTGGATGATGATCAGCAGGTGCAGGTCCATCGAGGGGTCTTCTGGTCGCGGGTCGAACTGCAGACCGGCGATGCTGCCGGGCTGTGCGTGGACGGGCTCCCCAACGGACCAGCGTCCCGGCTTGCGGGGGCCCTGCAGCACCTGCTCTTTGCGCGAACCACGCGTGGACGCAAGGCCCTGTTCGACACGATTCTGGAGCAGATCCAGTCCTGGTTGAGCGACGCGGATGCCCTCATCGATCGTGGCAGTGCCGGACGCCGCTGGATCACCCATGAGCAGCAGCAGGCGCTGCTGGCGAAGCGCTCAGACCTGCCCCTGCAGCCGCCTGAGCTGGAGCAGCTGTTCCGCGATGAAGACGTGCATGAAGATCTGCATGCGGACAGCCATCGCGCAGCGCTGGACGCCCTGCGCGACTGGAACCTGGATTGGCCCGCTGCCTGGGCCGAAGCCAATGAGGCCATTACCCTGCGCGAGCTGGTGTTGGCCAGGGGCTTCCTGGGCCGGGTCGAGAGCAAACCGCTGACCGAGGAACAGGCCCGCGCCGTCATCTGCTTCGACAATCGGGTGCAGGTCGTGGCCGCGGCCGGCTCCGGCAAGACCTCCACGATGGTCGCCAAGGCCGCTTATGCCATTGACCGCGGCTTTGTCGAACCCGAACGCATCGTGATGCTCGCCTTCAACAAGGATGCCGCCAAGGAACTGGAGGAGCGTGCGCAGCGAACCTTCGATCGACTCGGCATGGGCAACACCGTGGTTGAGGCCCGGACCTTCCACGCACTGGGCTTGGCCATCATCGCCAAGGCCACCGGCCGCAAGCCCGACATCCCCGAATGGGCCATTGACGCCACGCTGGGCTTCAACAAGCTGGCCGAACTGGTGGACGACCTGAAGGATCGCTCGACCCACTTCCGCACCCAGTGGGACATGTTCCGCCTGGTGTTCGGGCGCGACCTGCCGGCATTCGGCGCGGAAATGGAGGCCGATGGCTACGACCGCGATGGCACGCCCTACATCCGCACCCTGCAGGGTGAGCGGGTGAAGAGCCTGGAAGAATGCGTGATCGCCGACTGGCTGTTCTACAACGGCGTGACGTACGACTACGAGCGACGCTACGAATTCGATACGGCAACCGACACCCATCGCCAGTATCGCCCCGACTTCTATTACCCGGACGCCGGCCTGTATCACGAGCACTTTGCGCTGGATACCGATGGCCAACCGCCGCCGCACTTCGCCCATTACGCCGATGGCATGCACTGGAAGCGCCAGCAGCATGCGGCACGCGGCACCGCCCTTGTCGAAACCACTTCGTTTGGTCTGCGCAGTGGACATGCCCTGCAGGATCTTGCGGAGAGGCTTGGCGAGTCCGGTGTCGAACTCGACCCCAACCCCGACCGCGAGCTGCCCGAGCAGGGCGCAAAGCCCATGCCGGACGCGGATCTGATCGGGCTGATGCGCACCTTCATTGCCCATGCCAAGAGCAACTGCCTGACGCTGGACGATATGGCGGAGCGCCTGCGACAGATGCCCGAAGACCAGTTCAAGGAACGGCATCGGCGCTTCCTGGAAATCGCCAGCCCTGTTTTCCAGGCCTGGGACAACGCACTGGCTGACGAGCACGGCATCGATTTCGAAGACATGCTCAACATGGCGGCCGGATTGCTCGAACAGGGCCGCTATGAATCGCCCTACGAACTGGTGATGGCCGACGAATTCCAGGATGCCTCGCGCGCCCGCGCCCGGCTCTGCCGAGCATTGGTAAGTAAACCAGGACGCTACCTGTTTGCAGTAGGCGATGACTGGCAGTCGATCAATCGCTTCGCCGGCGCCGACGTTTCGGTGATGACCGGATTCCGCGAATGGATGGGGCATGGCCAGGTGCTGAAACTGGAGCAGACATTCCGCTGCCCGCAGGCGCTCTGCGATGCGTCCAGCCGCTTCATCAGCCGGAATCCAGCGCAGATTGCCAAGGCGGTTCGTTCTGCCTCACCGGCAATGGGGCCAGTGCTGCAAGCGTTCCAGATGAATCGTCGCGAGGAGCTGCAGGATGGCGTTCGCCAGTACCTCGCCAGGCTGCATCAGCAGCTGTTGTCAGGCGCGGTGCCGCAGGGCCGCAATGGGCGCGTGACTGTATTCATCCTGGGGCGGTATCGCGCCGATCGCAGCGCGGTACCACCGAATTGGAAGACTGCCTTCGGCAGCACGATGGACGTGGAGTTCCTCACGGTCCATCGGTCGAAGGGACGCGAGGCGGACTATGTGATCCTGCCAGGCATGGTCAACCGCAGCTTCCCGAGCCTGCGCTCGGATGACCCGGTGCTTTCCCTGGCAATGCCGGAGGGTGATACCTACCCGCTGAGCGAAGAGCGGCGGTTGTTCTATGTCGCGCTGACGCGTGCGCGACGCTCGGTGGCCATGTTCACCCTACAGGGGAAGCGTTCGCCGTTCCTGGACGAGCTGGTGAAGGACGGAGCAGTGGAAGTGACCGCGATTTCAGGCGCGGCCATCCACGAAGAGCGCTGCCCGGTGTGCAAGGTCGGCGTATTCGTGGACCGCAATGGGCCGCATGGGGCTTTCCGGTCGTGCTCCAGTTATCCGTTGTGCCATAACAAGCCGAAGGGTGGGCGTTAGGAATGGGCCCGTGGAGTCTCTTGCAACCCGCTGTGCGGGCGTTCAAGTGGACATTGGCCGAAATGCAAAACGCCCCTTCCGGGGCGTTCGCGTTGTGGCGGAGAGAGTGGGATTCGAACCCACGGAAGGTTTGACCCTTCGCCGGTTTTCAAGACCGGTGCCTTAAACCGCTCGGCCATCTCTCCAATCGGGTCCCGGTCGCCCGGGCAGCGGCGTATTCTCGCACGTGAAGGGCATTTGCCCAAGACCACCTTGCCCCCGCCCCTCGCATCCGGCACGGTGGGGGCTGGACTGCATCTGGAGCCCCCATGGCCCACCTCGATCTGGCCAACCTGCGCACCACCCTGCTGGACGATACCCAGCTCGCCGCAGTGGCCCTGCATCGCACCTTCGCCGGACACCTGCCGGTCAACAGCGGGCATTTGGTGGTCTGCGATCCGCTGGTGCAGGCCGAGGCGCCGGCGCTGGCCGACTACACCGCGCCGTTGGGCCGGCATCCGGTCGAAATCATCGTGCACAGCGGCCGCCCGGCGTTGGCCGTGGTCTGGTTCAAACCCCGCGAAGCCCTCACTGCGTCTGCCCTGCACTGGCAGATGGCGCGCTGGACCACGCAGGACCTGACCGGCCTGGATGAGCACAGCTTCATCGGCTACCCGGTCGACGCCGGCATCGGCTGCTTTATGGACACCGACACCCAGCAGGCACTGCTGGCCCTGATCGAACGGGCCGATGGCGACGAAGGCAGCGAGTGGTCGGATGCGCTGATCGACCATGATGGCCTGGACGAAGGCGCAGAATACCGCCCCTGGGGCGAGGACTCACCGCATGGCCTGGTCGTGTTCACCAGCGGCTGGGGCGACGGCGTCTATCCGAGCTACTGGGCGCTGGATACGTCCGGCATTCCGGTCGCTCTGGTCACAGATTTCCTGTGCATCCAGGGCGGTGATGGGCGCGACCAGCGCGAGATCGCCGACCAGGCCTATCGCGACAACCTGCCAGCTGCAGAAGCCGAGGCGCTGGCGCGGCTGGTGGCCGCCGTCGAACGAGACGACACGGAGGCATTGCAGGACCTGCTGAAGGATGGGCCGCAGCGCGCCAATCAGATCGAACCGGGCTGCGGCGGCACCGGCGTGTTCGAGGCGATCCGCCTGGACCGTCCGCAGGCATTGCGGGTGCTGCTGCAGGGCGGCGCATTGCCGGCGATGCCGGAGCGCCTGCACATGAGCAAGGTGACCAGTTACCTGGACTACGCGCGCTTCCTGAAGAAGCCACGCAGCGCGGAACTGATGGCGGTGCTGGAAGCACCGGTCATTGCCGAGCCCAGGCCGGTCGCACCGCCGCGGCGCAGCTTCTGGGAACGGCTGTTCGGCCGGAACTGACCGGGGCCGGAAGGCAGCAACGCCGGGCATGGCCCGGCGCTACCGTTTCACAGATTGGCGGTGCAGTCGCGGGTAGGTGCCTCAGCCCGCGTCCACCGCCAACGCGCCCAGCGCACTGGCCTTGATCCGCTCCTTGGCCTTTTCACAGGCGCCACCGCAATCCAGGCGCGAGGCCTCCAGCTGCGGCGGCAGATGTTCGGCCAGGAAGTCGATGAACACGCGCACCGCCGGCAGCAGGCCGCGGCGCGAGGCGAACACGGCATGGCACACGCCCTGCGGCAGCGACCAGTCCGGCAGCACCACTTCCAGCTCGCCGTTGCGCACGGCATCGGCGCACACGGTTTCCGGCAGCATGGTGATGCCGAAACCGTCCTTCACCATGCTCTGCAGCAACGGGAAGTCGAAGCCGGCCACGCGCGGCTGCAGGTCGACCCGGCGCACTTCGCCTTCCGGCCCGTGCAGCTCCCAGCGTTGGCGGGCTTCGTCTTCGCTGATGCTGAGGGTGACGTGCTGGGTCAATTCTTCCGGATCCTTCGGCCGGCCGGCGCGGTCCAGGTACTTCGGGCTGGCCACCAGCAATTCCTGCACCTGGCCGAAGCTGCGCATCACCAGGCTGCCGTCATCGTCCAGGCGCGAACGCACGCGCAGGGCCACGTCGTAGCCTTCGTTGATGATGTCCACGCGGCGGTTGCTGATGTTCAGCTGCAGGCGCACCTTCGGGTACTGCTCAAGGAACTTGGGCAGCAGCTTGGGCAGCTGCATCTGCGCCAGCGACACCGGCACGCTGGCGCGCACCACGCCGCGCGGCTCCGCGCTGAGCCGGTCCACCACTTCGCGCGCGGCCTGGGCCTCGGCCAGCATCGTCTGCGCATGGCGGTGCACGCTGGTGCCGACATCGGTGACCGCGAAACGGCGCGTGGAGCGCTGCAGCAGGCGCACGCCCAGGTCGGTTTCCAGCTGGCTGATGCGGCGGCTCAGTCGCGACTTGGGGATACCCAAGGCGCGCTCGGCAGCGGCGAAGCCGCCGTGGTCGACCACCATCGCGAAGTAGTACAGATCATTCAGGTCATGCATGCCCGAGTTCCATATCTAGAACAATACGTGGCATTCAATCACCTTTATTCCGCCTTTGCAACAACCTATCGTTCTCTCCGTCGGCGGGGCCACCCCGCCCCTTCCCTCCAGAACATAGGTGACTGCCATGAAGCTTCTGCATCTCGACGCCAGCGTGCTTGGCGACAATTCCGTCTCGCGCCAGCTGTCGGCGGCCGTGGTCGCCCGCTTCACGGGCCAGATCGATGGCCTGCAGGTCGATTATCGCGATCTTGACGCCAATCCGGTACCGCATCTGCGCAGCAGCTCGCTGGCCAAGACCGGTGCCGCCGAGGCGACCGATGCTGAACAGGTGATGCAGCAGTTCCTGGAGGCCGACATCGTGGTGATCGGCGCGCCGATGTACAACTTCAGCATTCCTTCCACGCTGAAGGCCTGGATCGACCGCGTGGCCGTGGCCGGCCGCACCTTCAAGTACACCGAGAACGGCCCGGTGGGACTGGCCGGTGGCAAGCGGGTGATCATCGCCAGCAGCCGCGGCGGCATCTACACCGACTCGCCGGCCGACTTCCAGGAGCCGTTCCTGCGCCAGGTGTTCGCCTTCATGGGCATCAACGAGGTCGAGTTCGTGCGCGCCGAGGGCATCGCCTACTCGCCGCAGCACCGTGAAGACGCCATTGCCGGTGCACTGGCAGCCCTGCCGTCGCACGAAGTGGTCGAAGCCGTCGCTGCATAAGCGTTCCAGCGTTCGGCGCCACTCTCTCCTCGTCGAGGCGCTGAACGCGGGCCGTGGATCCCCTCCCCCATCCCGGCCCACCCTGGCGGCCCCGCTTTGCGGGGCCGTTTTTTTTGCGTCAGTAGATCCACGCCATGCGTGGATTCGGTGCCATGCGCGGCGCTCACCAGCACGTTAGGCTGGGGTCATGAACTACATCGTGACCACTGCGCACCGCAGCGGATTTCCGCAACCGATCACCCTGCGCCGCGGCCAGGCGCTGGTAGTGGGCGAACGCTATGAAGGCCCGGAGGGCTGGGATGACTGGTTCCTGTGCGAGGCCGAGGGGCAGCACCCCGGTTTCGTGCCGGCGCCGGTGATCGGTCGCGACGCGCAGGGTGGCGCGTTTGCCACGGAGGACTACTGCGCGCGGGAACTGGATGTGGATCCCGGACAGCTGCTGCGTGGGCAGCGCACGCTCAATGGCTGGGCGTGGTGCGTGCCGGAGGCCGGCGACCCGGGATGGGTGCCGTTGGAGAAGGTGCGGGTTGTGGAGTGATCGTGGGGTTCATCCACGCATGGCGTGGATACGGTGCCATGCAAGCATGGCACCCACCCGAGCCGCAGCAGTGCCATGCAAGCATGGCACTCACCCAAGCCGGCGGTCAGGCGATGGTTTCCAGGCCGCCCATGTACGGGCGCAGGGCTTCCGGCACGGTGATGCTGCCGTCGGCGTTCTGGTAGTTCTCCATCACCGCGATCATCGCGCGGCCGACGGCCACGCCCGAGCCGTTCAGGGTATGCACCAGTTCCGGCTTGCCGGTGGCCGGGTTGCGCCAGCGCGCCTGCATGCGGCGGGCCTGGAAGTCACCACAGTTCGAGCACGAGGAGATCTCGCGGTAGGTCTCCTGCGACGGCAGCCAGACTTCCAGGTCGTAGGTCTTCACCGCCGAGAAGCCCATGTCGCCGGTGCACAGCAGCACCTTGCGGTACGGCAGGCCCAGCTTTTCCAGCACCACTTCGGCGCAGCGGGTCATGCGCTGGTGTTCGGCATCGCTGTCTTCCGGGCGGCTGATCGAGACCAGCTCGACCTTCTCGAACTGGTGCTGGCGGATCATGCCGCGCACGTCGCGACCACCGCTGCCGGCCTCGGCACGGAAGCACATCGAGTGGGCGGTCATGCGCAACGGCAGACGTTCGGCATCGACGATCTCGTCGCGCACGATGTTGGTCAGCGGCACTTCCGAGGTCGGGATCAGGTAGCGCGTGGAATCGCCCACGGCCGTCTTGAACAGGTCGTCCTCGAACTTCGGCAGCTGGCTGGTGCCGCGCAGCGAATCGGCGTTGACCAGCAGCGGCACGTTGGTTTCCTCATAGCCGTGCTCGCCGGTGTGCAGGTCGACCATGAACTGGGCCAGCGCACGGTGCAGGCGCGCGATCGGGCCGCGCAGCACGGTGAAGCGCGAGCCGGACAGCTTGGCCGCGGTCTCGCCGTCCAGCCAGCCGTTGCGGGCGCCCAGTTCGACGTGGTCGAGCACCTTGAAATCGAACTGGCGCGGGGTTCCCCAGCGCGACTGCTCGACGTTGTCGTTCTCGTCGGCACCGGCCGGCACGTCATCGGCCGGCAGGTTCGGGATGCCCATCGA
Organism: Stenotrophomonas sp. YJH_SMC_58; assembly: GCF_059369635.1. NCBI lineage: Bacteria > Pseudomonadati > Pseudomonadota > Gammaproteobacteria > Lysobacterales > Lysobacteraceae > Stenotrophomonas > Stenotrophomonas sp. YJH_SMC_58. The sequence continues at coordinate 51,417 of NZ_JCAFSW010000003.1, forward strand.
GATCGCTTCGATCTTCTCGCGCAGCTCATCCAGCGCCACTTCCGAGGCCTTCAGCTCGTCGGCGAAGGCTGCGACCTCGGCCATGATGGCCGAGACGTCCTCGCCCTTGGCCTTGGCCTGGCCGATGGCTTTGGAACGGCTGTTGCGCAGGCTCTGCAGCTCCTGGGTCCGCACCTGGATGCGCTTGCGATCAGCCTCCAGGGACTCCAGGGCAGACACGTCGAGCTCGAAGCCGCGGCTGGTGCGCAGGCGTTCGGCGAGGTCGGCGGGCTGGTGGCGGAGCAGGGCTGGATCAAGCATGGCAGGTGTCGTGGTGGGTATCAGGGATGGGATTATCGCTTGTTATACGGATTTCTGCCGCCCGGTTCATTCCCGCCGTGGCAGAATCAAGCCATTCCGTACTGGTCCGGTCCATGTCTGCACCCCGCTCGTCGTCCGCCAAGTCGTTCACTGTGCATATCCCGCGCAACGCCCTGAAGATCGCCGGCATCGCCTTCGGCGTGGGCGTACTGCTGTTCGTGCTGGTCTGGCTGACCGGCCGCGACAAGGAGTTCTTCCGCGCCGATCCGGCTGCCCAGACCCCGCAGGAAACCGCCCAGATCGAGCCCCTGCCGGAACCGCTGGCCGCTGCCGCCGGTTCCAGCGACATGCCCGATGCCAAGCCGGCACCGGTGGAGGAAGAAGCGCCGAAGCTGGTGGAAACGGCCCCGCCGCCGCCCGCGCCCGTGGCTGAAGCGGCCCCGGCTGCACCGGGCCCTGCGCCGGCGGCCACCGGCAACAGCCAGCCGATGCCGATTGCCGGACAGTCGCCGCCACCGTCCTATCCCGCCGCCGCCCTGCGCGCCGGTGAAACCGGTACGGTGGTGGTACGCGTGGACGTGGACGCCACCGGCTATCCGAACAACGCCACGGTGATCCAGCGCAGCGGTTCACGCGAGCTCGACCGTGCCGCCACCGACGCTGTGCGCCGCTGGCGCTTCACTCCGGCGCAGAGCAACGGCCAGGCCGTACCCGGCAGCATTGAAGTGCCGTTCGACTTCAAGACGCAGTAACTGAACGCTTCCCGGCAGGCAAACTGAACCCTGCCGGTGGCGTTGACGCAACGCTGACACTTCCCGTCCGTGGCTCGGGCAACACTGCCCACGTCGTCCATTGACGGAAGGAGTTTGCGATGACCGCCACCACCCACGAAGACCTTCATTCGCCGCAGCTGCCGCAGGATTCAAGCGCGCAGCACAAGCCCACGTCGCCCTGGATGTGGATCGCGCTGATCATGGCGATGTTTGCCGGCGCCTTGCTCTGGCTGCGTCATTCGAACCAGGAAGACGTGGCACCGGCGCCGGTCGGTGAGCGCATGCTGCCGGCCCCTGAGCAGCCCGCGGTGACAGATGCAGCGGCCCCTGCCGCGCGCCAGGCAACCCCGGCTACTGCTTCGCGGAAGGCCGCGCCGGCAGTGCGCAATCGTGAAGCCCGCCCGCTGGCCAGCAACCGCATGCCCACCTACCCCGCCGCCGCGCTACGTAGTGGCGTGCAGGGCAGCGTGATCGCCAGCCTGAATGTCGATACCCGCGGCAACGTCGCCAGCGCTGCGATCGTCTCGCGCAGCGGCGAGCGGAGTCGCGATCTGGATCGTGCGGTGCTCAATACCGTGCAGAACTGGAAGTTCCAGCCGGCGGTGCATGACGGCCGCGCAGTAGCAAGCGTAGTGCGGGTCCCGGTGGACTTCCGTACCGAGCAGCGTTGATCGCGGACGAGGGGTTCGTGATGTTTAGACGGAGGCTTCGGCCTCCGTCCTTTTATGCGGGAAAGCGTGCCAACCAAGGTTGGCACCTACCAGGAGATGTGAGCATGCCAACCAAGGTTGGCACCTACCGGGCAATGCGATCGGCCGGGCATGACCCGGCGGATGCAGTAACGATCAGGCCAGGTTGAATCCGGCGCTGCGGGCCAGGCCGTCGAAGTCCGGGAAGGACGTGGCGACGTTGGCGATGTCGTTGATGCGCACCTCGCCGTCACTGATCTGGCCGGCAATGGCGAACGCCATGGCGATGCGGTGGTCGCCGTGGCTTTCGATGGTGCCGCTGCCCAGGCGCACGCCACCATGCAGGGTGGCACCGTCTTCAGTTTCGTCCACCTGCATGCCCAGCGCGCGCAGGCCAGTGGCCATCGCTGCGAGACGATCGGATTCCTTCACCCGCAGCTCGGCGGCGCCGGTCACCACGGTCTGGCCTTCTGCAGCAGCTGCCGCCACGAACAGCGCCGGGAACTCGTCGATCATGTCCGGCACCAGTGCTTCCGGAATGCGTGCACCCTTCAGCGGGGCGTAGCGCACCACCAGGTCCGCCACCGGTTCACCGCCCTGCTCGGCCGGGTTCTCTTCGGTGATATCCGCGCCCATCAGGCGCAGCGCGTGCAGCAGGCCGGTGCGGCGCGGGTTCAGGCCAACCTGCTTCAGGCGCAGCTCGGAGCCCGGGATGATGCTGGCAGCCACCAGATAGAACGCCGCAGACGAGAAGTCGGCCGGCACCACGATATCCGTGGCACGAAGGCGTTGGCCGCCGCGCAGGCGCGCCTTGCCCGGCGAGAATTCGATGTCCACGCCGAACGCGGACAGCATGCGTTCGGTGTAGTCGCGGGTCGGGTGCGGCTCGACAACGCTGGTTTCGCCCTGTGCGTACAGGCCTGCCAGCAACACCGCCGACTTGATCTGCGCGCTGGCCACCGGCGAGGCGAAGTCGATGCCATGCAGCGTCTGGCCGCCATGCACGTGCAGCGGCGGCGTGCCGTCATCCTGGGTGTCGATCTTCGCGCCCATCTGCGACAGCGGGCCGGTGACGCGGCGCATCGGTCGGCCGGACAGCGACTCGTCGCCGATCAGCGTGCAGTCGAACGCCTGGCCCGCCAGCAACCCGGCCAGCAGGCGCATGCCGGTACCGGCGTTGCCGCAGTCCAGCGGCGCATCCGGCGCCTTCAGGCCGTCGATACCGACGCCGTGCACGATGCGCTGCGACGGGCTGGGGGTTTCGATGCGCACGCCCAGCTGGCTGAAGATGCGCGCGGTAGCGCGGGTGTCTTCGCCTTCCAGGAAGCCTTCGATATGCGAGGTGCCATCGGCCAGCGCAGCGAACATCACCGAGCGGTGCGAGACCGACTTGTCGCCGGGAATGGTCAGGCTGCCCTGCAGCGGCTGGCCCTTGCGGGCGATCCAGTGTTGCGCGTTGCTCATCGTTCGATCATTCCGTAAACGCCGGCAGCGCCGGCGATGCATCAGGGAGCGGCGGCCAGGGCCGCCGCAGCAGCACTCAGGGCACGGCCACCGGGTAGGAGCCCAGCACCTTGATCTGTGCCGAGTGCGCTTCCAGTTCGGCCAGTGCGGCCTGCATCGGCGCGTCGTCGATGTGGCCGGCCAGGTCGATGAAGAAGCCGTACTCCCACTTGCCGTGGTGCGACGGCCGCGACTCGATGCGGTTCATGCTGATGCCGTGGCGGGCGAACGGGCTGAGCACGTCGAACAGCGCACCGGGCTTGTCATGGATGAACACCAGCACCGAGGTGCGGTCGTGGCCGGAGGTCGGGAAGATGTTGCGGCCCACCACCAGGAAGCGGGTGGTGTTGTCGGCATCGTTCTGGATCGGCTTGGTGACGACCTTCTTCAGGCCGTACACGTGGCCGGCACTCTCGCCGCCGATGGCAGCCGAGTCGTCGGCGTTGCGCGCACGGCGCGCACCTTCGGCGTTGCTGGATACCGGAATCTTCTCGGCCTTCGGCAGGTTGGCGCGCAGCCACGCCGAGGTCTGCATGAACGACTGCGGGTGTGCGTAGATGCGCTCGATGTCCTCGATGCGGCCGCTGCGCGACATCAGGTACTGCTGCACGCGCAGTTCCACTTCGCCACAGATCTTCAGGTTGGAGGTCAGGAACATGTCCAGGGTGATCTGGATGGTGCCCTGCCCCGAATTCTCCACCGGCACCACACCGAAATCGGCGTTGCCCGCTTCCACTTCCTGGAACACTTCCTCGATGCTGGCCATCGGCAGGCCCAGCGCGGAGCGGCCGAAGTGCTTGAGCACCGCCTGCTGGCTGAAGGTGCCTTCCGGGCCGAGGTAGCCGATCTTCAGCGGCTCCTGCTGCGCCAGGCAGGCCGACATGATCTCGCGGTAGACGTGCACCAGCAGCTCATCGCTGAGCGGGCCTTCGTTGCGATCGACCACCATGCGCAGCACCTGCGCTTCGCGCTCGGGGCGGTAGTAGTCGACGGCAGCGGCCAGCTTGCCCTTGGCCTTGCCGACCTGGTGGGCGAAACGTGCGCGCTCGGCGATCAGGCTCTGGATGTCGCGGTCGATCTGGTCGATCTTCGAACGCACATCGGCCAGCGCCAGCGGCGCCAGGGTGGGCGCCGGGTTCGACGCAGCCTTGGACGTGCTCTTGCCCTTGGCCTTGGTGGAGGCGCTGTCCTTGGCCGGTTCGGCCTTCTTCGGCACCTTCTTGCTGGATTTGCTGCTTGCCATCGGAATTCCCTGTTGCGGGGCACGCACCCGACGGTGCGCGCCATTCATTGCTCAACCGTGACGCTGCTGGAAATCGGCCATGAAGGCGACCAGCGCCTCGGCCCCGGCCAGCGGCATGGCGTTGTACAGCGAAGCCCGGATGCCGCCGACCACCTTGTGGCCCTTCAGCGCCAGCAGGCCAGCGGCCTTGGCTTCGGCGACGAAGCGGGCGTCAAGCTCGGCATCGGGCAGGAAGAACGGAATGTTCATCCGCGAACGAGCCGCATGTGCGACCTCATTGCGGTAGAAGCCGCCGGAGCCGTCGATGGCGCCGTACACCAGCGCGGCCTTGGCGGCGTTGCGCTTGGCGAACTCGGTCACGCCGCCTTCGGCCAGCATCCACTTGAACACCAGACCGGCCAGGTACCAGTTCCAGGTCGGCGGCGTGTTGAGCATCGAATCGCGCGCGACGTGCGAGCGGTAATCGAAGATGTCCGCGCGCGGCTGGCCACCACGCTCGAGCAGGTCGCGGCGGATGATCATCACCGCGATGCCGACCGGGCCCAGGTTCTTCTGCGCGCCGGCGTAGATCACGCCATAGCGGTGCACATCCAGCGGCTCACTGGCGATGGACGAGCTGAAATCGGCGATCAGCGGAACGTTGCCGGTATCGGGCACATCACGGAATTCGACGCCGTGGATGGTCTCGTTGGCGGTGATGTGCACGTAGGCGGCATCGCGCGACAGCTGCCAGTCGGCACGCGCCGGCAGCTCGCGGTAGCCGTGGGCCTCGCTGCTGGCGGCGATGTTGACGTCGACGTAGACCCCGGCCTGCTTGACCGCGGTCTTGCCCCAGTGACCACTGACCACGTAGTCGGCACGCTGGCCGGGGCTGGCGAAGTTGAGCGGGATCAGCGCCTGCTGGGTGGTGGCGCCACCGGACAGGAACAGCACCGCATAGTCGTCGGGGATGTCGAGCAGGCGACGCAGGTCGGCCTCGGCTTCGGCGGCCACGGACATGAATTCCGCGCCGCGATGGCTCATTTCCACGATCGAAGCGCCGGACCCGTGCCAGTCCAGCATTTCCGCCTGCGCCTGGCGCAGGACCGATTCCGGCAAGGTCGCAGGGCCGGCACTGAAGTTGAACGCGCGCGTCATGTCACACCTGTGGGGCAAGACCGCTAGTATGCCGCAGTGCACCAGCCTTGCGGCCTTGTGGCGCAAGGGAAATTTGGTTTCATTGGAATCCATTGGCGACGCGACCGGGTAGTGCCGGCCGCTGGCCGGCAACCTCATGGATTCGGGGCGGCGGTTGCCGGCCAGCGGCCGGCACTACCGTCACCGCGCGACCGTCAGCGCGCGCCGAACCAGAGCAGCAGGCTGAGCACTGCCGCCAGCAACAAGGCGCTGGCCAGCAGCCACGGCCAGCGCCGGACCCTGCGCGGCGTCACCGGCAGCACCGGCGCCTGTTCCGCGTCGTCGCCGGACTCGTCCTCGGCCGGCAACGGCCGCCGACGTGGATCATGCGGCACTTCCAGCACGAAACGATGCTGGCCATCGAACACCACCTGGTCGCCGGCCTGCAGCCAGCAGTGGCGCACGGCTACGCCGTTGACCCGGGTGCCGTCGGCACTGCCGAGGTCGCGCAGCAGCACACGATCACCGTGCACTTCCACGCGGGCGTGCTGTTCGGCGAAGGCCGGATCGTCGATGGCGATGTCGGCGTCGCTGCCGCGGCCGATCAACCGTGCCCGCGACAGCGTATAGCTGCGGCCATGATGCAGGCCGCCGACACCGCGCAGCAGGCGCTGCTGCTCATCGGTGCCATCGTCGTTCTTCGGCGCGGGTGCCTGCAGCAGGCTCTCGACCTCGCCCTGCAGCACCATCTCCACGCCGTCCACATAGACCGCATCGCCTGCACGCAGCAGCGCCATGCGGCGCACCGGCCGACCATTCACGTGGATGCCACGGATACCGTTGCCGACCTGCAGCCACAGGCCGCGATCGTCCATGCAGAACTGCGCCAGCAGCAGAGCGCCGTGGCCGGCGTCGCCGAGCCGCACGCTGCCGTTGGCCTGGCGCACGATGCGTTGCACCCCGGGCCGCAGCGGCTGGTCGGGCTGTTGTTGTTGACTGAAGTGAACAAGCAGGTTCTGCACGCGGCGCAGCCTAGCAGGTTGGCCGCCAACGAAGAAGAACCTGCGATGAGTGCTTGGCGCGACGGCCCTCGATGCGCACAATGCTCGCCCTCATTGATCATCCCCGCCCTGCGCCAGGAGCCTGCATGTCCACCATCGATGTCCGCCACGCCCACGCCCTGCCCGACGCACAGGCACGCGCCGCGATCGAACAGGTCGCCGCCAAGCTGTCTGAGCGCTTCGGCCTGAAGTCGTCCTGGGCCGCCGACGTGCTGAACTTCTCTGGCAGCGGCGTGGACGGTGCGATCGAACTGCAGCCGGGCGCCGTGCGCGTGACCGCCAAGCTGGGCTTCCTGCTGTCGGCGATGAAGGGCATGGTCGAGGGCGAGATCCAGCGCGTGCTGAAGGAAAAGCTGGGCTGAACCCCGGCGGCGGCCGTCACGGCCGTGCAACGCCAGTGCGCGCTACTCTCGGGGCAGGCCCAACTCCCACGGGAAGTGCGATGAACCAGTACGAAAACGATGACCGCCGCAACGACGACGCCTCGTTCGGTGACCAGGCCGAGCGCTTCTCGCGCAAGCTGAGTGACTCGGCGCAGCAGGTCTGGCTGGCCGGCCTGGGCGCTCTTGGCCGTGCACAGGCCGAAGGCAGCCGCTTCTTCGACGGCCTGGTGAAGGAAGGCGAAGCCTGGGAGGCCCGCCGCCGTGAACGCCACGGCGAACAGGGTCCGGGCTGGCGCGACAACGTGGAATCCTCGCTGGATGAGGCCCGCGAGAAGGCCTCTGGCACCTGGAACAAGGTCGAAAAGGCCTTCGATGACCAGGTGCAGGGCGTCCTCAAGCGCCTGCATGTCCCCACTGCGGACGAGGTGACCGCGCTGGAAGCCCGCATCGACGCCCTGCACGCGCGGCTGGCCAAGCTGGAAAACCGTGCGGCCTCGGGCGCCGATGCTCCCGCCCCGGGCAGCCATCAGTCGCCAGGCAGCGTGCCCTGACCGGCCATTGTTGCAATGCAATAAAATTTGATTGACAATCGCGAGCAACCCGCCAATCGCTTCGGCTGCCGTTTGTTCCCTCCCCTCACGGCTTCAGGATTGGCGGGTTTTTCGTGCCCGCCGTATGCCGATCTGAGCGTTCCATCACGCTTCCTGTCAGGAACGTCCTGACCCAGCCGGATAGTGCGACCTTTACACTGTCGTCTTCCGCATTCGCCCCTTCCGCGCACCTCCTGCATGCTCCCTTGGATCCTGGCCCTGCTGTCGGCCCTGCTTACCTGTTCCCTGGCTGTTGTCTATCTGTGGTGGATCAAGCGGCGGCAGAAGGAGATGCAACTCGGCCTGCAAGCGCTGGCCGGCATGCACTGGCGCGAGTTCTCGGTACTGGTCAAGCGCATGCTGCGCGAACAGCGCGGCCTGCGTGAACTGAATGATCCGGCGGAGGAATCCCGCGAGCCGAGCAGCGACTTCCTGCTATGCGACGGCCCCAACCAGTGGCTGGTGTCCTGCAAGCATGGCCTTGCCTACCGTATCGGCACCGCCGCAGTGAACGAGCTGGGGGCTGCTGCGCGCCTGGCCGGCGCCAAGGGCGGCGTGCTGCTGACCGAAGGCCGGATGGAACGCGACGGGCGCAGCGCTGCCGAGAAGCAGGCGGTCGAGGTGCTGGACGGTCCACGCCTGTGGCCGCTGCTGCAGCCGTACCTGCCGGCGGAAATCGAAAGCCGTGTGCGTGCCAGCGCCCGCCATGAAGCCCTGCGCCGGATCGCCATTGCCGCGCTCGGCGCGGTCACGCTGGGCCTGCTGGTGGGATTGAGCCTGCAAGGCTTGCATGTGCAGGACACCCCGCCTGTTGCCGAGGTGGCGGACACCCCCGCGCCGGTTGCACCTGCGGTTGAAGCGGCGCCCGAACCGGCGCCGGTCCCCGCCACCACGCCGCCGGCCGCAGCGCCTGCACCGGCCGCGCCCTCAGCCGACGCGCGCAGCAACCCCAACCCGGATGCCGCCACGCTGGAGCGCTTCCAGGCCGATCTTTCCCGCGCCTTGGCCGGCAAGCCCGGTATCGCCAGCGGGGTCTGGCTGACCCGCCAGACGCTGGCGATCAACCGCACGGGCGAGCTGGACGCGGTGTGGCCGCAGGTCTGCGAGGAAGTGCTGCACTACCCCGCCCTGCGCAACGTGCGCATCCAGCTCAATGCCCGCCCGGGCGTGAATGAGCCGGTACGCTGGCGGCAATGCGCCACGTATTGATTGGGACCAACATCCACGCATGGCGTGGATCTACTGAATCCCGATGCACGAATCTTTGGTAGGTCCACGCCATGCGTGGGCGCCTTTGCAGAGTCGAGCCACGCTCGACTCATCGCGCATCGAGCGAACCCCTTGGTAGATCCACGCCATGCGTGGATGGAATCCCTATCGCGCGCCCGGCGCGAAGCGCGCCACCAGGTCCCAGGCATCCCCAAGGAACACCTGGCGCACGCGGGTGATCGGCTGTTCGCCACGCCAGGTCAGGCGTTCGATCACCAGGCAGGCGGTACCGGGCTTCACGTCCAGCAGCTTGGCGGTGGCGGTATCTGCCCCCCAGGCACTGATGCGGTGCTGGGCACGGGTCCACGACACGTTCTGCAGCAGCCAGCTGCCCGGCGCGGTAGTGCTGAAGTCGACCTCCAGTACCTCAGGCACGCCCACCGGGCTGATCAGGCGATGCTCCAGCGCCAGCGGGCGACCATCGGCCAGATGCAGGCAGCGCATCGCCAGCAGGTTTTCCTGTCCGGCCAGCTCGACTTCACCGGCATTGCCGGCATCGGCAAGGCGCAGGTCGCGCTGCAGCAGGCGATAGGTGTACTGGTGGCCGCGCGAGCCAACCTCCATCGCGATATCGGGGATCTCCAGCGCCACCTGCTCCAGGTGCGGGGGTTGCCGCGCCACGAACGAACCGGCACGGCGGCGACGCTCGATCATGCCGCTCTCGGCCAACGCGGTCAGCACTTTGTTCACCGTCATCCGCGAGCAGCCGTACTGCTCCATCAGCTCGTGCTCGTACGGAATCCGGAAGCCCGGCGCCCATTCTCCGCTGAGGATGCGGCTTTCCAGATCGCTGCGGATACGCTGGTTGAGCGTGGCGGACTTGCTGGCCTTCACGTAATGGGGTCTCGGTAGCGGGAGGCGATCAGCCCAGCACGCCACGCAGGGCGGCGGTAAAGGCGGTGGTGATCGCCTCGCGCTGCAGGTGGCGGCCCTCGGCCACGCATTGGCGGCCATGGCGCCAGACCGATCGCAGCGCGCCATTACGTGCGGCGAACACCCAGCTGTCAAGCCATGCGTCATCCTGTCGCGCCTGCAGCGCCGGGTGCCCGGCATCCAGTTCGACCAGGTCGGCACTGCCGCCGATCTGCAGGCCAGCGGCCACGCCCAGCGCCTGTGCACCACCGTGCAGTGCGCCTTCGAACAGGAAGCGGCCGGTACTGCGGGTGGCATCCGGGGCCAGCACGTTGCGACCGCGCAGGGTCAGGCGCTGGCCGTATTCGAGCAGGCGCAGTTCTTCGGCCGCATCGATCAGCACATTGGAATCGGAGCCGACACCGAAGCGCCCGCCCTCGCGCGCGAACGCCTGCATCGGGAACAGGCCGTCGCCCAGATTGGCTTCGGTGATCGGGCACAGGCCGGCCACGGCCTGGCTGGCCACGATGGCGGCGCGCTCATCGTCGGTGATGTGGGTGGCGTGCACCAGGCACCAGCGCGCATCCACCGGTGCATGGTCGTACAGCCACTGCACCGGACGCTGGCCGCTCCAGGCCAGGCAGGCCTCGACTTCACGCACCTGCTCGGCGATATGGATGTGCACCGGGCCGTCGGTCAGCGGCAGCAACGCACTCAATTCCTCGCCGGTGACTGCACGCAGGCTGTGCGGCGCGATGCCGAGCACCGCATCCGGCAGCGCGGCCAGTGCCGGCTTGGCGGCGTCCAGCAGCTGCGCGAAACCGTCCACGTCGTGGATCAGGCGACGCTGTGCCGGATTCGGCGGCGCCCCGCCGAAATCGGCATGTGCATAGAACACCGGCAGCAGGGTCAGGCCGATGCCGGTCTGGTCGGCGGCGGCAGCAATCCGTGCACTCATCTCGGCGCGGTTGGCATAGGCGCGACCCTCGGCGTCGTGGTGCAGGTAATGGAATTCGCCGACGCGGGTGAAGCCGCTTTCCAGCATTTCCATGTAGGCCTGGGCGGCGATGGCCTGCACTGCGTCCGGGCGCAGATGGGCCAGAAAACGGTACATCAGCTCACGCCAGCTCCAGAAGCTGTCACCGTCACCGCCGCCGATCTCGGTCAGCCCGGCCATGCCGCGCTGGAAGGCATGGCTGTGCAGGTTGGGCAGGCCCGGCACCAGGATGCCGACGCGGGAGTCGCCGTGCTGGGCGCCCTGCCCCATGTGGATCGCCGTGATGCGGCCGTCCTGCACCTGCAGGCGGACATCGCGGGCCCAGCCATCGGCCAGAAGGGCGTGGGTGGCATGGAAACAGAGCGGGGAACGCGAATCGGACATGGCTGGACAACCCGAAATGGACGCCTATATTGTATAGACATATAAGCACAGCCGCGTTGTGGATGCCATGCACGTCGATACCCTCTGGTCCAACGTCCACCTGATCACCCTCGATGGCGAGGGGCTGGGTGTCATCCGCGATGGCGTGCTGGCCTGCGCCGACGGCCGCATCGTCCATGTCGGCCCGGCCGGCAGCGACGCCCACCTGCAGCCGACCACCCGCATCGATGGCGAAGGCCGCTGGATCTCGCCCGGCCTGATCGACTGCCACACCCACCTGGTCTACGCCGGCAACCGCGCCAACGAATTCGAGCAGCGCCTGCAGGGCGTCAGTTATGCCGAGATCGCCCGTGCCGGCGGCGGCATCGTCTCCACCGTGCGCGCCACCCGTGCTGCCACCCCGGAACAGCTGGCCAGCGAAAGCCGGCCGCGCCTGCTGGCGATGCGTGCCGAAGGCGTGACCACGATCGAAATCAAGTCCGGCTACGGCCTGACCCTGCCCGACGAACGCAAGCAGCTGCAGGTAGCGCGTGCGCTGGGCGAGGAGTGCCGGATCAACGTGGTGACCACATTCCTCGGCGCACACGCGATTCCGCCAGGCCGCGAGGCGCAGGAATACACCGACGAGGTGTGCAACGTGATGATTCCGGCCATCGCCGCCGAAGGCCTGGCCGAAGCGGTGGACGTATTCTGCGAGAACATCGCCTTCTCGCCGGCGCAGGCGCGGCAGGTCTTCGAAGCGGCGCGCGCCAACGGGCTGGCGGTGAAGATCCATGCCGAGCAGCTGAGCAACCAGCATGGCGCCGAACTGGCCGCCAGCTTCGGTGCCCTCTCGGCCGACCATATCGAACATCTGGACGATGCCGGCATCGCCGCGATGGCCGCCGCCGGCACCGTCGCCGTGCTGTTGCCTGGCGCCTTCTATTTCACCCGCGATACCACCCTGCCGCCGATCGCTGCGCTGCGTGCGGCCGCCGTGCCGCTGGCGCTGGCCACCGACAGCAATCCGGGCACTTCGCCGCTGACCAGCCCGCTGCTGGCGATGAACATGGGCGCCACCCTGTTCCGCCTGACCGTGGATGAGTGCATCGCCGGCTTCACCCGTGAAGCGGCGCGCGCGCTCGGACGCAGCGACCGCATCGGCCGCCTCGCCGTGGGCCTGGACTGCGACCTGGCGATCTGGGACATCGATGCCCCCGCCGACCTGGTCTATCGCATTGGATTCAACCCGCTGCACGCGCGCGTGGTGCGCGGACAGCCCGACCTGCCTGCCTCCTGGAGCAACACATGAGCAACACCCTGGTTCTTCGCCCCGGCCATGTCACTCTTGCCCAGTGGCGGCAGGTCTATCGCGGTGCGCCGCTTGCACTGGACCCGGCCGCGCTGCCGGTGGTGCGCGCCAGTGCTGCGGCGGTGGCCGCCATCGTCGCCAAGGGCGCGCCGGTGTATGGCATCAACACCGGTTTCGGCAAGCTGGCCAGCGTGCGCATCGAGCGCGAAGATCTGGCCACCCTGCAGCGGAACATCGTGCTCTCGCATGCCGCCGGCGTGGGCGAGCCGATGCCGGCCAGCGTGGTGCGCCTGATGATGGCGCTTAAGCTGGTCAGCCTGGCGCAGGGTGCGTCAGGCATTCGCGAGGAGACCCTGCTGCTGCTGGAAGCGATGCTGGTCAAGGGCGTGCTGCCGGTGGTGCCCGCACAGGGTTCGGTGGGTGCCTCGGGTGACCTGGCGCCGCTCTCGCACCTGGCCAGCGTGATGCTGGGCGTAGGCGAAGCCTTCATCGGTGACGAGCGCCTACCGGCAGCCGACGCACTGGCACGTGCCGGCCTGCAGCCGATCGAACTGGGCGCGAAGGAAGGCCTGGCGCTGCTCAACGGCACCCAGTTCTCCACCGCCTATGCGCTGGCGGGCCTGTTCGAGATCGAGACGGTGTTCCAGGCCGCACTGGTGACCGGCGCACTGTCGGTGGAAGCAGCCAAGGGTTCCGACACGCCCTTCGACCCGCGCATCCACGCGATCCGCGGCCAGCGCGGGCAGATCGCCGCCGCCGCCACCCTGCGCGCGCTGATGCAGGGCTCGGACATCCGCGAGTCGCATCGCGACAACGACGTGCGCGTGCAGGACCCGTACTGCCTGCGCTGCCAGCCGCAGGTGATGGGCGCGGCGCTGGACATCCTGCGCCAGGCCGCGACCACGCTGGAAATTGAAGCCAACGGCGTGTCCGACAATCCGCTGGTGTTCACCGACACCGGCGAAGCGCTGTCCGGTGGCAACTTCCACGCCGAGCCAGTGGCCTTCGCCGCCGACATGCTGGCGATGGCGGTGTGCGAGATCGGTTCGATCAGCGAGCGCCGCCTGGCGATGCTGGTGGACCCGGCCCTGTCCGGCCTGCCGGCGTTCCTGACCCCGCGCCCGGGCCTGAATTCCGGCTTCATGATTCCGCAGGTGACCGCCGCTGCACTGGTCTCGGAAAACAAGCAGCGCGCCTACCCGGCCAGCGTTGATTCGATTCCGACCTCGGCCAACCAGGAAGACCATGTGTCGATGGCCGCGCATGGCGCACGCCGGCTGATGCAGATGGCCGAGAACGCGGCCAACGTGATCGGCATCGAGCTGCTGGCCGCTGCGCAGGGATGCGACTTCCACGCGCCGCTGCGCTCCAGCGCCGCGCTGGAAACGGTGCGCGCCACCCTGCGTGCGCAGGTGCCGACGCTGGAAGAAGACCGCTATTTCCACCCCGACATGGTGACCGCCACGAATCTTGTGCGCAGTGGCGCGCTGGCGCAGGGCCTGGGCGATCTGTTGCCGACTGTGGAACCGCAGGCATGACGACCCTTCCTGAATGGTTGACGGTGCACGAGGGCGATGCCCCCCTCATCGTCAGCTTCCCGCATACCGGCAGCGAGCTGCCGCACGACCTGATCGGCGACTACCACTCGCCGTGGCTGGCCCGCCGCGATGCCGACTGGTGGGTGCACGAGCTGTACGACTTCGTGCGCGGCATGGGCGCGACCACGGTGCGCTCGGCGATCTCGCGTTCGGTGATCGACCTCAACCGCGATCCCAGCGGCGTGTCGCTGTACCCGGGCCAGAACACGACCGGCCTGTGTCCGCTGACCACCTTCGACAACCAGCCGCTGTACCACGCCGGGCGCGAACCGGACGAAGCAGAAATCGCCCGTCGCCGCGACACGTATTTCCTGCCCTACCACGATGCGCTGGCCGCACAGATCACCCGCCTGCGTGCACGACACGGCACCGTGGTGGTGTACGACGCGCATTCGATCCGCTCGCACATCCCGCACCTGTTCGACGGCGAGCTGCCGCAGTTCAACCTCGGTACCGCCGGCCCGTCCGGCGCACCAGACACCTCCTGCGACAACGCCTTGAGCGACGTGGTGGAGAACCTGCTGAAGATCAGCGGCATGAGCCAGGTGCGCAACGGCCGCTTCAAGGGCGGCTGGATCACCCGCCACTACAGCAACGTCGCCGGCGGCGTGCACAGCCTGCAGATGGAGCTGGCCTGCCGCGGCTACATGCACGAACCGTTGCCCGACCAGGTGGACGAGCACAGCTGGCCCACCCCGCTCGACCCCGACCACGCCGCACCGCTGCGCCACACCCTGGCGCAGGTGCTCAATGCCTGCCTTGAATTCGCTACGAACCGGAGCGCCGCATGACCCGCAACGACCCATCCCGCACCGTCGCCGCGCCGACCGGCACCACGCTCAATGCCAAGAGCTGGCTGACCGAAGCACCGCTGCGCATGCTGATGAACAACCTGCACCCGGATGTGGCCGAGCGGCCGCAGGAACTGGTGGTGTACGGCGGCATCGGCCGCGCCGCGCGTGACTGGGAGAGCTTCGATGCGATCGTCGAAACGCTCAAGCGACTGGACGATGACCAGACCCTGCTGGTGCAGTCCGGCAAGCCCGTGGGCGTGTTCCGCACCCACGCCGATGCACCGCGCGTGCTGATCGCCAATTCCAACCTGGTGCCGCGCTGGGCCAACTGGGACCACTTCAACGAGCTGGATAAGAAGGGCCTGGCCATGTACGGCCAGATGACCGCCGGCAGCTGGATCTACATCGGTGCGCAGGGCATCGTGCAGGGCACCTACGAGACCTTCGTGGAAATGGGGCGCCAGCATTTCGGCGGCGACCTGACCGGGAAGTGGCTGTTCACCGGTGGCCTCGGCGGCATGGGTGGTGCACAGCCGCTGGCTGCCGTGATGGCCGGCGCCTCCTGCCTGGCCGTCGAGTGCCGCAAGAGCAGCATCGACATGCGCCTGCGCACCGGCTACCTGGATACCTGGACCGACAACCTGGACGAAGCGCTGCGCCTGATCGATGAATCGTGCAAGGCCGGTACGCCGAAGTCGGTGGGCCTGCTCGGCAACGTCGCCGACGTGCTGGCCGAACTGCTCAAGCGCGGCGTGAAGCCGGACCTGCTGACCGACCAGACCTCCGCGCACGACCCGGTGAACGGCTACCTGCCGCAGGGCTGGACGGTCGAGCAGTGGGACGAGAAGCGCGTTTCCGCCCCCAAGGAAGTGGAGAAGGCCGCGCGCGCATCGATGGCCAACCACATCCGCGCCATGCTCGGCTTCCACGCGCTGGGCGTGCCGACCGTGGACTACGGCAACAACCTGCGGCAGATGGCGCTGGAAGAAGGTGTGGCCAATGCCTTCGATTTCCCGGGTTTCGTGCCGGCCTACATCCGCCCGCTGTTCTGCCGTGGCATCGGCCCGTTCCGTTGGGCGGCACTGAGTGGCGACCCGGAAGACATCGCCAAGACCGATGCCAAGGTGAAGGAACTGATTCCGGACAACCCGCACCTGCACCGCTGGCTGGACATGGCCGCCGAGAAGATCAAGTTCCAGGGCCTGCCGGCGCGCATCTGCTGGGTCGGCCTGGGTGATCGTGATCGACTTGGCCTGGCGTTCAACGAGATGGTCGCCAACGGCGAACTGAAGGCGCCGGTGGTGATCGGTCGCGACCATCTGGACAGTGGCAGCGTCGCCTCGCCGAACCGCGAAACCGAAGCGATGGCCGACGGCTCCGACGCGGTGTCCGACTGGCCGCTGCTGAACGCCCTGCTCAACACCGCCAGCGGCGCGACCTGGGTCTCGCTGCACCATGGCGGCGGCGTGGGCATGGGCTTCTCCCAGCATGCCGGCATGGTGATCGTCTGCGACGGTACCGAGGCAGCGGCGAAGCGGATTGGCCGCGTGCTGTGGAACGACCCGGCCACCGGCGTGATGCGCCATGCCGACGCGGGCTATGAGATCGCGATTGAATGCGCGAAGGAAAAGGGGCTGGATCTGCCGGGCATCCTCGGCTGATCGCAGGGGTGCCGGCCAGCGGCCGGCACTACCGGAAACGTGTGGTAGTGCCGGCCGCTGGCCGGCTCTCCCTGATGCGGGAATCGGTGCCCTTGACCCGCTCTTCCGACGTGACCAACATGCGCCATCACCGCTGATGGATCACCGCGATGTACCGCACCCTGGCCGTTGCATTGCTCTGCACGCTGTTTGCGATCCCACCCGTTTCGGCGCTTGAAACTGCCGGCGATCTTTCCAAGCAGCTCAGCACCCAACTGCAGACCAACCGCGAACGCTACGGCATCGCCGGCCAGGCGGTACTGGTCGCCCACAACGGTCAGGTGCTGTACCAGGGCGCCAGCGGTGAACGTGATCCCGCTACCCATGCGCCCGCCACCGTCGAGACCATCTTCGCCGCGCAGTCGATGGCCAAGCTGCTGACCAGCACGCTGGTGATGCAACTGGTCGACCAGGGCAAGGTGGATCTGGATGCGTCGGCGAGCCGCTATGTGCCGGACCTGCCGACTGCATGGCAGGCAATCCACGTGCGCGACTTCCTCAACCACAGCTCGGGTATCGGCGAGTACTACAACCGGGTGGATAACCGCTGGGTGAGCAAGGGCTACCCCGGTGTAGCGCCTGACCTTGGCACTGCGCTGAAGGTGGCCGGCGCTGTACCGATGCAGTTCGCCACCGGCAGCCGCGTGCAGTACACCCAGGCCAACTACCTGGTGCTGACGGCGTTGCTGCAAGCGCACTACCGCAAGCCCTACCCGGCCATCGCTCGCGAACGCATCCTGCAACCGCTGAAGATGACCAGCACCTCGTGGGGCGTTGCCAGCGTGCCAGCCAAGCGCGCGGCGGTGCCTTACACCGGCAAGGACGGCCAGCTGCAGCCGGCCAATGAAGATGCCTGGCCGGACTACGGCTGGGGCCATGCCGATCTGCAGACCACCGTGGGCGACATGAACCGTTTCCTGCAGGCGCTGGCGAGCGGAAAGCTGGTGCGCACGGCGACCCTGGAAAAGCTCTGGCAGCCGCAGAAACTGAGCGGTGGCGGCAGCAATTTCTTCTCCACCGGTTGGGACACCACCCGAAGCGACGGCTACACCCAGGTCGGCCATGACGGCGGCACCCGCGTACGTGCCCGGCTGGCCTACAAGGGCACGCTGGCCAGTGGCTACTGGATGTTCGTGTACCTGACCAACGGCAGCGCCCGCAATGTCTGGTCCAGCACGCTGGTGGAGAGCACGATGGCGGTGGTTGCGCCCGGGGAGTTTCCGCACGCTGTGCTGTCCGAGCGGCTGATCGGCTATGCGCTGGATGACAGCACCGATGCGAAACCGCGAATGCGTAGCTGGCTGCGCGACAGCAATGGCGTTCCCACCGATGAACTGGAACGTGCGATCAATGCCGATGGCTATGCCATCCGCGAGAGTCTGGGTGCCAGCAAGGCACTGAAAGTGTTCGCGCTCAACGCCGAGTTGTATCCGGATTCGGCCAACGCGTGGGACAGCCTGGCCGAGTGCCATGCGGCATTGGGCGATAGGGAAGCGGCTGATCGGCTGTACGCGAAGGCCAAGGCGCTGGCGAAGCCCTCGCCCTGAACCCTGCTGCAGAGCCGAGCCCATGCTCGGCTGCTCTTCGTTGCGATCTCAGGAGACCCGCGCTGCGCGCGATAGCCGAGCATGGACTCGGCTCTACATGGATGTTGCGGGCGGCCATACGCGAGCGACGGGTGACGTGACGCCGCCGACCTGTTAACTTGCGCGCCACTTTGGTAGTTTACAGCATTCCCGCATGTCGCTCTCGTCGTACCGCCCCACCCCCTCGCTGCTGTTCCTGGCCGTTTCCCTCGGCCTCTCTTCCACCGCCGCTGCGGCCCCACAGGCCACCACGCTGGATGCCGTGCAGGTCACCGCTGCCGCCGATGCCAGCGCGCAGGCGCGCGAGGCGCTGAAGCGCGTGCCCGGCGCCAGCAACCTGATCGACATGGCCAAGGCCGACAGCCGACTGTCCACCAGCGCCGATGTGCTGGCCTACCAGCCGGGTATCAGCGCGCAGTCGCCGGGTAATGAGGGCACCAAGATCTCGATCCGTGGCTCGGGCATCAACCGGGGCCCGGGCGCGCACGCCTCGGGTATTGCGGTGTCGATCGACGGCCTGCCACTGACCGGCCCGGGGGGCACGCCCTACGAGCTGCTGGAACCGCTGTGGCTGTCGCGCGTGGAAGTCCTGCGCGGCGCCAACGGCTTCGAGCGCGGTGCGTTGGCGCTGGGTGGTGCCATCGACTACGTCAGCCGCAGCGGTCGTGATTCGGCGGGCGTGCAGCTGCACTACGAAGCCGGCAGCCGTGGCTACCAGAAGCGCGGCATCAGCTGGGGCGGCGTCAGTGGTGATGTCGACTACTTCCTGGCCTACACCGATACCGAATTCGACGGTTACCAGCGTCATACGCGCGGCGACGGCAAGGGTGCGATGGCGAATGTGGGATGGCAGATCACGCCCGACCTGCAGACGCGCTTCTTCGTGCGCTATCGCGAAACCAATCATGAAACGCCCGGCCGCCTGACCCGCGATCAGATCCGCAACGATCCGCGTGCCGCGAATGCGGCCAACCTGGCCATCGATGCACGTCGCCCGCAGCCGGGCAGCACCTGGGTGGGCAACGTCACCACGCTGCAGATCGATGAGGACTCCTCGTTGCAGGCCGGGCTGGTCTATCACAAGTACCCGATGGACTTGAACGAGAGCCTGTACCGGCAGCAGCTGGACTACGCCAACCTCAACGCCACGCTGGACTACCGCCGCCGCCACCGGCTGTTCGGCCTGGACAGCGAGACCACGGTCGGCCTGCGCGTCACCCACGATCTGGACGCCGATGTGCGCGAGTCGCTGCGCTTTGCCAGCAACGGCTATGCCGCCGGTACGCGCACGCGTGACTTCCGGCACCACGGCACCGACAGCACGCTGCACGTCAGCAACACCCTGGCGTTGAACGACCGTCTGCGCATGCAGACCGGGCTGGCGCTGATCAACACCCGCCGCGATGTGCAGGTGACCTGGCCAAGCAGTGGTGGCCGCCTGCGCGACCACGACTGGGACTATGCGCCGCGACTGGGCTTCACTTGGCAGCACAGCGCCCAGACCCAGTGGTTCGGCAACCTCAGCCGCTCGGTGGAGGCGCCACATCCGTGGTCGATGATCTGGGGCTCGAACCAGTACTTCGGGCCGGGCAATGGCCCGTCCAGCGGCCGCCAGCGCGCGCCGGTGCCGATGCGGAACCAGACCGCCACCACGCTGGAACTGGGCGCGCGCGGTGACGCCGCGCTGGGCCGCTGGGAACTGACCGGCTACTACGCTCACGTGAACCACGAACTGCTGAGCGTCGAACTGCAACCGGTGCCGAACCTGTTCATCGCCGAGAACAACGCCAGCCCCACCGTTCACCGCGGCATCGAGGCCGGATTGGACAGCACGCTGTGGCAGGCTGCACCGGGCCGCCTGTCGCTGCGCCAGGCGTATACCTTCAGCGATTTCCGCTATCGCCACGACGCGCGTTTCGGCAGCAACCGCCTGCCCGGCCTGCCGCGCCACGCCTACCAGGCCGAGCTGCGCTTCGATCATGCATCCGGCCTGTACGCCGCGCTCAATACCGAATACGCCTCGCGCATCGCCGTCGACTACGCCAACAGCTACTGGGCTGACAGCCACGTGATCTTCGGCAGCCGCATCGGCTACGACGCACCCGGTGGCCGCTGGCAGGCCTGGGCGGAGATGCGCAACCTCGGCAACCGCCACTACGCCGCCACGGTCACGCCGGGCTACGACGACGCAGGCAGGGATATTGCCCGCTCGACGCCAGGCGAAGGCCGTGGCATCTACGCTGGTGTGCGTTTGCGGTTTGACTGATGACCGCAGGCGGCGCCGGGTGTGATCCGGCGCCGTCGTTCCAGGATCAGCCGATACGCCAGGCCGGCAGGCGCTCGCTGCGCTTCCAGATGGAAGGTGCGAAACCAATCAACGCCAGCGCCGCCAGCCACTTCGGTGAGGTGTTGAGCAGTGTCGAGGTAAGCGAACCATCGACAGGGGCGGCCATTTCCTGCCACGGGTTGTAGCCCAGGTAGACGACGCTGCCAGCCCACCACAGCAATGCCACACCGACACCCATCAGCAACAGAGCCAGCGTGCGGCAGGTCCAGCGCTGCGAGGTGGTGCCCCACTCGCGGGACGCCGCTACCAGCAGGCCCACCACCAGCAGCGACACCAGTGCAACCAGCCCGATATCGACCTTGTGCCCGATACGCTCATAGCTGCAGGCGCGGCATCGCGCCTCTTCCGCGGCAGTGGCGGCTTCGGCGCCATCGGCCTGCCGGGCTGCGGGCTGCGCCAGCGCTGCAAACGGCATCAGTACCGCCAGCAGCGTCACCATGATCCAACGAAACAACGTCCTGTTCCTGCGTGCAGCGACATCCATGCGCATGTCCTTGTCAGGGTTGGTTGAAGCCGGGCCACGTTCCGGGTCCCCTGAGCCGATCATAGCGCAGGGCCGGGGAGGAACGAAAACCGCGAAGAGGGCCAGGCGTGGCCAACCGCGCTGCTGCAAGTGCCGGCGCGCACGCACGACTTCGCTGCCGCGGTTCATCGGCAATGCAAGCGGACTGCGTGAAAATTGGCGCGAGCGCTTCATGCCGCCGCCAGGAAGCGGGAGGCATCGCGGCCAGGGACCTCGGGAACCTGATGCTGCATGCGGACATCCTTGCCGGGCACGCGTAGGCGGTGTTGGGCGGATTCTACCGCGAGCGGGTCCGCTGTCCAGACGGCGGTTCCAAGCGGCCGATCCTCAGCTGCGATCAATGATCCGTTCGATGCGGCCACCCGCGAACACGAACTCGCTCTGGCCCTGCAGTTCCAGCTCGGTGCCCGCGCGCGGCCCATCGGGAACATCCTGCGCGAACACGCCGCGCCAGCCAATCGTCGCCATCGCCTGGTCGCCATCGAACTCCAGCGCCAGCAAGCGCTGTTCGCGCTCGCGGAACAGCGACGCAGAGTGGCGTGCCAGTTCGCCAAAGGCATCGATGCCTTCAGTGACCATCGTCAACTGGCCGCCACTGTGATTCTCGAAACGTACGTTGTGCGCCAGCACTGCCAGCATGGCGTCGATATCGAAGCGGTTGTAGGCCTGCAGGTAGTGCTCGATCACCTGGCGGCGATGCGGTTCGTCCATGGCGGCATCCAGTCGTGGGCTGCTGGCGAGTCTGGCCTGCCTGCACCGGCCGATCAAGGCCGCGTGGCGGCCTTCAGCAACTGCGCGGCCACCTGGTCGAACGGGGCGATGTCCTGCAGTGCGCGGCACATCGCCACGGCGCCTTCCACGCTGGCGATCACCAGGCTGGCCAGTCCATCCGCCGCCGCAGGTTCGTGGCCGTCGGCAATGAAGGCTGCGGCGAGATGCCGCTGCCAGCGCGCGAACACCTCTGCGGCGGCCACGCGCGGTTGGCTGGTAACCGCCTCGACCGGCTCTTCGACGGCAGCGGCCAGCACCGGACAACCCGCGCGGAACCCGGAACGCAGCAAGCGCTCGCGCCACATCGCCAGGAACTGCTGCAGACCCTGCACGGCCCCAACCTTCAACAACTCAACGAGGAGCGCCTCCACCTTGTCACCAGCCATGTGGGTGGCGCGCGCCAGCAGCTCCTGCTTGCCGCCGGGAAAGTGGTGATAGGTGGAACCCAGCGGCGCCTCGGCCAGCTTGGTCACCTCACGAATGCTGGTGGCATTGAGACCCACGCGCGCCAGCATCTGTGCCGCAGCATCAATCACGCGTTGTGGCGCATCAGAGGGGCGCGGGCTCACGGCAGGCTCCTTGCCAGGACGGTCGTCATAAATTAGCGTATCGGCGATTCTATAACAGTCGTCATAACCATGAATCTCTGGTTCCGCCTGCTCCACCTGCTGCTGTGCAGCCTGTTCCGGCCGAAGCTGGAGGCGCCGTTCGGGGTCTCGCGGCTGCAGTTCCGGGTACTGCCCAACGACCTGGACAGCAACCTGCACATGACCAACGGCCGCTACTGGAACATCTTCGATCTGGGCCGGCTGGACCTGATCCTGCGCATGGGCCTGGGCCGGGTGGCGCTGCGCGAGAAGTGGGCACCGATCGTCGGCGCCGGCACCATCCAGTTCCGCCGCGAACTGAAGCCGTTCCAGCGCTTCACCCTGGAAACACGCCTGGTCGGCTGGATCGGCTCGCGCGGCATCATGGAGCAGCGCGTGCTGATCGGGCCCGAGCAGAAGATCGCCACCCGTGCGCTGCTGGTCACCGGCATCTACGACCGTCGCGCGCGCCAGTTCCTGAGGATGCCGAGGATGATGGAAGCGATCGGCGTGGTTGCCCCGCCGTCGCCGCCGCTCAGTGCAGCCGCCGAGGCGCTGCTGGCGGCCGATGCGGCGTTGAAGCAGGACGACGCCTGAGCTTCAGATGGCGGCTATCTGCATGGGGTGATTTCCCCCGCGACGCTGGCGGCCCGCGCTGCAGTTGGATGTCGCACCCGATCGGCATAGCCGATCCGCTGGTGATCAGTTTCCATGCTCCAACGCGCGTTTGACCGCTGCCTCGGCCAACGGCGCCATCACCGCATAGCCCTTCGCCGTCGGATGCACGCCATCCTCGGCCAGCTGCGGATCGAGTCCTCCGGCGGCATTGACCATCGACGTGTAGTAGTCCAGATAGACCAGCTGCTGCGCATCGGCATAGCGCTTCAATGCCGTGTTCAATGCGCGCACCTTGGGCGCAGGTGCCGTGCCCGGCAGCCACGGGTAATCGCTGACCGGCAGCACCGATGCCAGCACCACGGCGATGCCATGTGCACGCGCCAGGTCCACCATCGCGTGCAGGTTGTCTTCGATCATCGCCTGCGTGGACGGGCCGGTGTTGCCGGCAATGTCGTTGGTGCCGGCCAGGATCACCACCACCTGTGGCTTCAGTGCCAGCACGTCCTGCGGGAAGCGCACCAGCATCTGCGCCGTGGTCTGGCCGCTGATGCCGCGGTTGAGCCAGCCCTTGCCGGGGAAGAATCCAGCGCTGCCTTCCGCACCCCAGCCTTCGGTGATCGAGTCGCCGAAGAACACCACGCGCGGCTGGCCCGGCACGGCCGCAGGCAGTCGCGCGTTGGCATCACGATAGCGCTGCAACTCCGGAAAATCGGCCAGGCGCTGCTGCATGAAACGAACCTCGTCGGGGCGCAACTGGTCGATGGGCGTCTGCAGCAGCGGATTGACTGCGACGACTTCGGCGGCACCCAGCGGAGAAGCCAACGCGAGGCCCAACGTCACGACGGTTGCAGCGGCAAGCTCAACAGGTCCACGCATGCGGGTACTCCTGAAATCATCTTGCGCAGTCTAACGCCCTGCCCTGTGCTCAGCGTGCAGCCGTACGCGCCGCTACACCCGTGACTTTCGCCGGCATCCACATGCCCGGCGTCCAGCCACTGGCGGCCAGGATCGTTTTCGGGTTGTCCTGCTGGATCAGCGCACGCACCGCATCACGCTTCTCCTTGGCCTGCAGGTAATAGGCCTTGGCGATGCGGTAACCCACCCAGTACCCCAGGTCGTAGGGTTCCTGCGAGCCAGGCTTGTAGTTGTACAGCCACGGCGACAGATCGGTGCTGTCCAGATCCAGCGCGAACGCGCTTTCGATATGCACTTCCCGGCCACGGGTCCAGGCCGCGTGACGCCCATTGCCGACGTTGCCGGAAATCAGCTCGGTGATGAATTCGGCGATGCCTTCGCCCAACGACACGCGCAGCACCGTGGCACGCGGGTCACCCGGCTCGAAGTCGATCAGGCCGGTCTGCTGGATGTGCACGTATTCGTGTGCGATCACGTGCACGAAGCGATCCTGCACATTGGCATGCATGAAGTCGGCCGCGCACAGCGCTTCCAGACCAATGATCACGCCGCTTTTAGAGGTCAGCCCGACCGGCCGGCCGCGGCCCACCGCGATGGTCACCGGCGGGAACCGGGTCTGCGGGTAGATCGCCTGCAGGTTGGAAAACACCTGTACCAACCGTTGCTTCACCGCGGGCAGTTCGGCCAGGCAGTTTCGTCCCTGTGCATACAGCTCGGGCTGGCTGGCGATGGACTCGGCAATGCGTTCGGGAGTGACCCGGCGCGCCTTGGCCAGTTCGGCCAGGCCGGCCGAACCCTCGGCCAGGTATCCACGCAGCTGCGCAACGCTGGGCTTGCCGCCAGCGCTGTCATAAAGTGCATAGAAACGGCTGACATCCTCGGTGAGGATCTGCGGCCCTGCCGGTACCGCTGCGGTGGCCACGCCTACCGCCCCGGCACAGGCCAGGGCCAACAGGCCGCGCAGGATCATGAACATCGCTCCGTCCTTGGTGGAGTGCATGCGAAGCGCGCAATCTATCACTCCGCCCGGCCCACTGCAGCAGGCGGATGCGGGCGCACCGGCGCTGTGCCAGACTCGCTTCGGCACCTGCCATGGAAGATGGAGCACCGCACGATGATGATCGTTCCCGCGTACTGGGCCGAAGCCCGCCTGCAGGCCCGTTTCCGTGGCCGGCCGGTGGTCGTTCGCCGCTTCGGCTGGTCCGACGAAGGCCCTGCCGAGGCGCAGATGCACGCCGATCGCCGCGCCAACGAAGCCCTCAATGCCATCCTCGCCGGGCAGGCGCTGCCGCGACGCGAAGTGCGCAGCAACTACGGCGTGGAGGGCGTGCCGATCCGCGAGCAGATCGTGCAGCGCGACGGCGACGTCATCATCACCCGCAACAGCTACGGTGCGCTGTGCCTGAACACCCCGGACGTGCTGTTCGCCGACATCGATCATGCGCAGCCACCTGCCGGTTGCGTGATGCCTGCAATCATCGCTGCAGTGCTGCTGTTCGCTGGCGCCATCATCGGCACTCTGCTCTGGCACTGGCTGGTGGGACTGGTGCTGGGGGTGGCAGCGGTGCTGCTGGTCAACACGGCGATGCTGATGCAGCGCAAGCGGCGCCTGGCCGCGGCCGGTGGCGCCGAAGGCATGGCCCTGCAGCGGGTCGCGGCCTTCAGCGAACAGCATCCGGACTGGCATCTGCGTGCGTACCGCACGCCGGCTGGATTGCGCGTGCTGGCCATGCATGCCACGTTCCTGCCCGAAGACGAGCAGCTGCAGGCGTTCTTCAGAACGCTGGGCGCCGACACCCTGTACGCGCGCATGTGCCGGCTGCAGCACTGCTTCCGTGCGCGCCTGACACCAAAGCCGTGGCGCGTTGGCCTGAGGTACCGCATCCGTCCGCCGGTGGCCGCGTGGTCAGCCGAGCAGGCCAACAACCCGGATCGCCTGGCCTGGATTGCCGAGTACGAAAAGAAGAGTGCCGGCTTCGCCGCGTGCGCCTACCTGCGCAGTTTCGGTGATACCACGCGCATCCATGCCAAGGCCGAGCACGTGCGCGAACTGCACGACCGGTTGGCGCATGCGCAGGACCGCCTGCCGTTGGCGTGAGCTCGGGTGCTCAATCAGCGCTCTGCACGAACGGCTGCCCTGCCAGGGTAGTGCCCAGCCGCAGCGCAATCTGCTGTTCACCCTTCTCGAAGGTCGTCGCGCACTGCTTCCCGCCCTTCTGGCACCCCACTTCCGGAAAGCCCTCCAGCGATTCCGGCGCGCCCTGCGCCGGCTTCACCTGCCATCCCGCAGCATCCAGCAGGCGCTTGGCCTTGGCGTAGGGCATGCCGGCGATGATCCCCAGCTGCGCCAGCTCGGTGGGCAGCGACTGGGCATGGGCGTTTGAAACCAGGACCAACGACAACGTTGCAGCAAGAACGATGGCTTTCATTGCACCGACCCGGGACGAACTCACAGGGTCAGCCTAGCCCAACTGCGTGGCATGCGAATGTGCCGGTAACACGTCGTTACCGAGTCTCCACAGTTGATTGCAGAGCACGTGCGGCTGGTTACAGCCGAGCGTGGGCTCGGCGCTACAGCAGGATGCAGGAAGGCCACCCGGAGGTGGCCTTCCTGTTCCACTACTTGGCGTTCTTCACGTAGGTGTCGAACCAGTTCAGCATTTCCGATACCAGCTGCTCGTTCGACTCCAGCGCGGTGTACCAGTGCGGCTCGTTCGGCAGCATCACCAGGCGGGTGGTACCGCCGTTGCCGCGGATCGCCTGGTACAGCTTGCGCGACTGGAACGGCTCGGTGCCCGGGTTGGCGTCGTCCTCGCCGTGGACCAGCAGCAGCGGCAGCTTGATCTTGTCGGCATAGAAGAAAGGCGAGGCCTTCAGGTACACGTCCTGCGCCTGCCAGACCGAGCGGCGTTCGTTCTGGAAGCCGAACGGGGTGAAGGTCTTGTTGTACGAACCACTGGTCGCCACGCCGGCCTTGAACAGCTTGGTGTGCGCGATCAGGTTGGCGGTCATCAGGCCACCGTGGCTGTGGCCGGTCACGCCGATGCGGTTGCGGTCGACCACGCCCATGTCCACGGCCTTGTCCACCGCCGCCTTGGCATCGGCTTCCAGCTGCTCCAGATAAGTGTCGTACGCGTTCTTCGGGTCGCCGACGATCGGGAACGAGGCGTTGTCGATGATCGCGTAGCCGGCCAGCAGCATCAGGCGGTACGGCTGCAGACGGGTGAAGGTCTGCTGCGAACCGGACACCTGGCCGGCCTGCGCGGCATTGGCGAAGTCGGCCGGGTACGCATACAGGATCGCCGGCACGCGCTGGCCTTCCTTGTAGCCCGGCGGCGTGTACAGGGTGAACGACAGGTCCACGCCATCGGCACGCTTGTAGGTCACCAGCTGCTTCTTGATCTGGCGCACCTCCGGGGTCGGGTCGACCAGCTTGGTCAGCGCTGTCGCGGTGGACGCGAACTGCGCCTCGCCGGTCTTCGCGTCGGCCACTGCCTCACCCTGCTGGCGGATGAAGGCGTTCGGGGGATCGATCACCGACTGGTGCCAGGTCAGGTAGCGCCCCGGCGTGCTGCTGAAACCGAGGAACTGTTCGTAGGCGTCGGCACTGCTGCGGAACAGGCGCTCGCTCTTCAGGGTGCCCAGGTCCAGGCGGTCCAGGAACGGACGGTCGCCCTGCGGCGACGCGCCACGGCCGCTGAGGAACACATGGTTGCCCTCACGGCGCACCACCTGCGCGCCATTCGGCAAGCGGGTAAAGACCAGGTTGCCGGGGTTGGCGTACAGCTCATCGCTGGACATGTCCCACAGCAGGCGGCCTTCCTTCTTCGGCTGGTCCACATCGACGATGCGGGTCTGCATCCAGTGGCGGTTCTCGTCGTTCTCGTACTGGAACGCCACGGCCGGATCGGCGGTCCACGCGAAGCCCTCAAATCGCTGCGCGGTACGGGTGATTTCGGTCGGCTTGCCGTTGAACGGGGCCTTCAGCATCAGCACGCGGTCGCGGTGCGGCACGTTGACCTTCCAGTCGCCCTTGTCCAGTGCCTCGGCATAGACCAGGGTGGCCGGATCGGTGGCACGCCAGTCGAAGCCACGCGGGCCTTCCGGCACGCCATGCACCGGCACGCGGTCGGCCAACGGCAGGCTGGCAATCGGCGTGGATTTGCCGCTGGCGATGTCCAGCACGGCCACGTCGTTGGCGAAGCGCTGATAGGTCACCGCATGCGAGTACGGCGCCTTGATCGATTCGGTCAGCACGTGCACGCCATCGGGTGCGGCGCTGACGTCGTTGAACAGCGCCGGCTGCCCGACCAGACGCACGCTGTTGGCGGCGGTATCGACCACGGCCAGCTGCGAGGCACCGTAATAAGCGAACAGCTTCTCGTCATGCACGCTGGTCAGCGTGTCGCGGGCTTCGTAGGTGCTGCTCTCGCCACTGCTGCCCAGCGACTCCTGTGCATCCGGGCCAGTCGGTACGCCGCCGTTGGACGGTGCCGGGCCCTGGTTGGCCGGCACCAGCTTCACCAGCAGGTTCTGGCTGCCGCCCAGCCACTGCACGGTGTTGCCGAAGATCGGGTTCAGCTGCACATTCGGCACCTGCTTCACCTGCCCGGTAGCCGCATCGCCCACCCACAGCTGCACGCTGGTATCGACCGCATTCTGGAAGGCGAAATGGCTGCCATCGGCCGACCACAGCGCGCCGGTGGCGCAGCCCTGCGGCAGGTTGACCTTGGTCTCCTTGCCGCTGCCGATGTCGACCAGGGTGAAATCGGCCACGCAGGCCGGAATGCCGTAGCCACCTGGCGTGTCATGGCGGCTGCGGTTCTTCGGCTCCAAGCGCACGCCGGCCAGCTTCAGATAGGGCTGGGCGACGCGGCTGATTGACGGGTAGGTCTGCGCGGTGGTCAGCAGCAGGCGCTGCCCGCCCGGGGCCACGTTCGGCGTCGGCGGCGGCGGCGCCTTCAGCACCTTGAGCAGGTGTTCCGGCGGCTTCGCGTAATCAGCGAAAGCCGGTCCAGCGGCCAGCAGGCCGACGGTGGCAACGGCAACAGCCGCCGCCAGAGAGGTTCGACGGATGAGCATCCTTATCCCCTGGAGTGTGAATGGGCGCCCGGAATCGGGCATGGACCCGAATCTAGCACCGCAGGGGTTGTCGTGAATGGGCCGGAAGGGCTAGTGGCCGGATGGGGCAAAGTGCGGCTCCGGGAGGTGCCGGGGCACTGCCGGCACCTGCCAGGTATGGCCTGGCACTACTGCTGCGCGTGCAGGTCCCAGGTGGCCAGATAGTCGGGGTCGACCACGATCATGCCACTGGTGCGCATGCGGTACTCCCCGGGCTCGGCTGGCTGGTACTGGTCCAGCATCGGCGGCAAATAGCGCTCGTGGCCATCATTCTCGTCGGCCAGCACAACGCCCTCGTCGGCGCTGATGCGCAACACCGTGCCGGCGTACTGCTCCAGCCCCTTCACCTGGCCGTCGCCGCCATAGCGGGTGACCCCGACCAGGACGACCTTGCCGATCATTTCTTCCGCCTTGGCATCGTCCAAGGTCGGCAGAATGGGAGTGAATTCGTCGCTCATCGGTGCACCTCCGTAGCCTGCAGGACATCGTGGATGAGGTTTCCGCTTCGCAGTGCGCGTCGCTGGCAGCCGAGCAGGTGCCCGGCCTGGAGCCTCTGCATCGAGAGTGCCAGTACGCTCATGAACCCAAGGGTTCCTGTAGCAGGATGCTGCCATCGCAGGCGGAAGGGACAGGTGAAGGCCGAAATCGGTCCTCGCCGATCAGAGGGTTGCGCCTGCACCCACGCTAGAATGCGCGCATGCGCACCGTACATGCCCTTCGCTACATCACCCCCTTGCGGGAAGGTGGCTCCCTGCCGGCCGTGGTCGAGACCGACGACGACGGCATGGCCGTGCTGAAGTTCCGTGGCGCCGGCCAGGGCCCGAAGGCGCTGATCGCCGAGCTGATCGCCGGCGAGATGGCGCGCTCGCTGGGCCTGCCGATTCCAGAGATCCTGTTCGTCGAGCTGGACCGCGAGTTCGCCCGCACCGAACCGGACCCGGAGATCCAGGAGCTGATCCGCGCCAGCGAGGGCCTGAACCTGGGCCTGGACTACCTGCCCGGCGCAATCAACTACGACCCGGCAGCAATGCCGGTGGATGCCGACCTGGCCTCGCGCATCGTCTGGTTCGATGCGTTCACCAGCAATGTCGATCGCACCACGCGCAATCCCAACCTGATGGTGTGGCATCGAAAGCCGTACCTGATCGATCACGGTGCGGCCATGTACTTCCATCACGACTGGGCCAACGCCGGCGATGCGTGCGAAAAGCCGTTCGTGCTGATCCGCGACCATGTGCTGCTGTCGTTCGCCAGTCGCATCGCCGAGGTGGATGCCGAGCTGGCCGCGCGCCTGACCGATGCCGAGATCGAGCGCATCGTCGGCCTGGTGCCGGACAGCTGGCTGGTCAACGAGCCGGCGTTCGACAGCCCCCAAGCCTACCGCCAGGGTTACATCGATTATCTCAAGCACCGCCTGAAAGTGCGTGCTGTGTTCGTGCAGGAGGCCATCCGTGCCCACGCTGCACACGTATGACTACGCGATCATCCGCGTGGTACCGCGGGTGGAACGCGAGGAGTTCATCAACGTCGGGGTGATCGTCTCCTGCCCTGGCGCGCGCCATCTGGAAGCGGCCATCGAGATCGATCCTGCGCGCCTGCAGGCCTTCGCGCCGGCGCTGGACCAGGAGGCGCTGCAACCATGGCTGGATGCGATCGTGGCCATCTGCCGCGGCGACGCCAGCGCCGGGCCGATCGCGCAACTGCCCGCGCGTGCCCGCTTCCACTTCCTTACCGCCAAGCGCAGCTCGATCGTGCAGATGTCGAGCACGCATGTGGGCCGCACGGCGGACCCTGCGGGTGTGGTGGAACACTTGATGACGAAGATGGTGCGGGTACCGGCACCTAGCGCGTAGCGGCGACTGGTAGAGTCGACTGTTAGTCGATTAACGCACGCAGTGCGGGCTCTTCGGCGGCATTGAGAAAGGCAGTCGACTAACAGTCGACTCTACCGGGTCGACTCTACCCGGTCGGTTCCATCACCATGCGCGTTCGCCTGCCAACTCAAGCTCGCTCAACGGCCAGCGGCACCATCCATACGGATGGTCACCGATCTGCGCGGCAAGACCGGCTCGAACGGGATTTGCCAGAATGTAGCAAGCGTGCCTGTGCAGCGACGCGTCACTGCGGATCGCATGATCGTGATAACCCGCCTGCCAGATTGCACCCTGGCTCCCTCGCCGCCGGTTGATTGGAAAGCTGCTGCGCGCCTTGAAGCGCTGCACGCAGTAGCCCAGCGAATGGCCACGTAGTTGAGCCAGCCAGTGGATGTGATCCGGCATGATCACCCAGGCAAACGATGCAGTCAGGCCTTCCCGATCCATCGATCCGAGGAGCTGCATGGCAAGGTCGGCATTGGCAGGGCTATCGAAAACGCGATGGCGGTTCCGGCACACCATGGTGATGGTGTAGACGTTGCCGACTATGGATCGGCGGCCGGCAAGCAGTTGAGGGCTGGGCATGAGTTCGAGAATGCCCGCCAGGATGGATGCTCGACATCGGTTCACTGCCAACGCCAGGATCAGGGACCATCTCGATGCAGCGTCCGGGGATGTGGAGTCGGCTCTACCCGGCCGGTTTTACCCCGTCGGCCTACCTGGGCAACGCAAACGCCATCACGTAATCGCCGTTCGGGGTTTCCATGAAATGGTGGCCGCCAGCCATGATCACCACGTACTGGCGCCCGCCCTGCTCGTACACCATCGGGTTGGCCTGGCCGCCGGCAGGCAGCTTGGCGTGCCACAGTTCCTTGCCGGTCTTCAGATCGATGGCACGCAGCAGGTCATCGGTGGCGGCGGCGATGAAGATCAGGCCGCTGGCGGTCACTACCGAACCGCCGTTGTTCGGCGTGCCGATCTCGATCGGCAGGCCGGAACGGATGCCGAACGGTCCGTTGCCGCGCGCACTGCCAAACGGACGCTCCCACAGCAGTTTGCCGGTGCGCAAGTCGATGGCACGGATACCGCCATAGGGCGGCTGCTTGCACAGCAGGCCGGTGAACGGCAGCCGCCAGCCGGCGTTGACCTGGATGGCGTAGGGCGTACCCACCTGCGGGTCGCCCGCGCCTTCGGCACCGCCCTTGTCGAACCGGACCTTCTCGCGCGGCAGCCAGCCCAGCCGGTCGGCCTCCGCGCGAGGCACCAGCCGGTTGTAGTTGGGCATGTCGTTGTAGTTGGCCACGATCACGCCGCGGCGCGTATCGATGGATACGCTGCCCCAGTCCGAGCCGCCGTTGTAGCCGGGGTACTCGATGGAATGGCGCTCGCTGCTCGGCGGCGTGTAGAACCCTTCGTAGTACGCCTTGCGGAACTGGATGCGGCAGACCAGCTGGTCAATCGGGGTGATGCCCCACATGTCACGCTCGGTCAGGTCATGTTCGCGGCGCAGCGTGTGGTACAGCGAAAACAGCTGGGTGGGAGAACGCTGCTCGGGTTCGACGCCGCCGACCGGCACCTTGCGCTCTTCGGCGGCGGTCAGGAGCTGGCCGTTGCGGCGATCGAGGATGTACATGTCGCCCTGCTTGGTCGGCAGCAGGATCGCCGGCACCTTGCCCGCCGCCGTCGGGTAGTCGATCAGGCTGGCCTGCGACCCCAGGTCGTAGTCCCACACATCCTTGCGCACTGCCTGGAAATGCCAGACCGGCTTGCCGGTGGCCACGTCGATCGCCACCAGCGAGGTCGCGTAGCGGTTCTGGTTCTCCGTGCGCGAGCCACTCCAGTAATCGCCCGCGGCATTGCCCAGCGGCAGGTAGACCAGGCCCAGCGCCTCATCACCGGTGGCCGTGGTCCACATGTTGGGCGTGCCCCGCGTGTAGGTCTGCTCGCGCGGAGGCAGACCGCTGCGCTCGGGCTGGTCCATGTCCCACGCCCAGCGCAGCTTGCCGGTGATGGCGTCGTACGCCTGGATCACGCCCGACGGCGCATCGCGGCGCTGCCCATCCAGCACCTGGTGGCCGGTCACGATCACGCCGCGCACGATGGCCGGCGGCGAGTTGATCGACACGTAACCGGGTGGCACCTCGCCCATGCCCAGGGTGATGTCGACCTGTCCGTTGTTGCCGAAGTTGGCGCAGGGATGGCCGCTGTCCGCGTCCACCGCGATGATGCGACCGTCCAGCGTGCCTTCAATGATGCGCGCCCAGCACGCCGGACGACTGCCCGGTGCAGCGCTGCGGGTGACGCTGGGCGGCGGCTCCGGCAGGGCCAGATCGGCAGCGACATCGGCCAATGCCGCGTCGGCAAGGGTCGGCGTGCTGGGCTGCTCGTAATAGCTCACACCACGACAGGCAGCGGTATAGGGAATCGAAGCATCCTTCACCTTTGGATCGAACCGCCACAGTTCCTTGCCGCTGGCAGCATCAAGCGCGATCAGGCGGTTGCGTGCGGTGCACAGGTACAGGCGGTCGCCGATCTTCAGCGGCGTGGTTTCGGCACCCCAGCGCTTCTTCGGCATATCCCCGGTACGGAACTGCCAGGCCGGTTGCAACGTGGCCACATTGGCCGGGGTGATCTGCTGCAGCGGCGAATAGCGGGTGCCCGCATTGCTGCGGCCCCACGCCGGCCAGTCGCCCTCGGCGGGCTGGTCAGCCGGCTGCAGGCCCGTGGTATCCCGCGTAGGTTCCAGTCCGGCGCTGACTGCGCCATCCGGGAACGGCAGGTGCCCGTCCACTTCCCCATGCGGGGCAAAGGCCAGGCCGAAGGCGGCCACGAACACAAGCATCAGCACGCCCGCCACGCTGCGCGACAGGCGTTTTGAAACCGGCTCGCGCAGCGTCGGCGCCAGCAGCGCCAGCACGATGCCGAGCGCGGTCACCAGCCCGAGCCGCGGTACCCAGCGCCAGTAGTCGCTGCCCGATTCCCACCAGGTCCACAGCAGCGTGCCGATGAACACCAGCGCATACAGCAGCGCGCCGCTGCGGCGGTTGCCGAACAACAGGATTCCGCTGGCCAGCAGGCCGAGCCCGGCGATGGCGTAGTACGCCGAGCCGCCAAGGCTGAGCAGCCACGCACCGAGGCCACCGATGACCAGGCCGAGCACGACCAGCAGCAGCGACAGCACGGTGACGAGGGGATGCCGGGAGGCGCGGACGGGAGCAGGAGCGGACTGCGGCGTGGCGGACATCGTCGATCTCCGGGGGCAGCATGCGCCGTTATCCCACCGCCTGCGTGAAGCGCGCGCGTATGCGTGGCATCCGGATACGACGACGCCGGCACAGGGCCGGCGTCGTCGGGTACCTCAGGCTCGCGGCAGGATCACTCCTGCGCGGCGTCCTCGCTGCTGGCAGCAGCCGGTGCGCCGTCGGCCGTGGCCGGGGCGGCGGCAGCCACCTCGTCCTCGTCCTCGTCGATCGAGGCATCCATGCGCTCCACCGCCTGCAGCTTCTCGTCCTTGGAGAGGCGGATCAGGGTCACGCCCTGGGTGTTGCGGCCGACGCGGCTGATTTCCGAGCCACGCGTACGCACCAGGGTGCCACCATCGGAGATCAGCAGGACTTCGTCGCTGGAGCCCATCAGCACCGCGGCGACCAGCTTGCCATTGCGCTCGGTGGTCTGGATGCCGATCACGCCTTGGGTGCCACGGCCCTTGCGCGGATAGTCCGGCAGCGGGGTGCGCTTGCCATAGCCGTTCTCGGTCGCGGTCAGGATGTACTGAACGCTGGCGTCGTCGGCGCCTTCGATCACCGCATCGCCATTGGCGGCGGCTTCCTCGACACCGCTGTCGTCCTCGTTCTCGTCCTCGATGCCACCGGCACTTTCGGCCACGATCAGGCTGACCACCTCCTCGCCGGCCGGCATCTTGATGCCCCGCACGCCGGTGGCGGTACGGCCCATTGAGCGGACCTTGTCCTCGCCGAAGCGCACGGTCTTGCCGTTGGAGGCGAACAGCAGGATGTCGCGCTGGCCGTCGGTCAGGCCGACGCCGACCAGCGCGTCGCCCTCATCGAGGTTGATCGCGATCTTGCCGCGCGCCAGACGGAAGGCGAACTCACCCAGCGGGGTCTTCTTGACCGTACCGTTCTTGGTGGCGAAGAACACGAACTGGCCATCGGCGTAATCGCGCACCGGCAGTACGGCCTGCACGCGTTCACCCGGTTCCAGCGGGATCCAGTTGATGATCGGACGGCCGCGGGCGTTGGAGCCCGCTTCCGGCAGCTGGTAGACCGGCAGCCAGAACACCTTGCCCGAACTGGTGAAGGTCAGCAGCGTGTCATGCGTGTTGACCAGCCACAGCTGTTCGATGAAATCCTCTTCCTTGGTCGCGGCCGCACTACGGCCACGACCACCACGGCGCTGCGCGCGGTACACGCTCACCGGCTGGCGCTTCACGTAACCGGCATGCGACACGGTGACCACCACGTCTTCCGGCGCGATCAGGTCGAGGATGTCCAGGTCTTCTTCGCTGTGGCGGATCTCGGTACGACGCTCGTCGCCGAATTCGGCCTTCACACTGACCAGCTCTTCGCGGATCACCTGCAGCAGGCGGTCGGGATCTTCCAGGATGTGGATCAGCCCGGCGATCACTTCCAGCAGCTGCTTGTACTCATCGGTCAGGCGGTCCTGCTCCAGCCCGGTCAGGCGGTGCAGGCGCATTTCCAGGATCTGGGTGGCCTGGATCTCGGTCAGCTGGTAGCCGCCCTCGATCAGGCCCACGCCCTTGGGCAGGTCTTCCGGGCGCGAGGCTTCGGCGCCGGCGGCACCCAGCATCGCACCGACCAGGCCCGGCTCCCACACGCGGGCCAGCATGCGTTCGCGTGCTTCGTTCGGGTTCGGCGAGGTCTTGATCAGTTCGATCATCTCGTCGATGTTGGCCAGCGCGACGGTCAGGCCTTCCAGCACGTGGGCACGGGCGCGCGCCTTGCGCAGCTCGAACACGGTACGGCGGGTGACCACTTCGCGACGGTGGCGGACGAACGCCTCCAGCATCTGCTTGAGGTTCATCAACTGCGGGCGGCCATCGACCAGCGCCACCATGTTGATGCCGAACACCGATTCCATCTGCGTCTGCTGGTACAGGTTGTTCAGCACAACCTCGGCAGATTCACCGCGCTTGATCTCGATGTAGATGCGCATGCCGTCCTTGTCGGACTCATCGCGCAGCTCGCTGATGCCTTCGATCTTCTTTTCCTTGACCAGCTCGGCGATCTTCTCGATCAGACGCGCCTTGTTCACCTGGTAAGGAATTTCAGTGACGATGATCGAT
The DNA here is from genome assembly GCF_059369635.1 of Stenotrophomonas sp. YJH_SMC_58. Taxonomy (NCBI): domain Bacteria; kingdom Pseudomonadati; phylum Pseudomonadota; class Gammaproteobacteria; order Lysobacterales; family Lysobacteraceae; genus Stenotrophomonas; species Stenotrophomonas sp. YJH_SMC_58. Next base: position 87,625 of record NZ_JCAFSW010000003.1, read on the forward strand.
TCGCGGCCGTTGTCGGCCACTTCGATATCGGCCTTGGCACGGATGCGCACGCGGCCACGGCCGGTGCGGTAGCCGGCGACGATGCCGGCGGTGCCGTTGATGATGCCGGCGGTCGGGAAATCCGGGCCCGGGATGTACTCCATCAGGCCGTCGACGTCGATTTCCGGGTTGTCGATCAGCGCGATGCAGGCGTTGATCGATTCGCTCAGGTTGTGCGGCGGGATGTTGGTCGCCATGCCCACCGCGATACCGGCCGAACCGTTGACCAGCAGGTTCGGGAACCGGGTCGGCATGACCGTCGGCTCCAGTTCCTTTTCGTCGTAGTTGGGCTGGAAATCGACAGTTTCCTTGTCGATGTCCGCCATCAGCTCATGCGCCAGGCGCGACATGCGCGCTTCGGTGTATCGCATTGCCGCGGCGGAGTCGCCATCGATGGAGCCGAAGTTACCCTGGCCATCGACCAGCATGTAACGCAGCGAGAACGGCTGTGCCAGGCGCACCAGCGTGTCGTATACCGACTGATCGCCATGCGGGTGGTACTTACCGATGACGTCACCGACGATACGCGCCGACTTGAAGTAGGGCTTGTTGCTGTGCGCGTTGAGTTCATTCATCGCGAACAGCACGCGGCGATGCACCGGCTTGAGGCCGTCGCGCGCATCCGGGAGCGCGCGGCCCACGATCACGCTCATGGCGTAATCGAGGTAGCTCTTGCGCATCTCGTCTTCCAGGTTGACCTGGATGATTTCCTTGGCGGTTTCTGCCATTCGGGTTCCGTTGTCTGGTAGCGGTCCAGTCCGGCGCAGCCCCCTGCGGGAGGGGGTCGTGCCGGAACCTCGATTCAACCTGCGGATATTACCACAACAGGCCGTTTTCCGCCTCCCTTTACGGGTATTTTACCTGCACAAATCAGGAACTTAGGGGGTTGCCGGCCCGCGGCCGGCACCACCGGGGGCGGAGGTCACGCGGCCCCTCCCCCCGCGCGTCAGCCGCCGAAGGCGGCGCGCATGTTCTCCGGGGTCGGGTTCAGGATCACGCCGCGCTCGGTCACGATGGCGTCGATCAGCTCACCCGGGGTGACGTCGAACACCGGGTTCCAGGCAGCGATGCCCTCTGCCACCGTGCGGGTCCCGCCCACGCCGTACAGCTCGCCCGGATCGCGCTGCTCGATCTCGATCTGGCTGCCGTCCACGGTCTCCATGTCCACCGTCGAGGACGGCGCCACGACCATGAACTTCACGCCGTGATGGCGGGCGGCGATGGCCAGCTGATAGGTCCCGATCTTGTTGGCGGTATCGCCGTTGGCGCAGATGCGGTCGGCACCGACGATCACCCACTGCACAGCGCCGGTCTTCATCAGGTGCGAGGCGGCTGAATCGGCGATCAGCGTGGCGTCAATGCCATCCTGCTGCAGCTCCCACACGGTCAGGCGCGCGCCCTGCAGCCACGGACGGGTCTCGCCAGCGAACACGCGGGCAATGCGGTGCTGGGCCATGCCGGCGCGGATCACGCCCAGCGCGGTGCCGAAGCCGGCGGTGGCCAGCGAGCCGGTGTTGCAGTGGGTCAGCACGCCGCTGCCGGCTTCGATCAGGCCTGCGCCCAGCGCGCCCATGTGGCGATTGGCGGCCAGGTCTTCCTCGGCGATGGCCTGCGCTTCGGCCTCCAGCTTCGCCTTCCAGTCAGCACCGGCGGCATTCAGGCAACGGCGCATGCGCGCCAGCGCCCAGGCCAGATTGACGGCGGTCGGACGCGAAGCGTTCAGACGCTGCAGCGCCGGTTCCAGCTGCTGCAGCGCGTGCGCACCGTCTGCGGCCTGCACGTCACGTGCGGCCAGCACCACGCCCCAGGCGGCGGCGATGCCGATGGCCGGCGCACCGCGCACGGTCAACGCGTGGATGGCCGCAGCCACTTCGTCACTGTCATGGCAGACCACATGCTCGACCACGAACGGCAGCTTGCGCTGGTCCAGCAGTTGCAGGGCATCGCCGGTCCACAGGATCGGACGGATATGGTCGTAACGGGCGTAGTCGATGTCGGAGGCAGTGTTCATGGGCCCATTGTAGGGCCACGCCCCCCGGGGTTGGAGCCCGCCCGGGCTCAATTCACCGAGAACTCGGCGCGGCAGCCACCGTCCACCCAGATGCCGTTGCGGCTCCAGCCCCAGGTACTGCCTTCCTCGCACGGCGTGCTGGACAGCTGCTCGGAGACGGCGGCACCGACCGAGATGCTGGCGCCGCAGAAACGGCGCTTCTTCGACTTCGATTCACAGGTCAGCCGGCGTGGTACGTCAACGAATCGGCCGTCCTCGTCAGCCACTTCGAAATCCCCCTGGCAACCGCGGCTGGTCCAGACTTCATTGCGCTTGTAGCCCCAGCCCTGCCCTTCGCGGCATGGCAGCGCCGACAGCTGGCGCAGCAGGCGCACTGGCGCGCCATCCAGGCGCACCGGGCAGCTCTGCGGGCGACCATTGGATTCACAACGCACCACGCGACGGACCAGGCGCTTGCCCTCGCTGGCTACCGGCGCGGCACCCGCAGCGCGGCGTGCGCGGAACTCGGCGCGGCAGCCCAGCGTGACCCACACGCCACTGCGGTCGGTGCCCCATTCGCTGCCACGGATGCAGCTGCTGTTGGAAAGCTGGCGCACCAGGTCGACGCCGTTGCTGACATCGATATCGCAATGCACCCAGCCCATATCGCGTGATTCGCAGGTCACCACTTCACCGTCGTAGCCGGCCTGCTGGGCAGATGCCGATGACGGCAGCCAGGCACCCCAGAGCGCGATGGAGTAAACCGGTGCAGCGACAACCGCAAACCACTTGACCAAAGCCTTCCCCAGCAGGAATGGATGAACTGCGTGCCAGTGTCCGGCATCTGCCGTGATAAGAGCATCATCCTGCTTACCGAAGCAAGCGCGGAATCGCGGAATTCCGTTCAGTCTTTGACGTTCAGGAACGCACGTCCCTCATGCGTGGGCAAAGTCGTAGGCCAGCACGTCAGCGATCCGCGGCGTGCGGTTCATCGCCATCAGGAGGCGATCGACCCCCACCGCCACGCCCGCGCACGCCGGCATCGATGGCAGCGCGGCCAGCAGCGCCTCGTCCAGCGCCGGCTGCACCTGGCCACGTTCATGTCGTCGCTGCAGGTCACGCTGGAAGCGCGCGCGCTGCTCGTGGGCGTCGTTCAGTTCGTGATAGCCGTTGGCCAGCTCCACCGCGCCCAGGTACAACTCGAAACGCTCGGCCAGGGGTGGTGTACCGGCACGGATGCGCGCAAGCGCCGCCTGGCTGGCCGGCCAGTCATGGACCACGGTCATCACTGTGTCATCAAACTGCGGCTGGATGCGATGGGTCATCAACAGGTCCAGCCAGTCGTCGCGGGTCAAACCGACCGGATCGATGTGCACATCACCCATCGCGGCCCGCAACGCAGCCTCATCGGCCTTGAACGGGTCAACGCCCACATGCTGCTGGAACAGCTCGCGGTAGCTCAGCACGCGCAGGGTCGCACTGCGCCCGACCAGCGCCAGCGCCTGGCCGACCAGTTCGGCGGTCTCCTGCACCAGGCGATGATGATCCCAGCCAACCCGGTACCACTCCAGCATGGTGAATTCCGGGTTGTGGCGGCCGCCCGCCTCGCCATTGCGGAACACCCGGCCCAGTTCGTAACAGTCACCCACGCCCGCCGCCAACAGGCGCTTGAGCGGATACTCCGGCGAGGTGCGCAGCCAGCGGCGGCGTCCGCCGGCATCGACATGGCCGGTGAAATCGGTATGGAAGCTGTCGATGTTCGGCTCGGTGTTGCCGGCTACCGACAGGATCGGCGTTTCCACTTCCAGCACATCGCGTTCGGCGAAGAAGCGGCGGACCAGCGCATTGAGCGCGGCGCGCTGCTGCAGCGCGCGCAGCAGGGCCTCGCTCACAGGATGCCCTCCGGGCGCGGGTGGTCCAGCGGCAGGGTCAGCAGATCGCGGGTGTCATCGATGTAACCGCTCGCCAGATAGAGGCGACGGGCCAGCTCGTTGTGGTGGTTCACTTCCAGGCGCAGGCGGCTTACGCCGCGGCCCCGTGCCCGCTGTTCGCAGATGGCCAGCGCCTGCTTGCCGCGGCCGCGACCACGCGCACGATGGCTCAGGTACAGCTCGTCCAGCAGCATGAAGTGGCCGCCCTGCTCCAGGCTGAAGCCCATCGCGATCACTGCGTAGCCGACCACCTCGGCCGCCTCGTCCAGCCACAGCAGCACTTCGCCGTTGCGTGGGTCGGCCAGCAGCGCATCCACGCCGCGACGCACGTGCGCGTCGTCGAAGTCGATCCTGTCTTCGGCATAGAACTCGCGCATCAACGCGATCAACAGTTCTTCGTCGGCACGGGTGGCCAGGCGGAAATCCAGTGGGGCAGTCTGCATCGGTGTTCCTTTGTGCTTCATGCCGGGTGCCGGGCACCCGGCGGCGTCATCATTCGTGTTCGGCAAGATAGGCCAGCAGGCGGTCCTCATCCCACACCGGCACGCCCAGCGACTGTGCCTTGTCCAGCTTGGAGCCGGCCTCGGTACCGGCAACCACGAAGCTGGTCTTCTTCGACACACTGCCGGAGACCTTGGCACCCAGCGCTTCCAGGCGTTCCTTGGCGGCATCGCGGGTGAGCTGGGCCAGGGTGCCGGTCAGCACCACGGTCTGCCCATCCAGCGGACCCGCCACGATCTCGGCCAGCGCCGGCGCCTTGGCCAGGATCTCCCGCATCGCGTTCTCGGCGGCCAACAGCATCGCACCGTGGCCATCAGCGTCCAGCCATTCGGCCAGACCGCGCGCGGTGTCATCGGGCAGACCGGCGTTGACGAACTGGCCATGCTCGGCATCGAGCACCGCCTGTGCGCCGGGAAGCGCAGCCACCAGCTTTTCGGCGCGCAGGCGGGTGATCCCGGGGATCTCCGACTCGACCAGCAACTGCGCCAGATCCAGCCCGTCGCGCAGCTTGGCACTGGGCGCATGCACGTCGCTGATGCGCACCTGGCCGACCTGCAGCAGGTCATCGATGGCCTGCTGGTTGCCCTGCTGCTCGAAGAAGTGGCCAAGCGAACGCGCCACCTCGCCACCGATGTCCGGCACACGCTTGAACAACGGCCACGGCAGGTGGCGGATCAGCTCCAGGTCACCGAACCACTGCGCCAGCGCCTTGGCCGTGCTCTCGCCCACGTGCTCGATGCCAAGCGCGAACAGCACGCGCTCCAGCGTGGCCGCACGGCTGGCGTCGATCGCTGCGATCAGGTTGTCGGCCCACTTGGTGGCGATCTTCTTCGTGTTCCATTCGAAGCTGGCCGGCTGCGCCAGCGCCTGCGCGCGCCAGCCCGGATCGTTGCCGTCCAGCTTGAGCACCGCATTGAGCACCGCACCACTGCCCTCGGCGGGAAGGTGCAGCTTCAGCGCCGCTGCCAGCGCCGACGGCTCCTCGGCGTCCAGCACCAGCTTCAGGTGCAGCAGCGTATCGCGGCTGAGCCGGTACAGGTCGGCCACGCTCTTGACGATGCCCGCGTCGACCAGGGTTTCGATGTACTTGTCGCCGAGACCGTCGATGTCCATGGCGCGGCGCGAGGCGAAATGGGCAATGGCTTCCTTGCGCTGCGCCGGGCAGGACAGTTCGCCCGAACAACGCCACGCCGCCGCCCCCTCCTCACGCACGATCTCCGAGCCGCACACCGGGCAGCGCGTCGGCATCTGCCACGGCGTGGTGCCCTGCGGGCGGCGGTCGAGAATGACGCTGACCACCTCGGGAATCACGTCGCCAGCGCGGCGCACGATCACGCTGTCGCCGACGCGCACATCGAGGCGCGCGATCTGGTCGGCATTGTGCAACGTGGCGTTGGACACGATCACGCCGGCCACAGCCACCGGCGCCAGTCGCGCGACCGGCGTGGCAGCACCGGTGCGGCCGATCTGGATCTCGATCGCCTCCACCGTGGTGCTCTGTTCCTGCGCGGGGAACTTGTGCGCGATGGCCCATCGCGGCGCACGGGAGACGAAGCCCATCGCCTGCTGACCCGCACGGTCATCGAGCTTGTAGACCACCCCGTCGATGTCGAACGGCAGGCCGTCACGCTGTTCGCCGATCATGCGGTAATAACCGAGCAGGCCGTCGGTGCCCTCCACCACTTTGCACAGCTCACTGACCGGGAAGCCCCAGGCGCCGAGCTGGGCCAGGGTGCCCGAATGGGTGTCCGGCAGCTCGCCGCCCTGCACTTCGCCGGTGCCGTAGGCGAAGAAACTCAGCCTGCGCTGCGCACTGATCTTCGGGTCGAGCTGGCGCAGCGAACCGGCCGCCGCGTTGCGCGGATTGGCCAGCACCTTGCCGCCCTGCAGGCGCGCACGTTCGTTGTAGGCCTCGAAGTCGGCGCGGGCCATGTAGACCTCGCCGCGCACCTCCAGCACATCCGGCCAGTCCTTGCCGTGCAGGCGCTTGGGAATGTCACCGATTTCGCGCAGGTTGGCGGTCACGTCCTCGCCGGTACTGCCATCGCCACGGGTCGCGCCGAGCACGAAATGACCGTCCTCGTAGCGCAGGCTGATCGCCAGGCCGTCCATCTTCGGCTCGGCCGAGAACCGCAGGCTGCGACGCCCCAGGCGCTCATCGATGCGGCGCACGAAATCGGCCACTTCCTCGTCGCTGAAGGCATTGGACAGCGACAACATCGGTACCGCATGGCGCACTTCCGGGAAGCGGCCAGAGGGGCGCGCACCGACCTGCTGGGTCGGGCTGTCGGCACGGGCCAGTTCCGGGTGCTCGCGCTCCAGCGCTTCCAGCTCGCGCACCATCCGGTCGTAGTCGACGTCGGGGATCTCCGGCGCGTCCAGCTCGTGATAGGCGCGGTTGGCCTGGGCGATCTGCCGGCGAAGGTCTTCGGCGCGTTCGGCGGGGCTGGGGCTCATCGGGATCCGGTGGTTCTGGGATGGCCGGGGATTCTACCGCGCCCAGCCGTCAGGCCCTGTAACGCCTCCGCCTTTGCAGCGTCGAGCGTGCTCGACGGGCACTCCCCGCTCCGGCAGGTGCCAACCTTCTTCCTCGCTCCGGCAGGTGCCAACCTTCTCCCTCGTTCCGGCAGGTGCCAACCTTGGTTGGCACATCTGCATGGCGCGACGCCACAAAAAGCAGCTTGCCGCCCACCCTCGCCGGCGCTAGCGTGCGACGGTCTGCCCTTCGGAATCCTGCCCGTGACCCTGCCCGCTTCCCGTCGACGCTTCCTGCAACTGGCCGGAGCCGGCCTCGCCGTCGCCGGCAGCGGGCTGCCGCGGCCCGGCCATGCCCAACCCGCGACAGCCGTCGCCCCGGGCCCCGCCGAAGGTGCGGTGCTGCTGAATTTCAACGAATGCCCCTACGGCCCCTCGCCCGCAGCCCAGCAGGCGGCACGCGACAGCATCGCCGGTTGCGGCCGCTACCGTTTCGCACTGGCCGGTCAGGTGCGCGACGCCTTCATCGAACAGGCGCGCATTCCGGCCGATCACGTGCGGCTCTATCCGGGTTCCAGCGAACCGCTGAACCGTGCCGCCGTGCTGTGGACCGGCCCGCAGGCGGGACTGGTAGTCGCCGATCCGACCTTCGAGACGCTGGGCGAGGTCGCCGCCGCACACGGTGCGCACGTGCAGAAAGTGCCATTGCACGACGACGGCGCACATGACCTGCGCGCGATGGTGGCCGCCGCACACGCGCGCCCGACTGGCCTGCTGTATGTGTGCAACCCGAACAACCCGACCGGCTCGATCAGCCCGCCGGATGAACTCGCCTGGCTGCTGGCCCACAAGCCTGCGTCCACCCGCGTACTGGTCGACGAGGCCTACCTGCAGTACAGCGAGCAGCCGAGCCTGATCGCGCAGGTGGCGCAGCGCGATGACCTGATCGTGTTGCGCACGTTCTCCAAGCTTTATGGCATGGCCGGCCTGCGCCTGGGCGTGGCGGCCGCGCATCCCGACCGCCTGCGCGAACTGGCCAGCCTGGGCGACAACCCGCTACCCGTGCCAGCACTGGCCGCGGCACTGGCCAGCCTGCAGGATCCTCAGTTGATCGCGCAGCGGCGCCTGCAGAATGCCAAGGTGCGGCAGGCCACCATCGCGTGGCTGGGCAAGCGTGGTTTCAGCTGCGTGCCGTCGGAAGCGAACTGCTTCGTGGTGGATGTGCAGCGCGACGGTGCCGCCTTTGCCAAGGCGATGGCAGACAACGGCGTGATCATCGGCCGCAGCTGGCCGATCTGGCCGCAGCGCGTGCGCGTGACCGTCGGCACCGAGGACGAGATGGCCGCGTTCCGCGGGGCATTTGCCAAGGTCGCCGGCGTACCGGCCTAACCCTGTTGGTGGGGGCGAACCTTGGTTCGCCCCATCCACGCATAGCGTGGATCTACTGTTGTGGGTGCCGACCGCTGGTCGGCACACCAGGGCGCTCACCAGCGCGGGGTCTTGGTCAGCGGCGGCGCCTGGTGCTGGCGATCATAGGCACGCAGTTCGTCACGGATGTGCGCGATGCGCTGCCGGCCGAGAGCGTTGCGGCTGTCGTCCAGCACCACGCCGTCGAGCAGCTCGGCCATGCGCTGCACGGTGGGCAGCATCTTCTCCCAGGCATCCAGCGCGGTCAGCGGCGCCGGCAGGGTCAGGAAGAAGGCGATGGCCGGGGTCTCCATGGCGCGGATGTTGGCCATGTCGAAGCTGCCCGGCTTCATGATGCTGGCCATCGAGAAGATCGGGCCGCGCTCGGGGTGGCCTTCCACCAGGCGGTGGAACACGTTCATGTGGCCGAACACCAGGCCGGTCTTCTCCGCCGCCACCACGATGTCTTCACCACGCAGCTGTTCGCCGGCGCGAGCGGCCACGAACAGCGACACGATCTTGTCGAAGTCCTGGGTGGCGCGCTTGCCAAGGTCGCTGGCCGCGCCGGCGTCGGTGTCGGCCAGGCCAAGCTCGGCCTGCTCGCCTTCCGAGCCCATGCCCGGCTCTACGCGGCCATCGGCCACAGTGACGCCATCATCGCCCAGCACCGGCTCGCGACGCTCGCCGCCGGTCGGTTCCGCGCTTTCCACGCGACGCCCCTGGGGCTTCTTCTTCGGACGGCCAAACAGGAAGATCGCAGCGATCAACAGCAGGCCGGCGGCCAGGATGCCGATGCGCAACAGTGCCGTGTCGGACATTCGATAGGTTCTCCGGCTAGTTCATTCAGGTAATTAGGATGGCACGTCAGGCCGCGCCCGCCAATCGTGCGGCTTCTTCCAGGTCCACGCTGACCAGGCGGCTGACACCCGGTTCGCGCATGGTCACGCCCGACAGCTGGTGCGCAGCTTCCATCGTCGCCTTGTTGTGGCTGACGAACAGGAACTGCACCTTCTCGCTCATTTCCTTGACCATGTTGGCCAGGCGACCGACGTTGGCTTCATCCAGCGGTGCGTCCACCTCGTCCAGCAGGCAGAACGGTGCCGGATTCAACTGGAAGATGGCGAACACCAGCGCAACTGCGGTCATCGCCTTTTCGCCGCCGGACAGCAGCGAGATGCTGGACACGCGCTTGCCCGGCGGGCGCGCCATGATGGTCACGCCGGTGTCGAGCAGGTCTTCACCGGTCAATTCCAGGTAGGCGTGGCCGCCACCGAACAGGCGCGGGTACAGCGCCTGCACGCCGGCGTTGACACGGTCGAAAGTGTCCTTGAAGCGGCCGCGGGTCTCGCGGTCGATCTTGCGGATGGCATCTTCCAGGGTTTCCAGCGCTGTGGTCAGGTCGGCGTGCTGCGAATCCAGGTAGTCCGAGCGCTGCGAGGCCTCGCCATACTCGTGGATGGCGGCCAGGTTGACCGGCTCCAGCCGGCGCATGCGGCCATCGATCTGGTGCACGGCCTGCTCCCAGTCGCCCAGGCGGGCGTCCTCGGGCAGTGCATTGAGCACGTCCTGCAGCACGAAACCGGCCTTTTCCACCGCCGCCTGCAGGGTATCCGCGCTGAGCACCAGCGCCTGCTGGTCAAGCTTGCGCTGCGAAATACGCTCACGCTGGGCCAATGCCTGTTCGTCGCGCTGGTGGCGAGTCTGTTCGTAGTTGCGCAGCTCGGCGTCGATGCCGTCCAGCAGCGTGCGCGCCTCGGTCAGCACGCGATCGGCCCGAACGCGCTCTTCCAGCGCATTCTGGTGCTCGGCCTGCAGCGCTTCGACCGGCGAATCACCTTCGTCCAGCTGCGAATGCAGTTCGCCCAGGCGCGAATCCAGCTGCCCGCGCTGGGTGCCCATGCGCTCCAGCGCCTGGCTCAACGAGGCCAGCTGCGCGCGCTGCGATTCCAGGGTCAGGGCCAGCGAGTGCGCTCGCTCGCGTACCGCACGGGCGGCGTCGCGAGCCAGGTCGCGCGCCTCGGTCAACTGGCGGCGCTCGCCCTCCAGCCGTTGCCGGGTCGATTCCAGGTCGCCCATGCTGCTGACCGCGTTCTCCAACCGCGAGCGCGCTTCACGCGCTTGTTCGTTGTTGGCTTCAATGGTTTCCTGCAGCTGCTTCAGCTCGCCTTCGATGCGATCGATGCGCGTGCGCGCTGCCTCCACCTTGCCCTGCTGGCCCTGCAGCTGGCCGGCCAGTTCGGACACCGCACGATGGGCCTGGTACAGCGCACGCTGCGCGTCTTCGCGCTGCTGTTCGGCAGCCTGCAGCTGCTCTCGGAAGCCGGCCAGCTGTTCTTCCAGCTCGGCCTCGCGGTCCTGCAGCTGCTCGATCTGCTCACGCAGTTCCTGGATCTCACGTTCGCGCAGCAGCGCGCCCTGCGCGGCGGCACCGGAACGCGATACGCGCAGCCAGCCCTGGCCCAGGCGCTCGCCACTCTGGGTGATGATCGAATCGCCTTCCGGAAGGCTGGCCTGCAGCGCCTTGGCCTCGGACAGATCCCTGGCACCGTGCAGGTGTGCCAGCAGGCGCCGGATCGCTGCCGGGCCACGCACGCGTGCAGCCAGCGAGGTCGGCGCGACCTTCAGGTCCGCGCCATCGTTGGCGACCAGCGCAATGTGGCCCTCGCCCAGTTCGCCCAGCGCGTCGACCAGGCTGGCCGGGTCATCGACCAGCACGCCTTCGATCAACTGGCCGAGCGCGCTTTCCACCGCGTTTTCCCAACCGGCATCGACATCCAGGCGTTCGCCGACACGCGCCGCCGAATCCAGCCCACGCGCCTTCAGCCAGGCCACGGCAGCACCCTGCTCCTGGCCCAGCGCGGCCTGCTGCAGGGTTTCCAGCGAAGCCAGGCGACCGCGCAGGCCATTGGCCTGCTTGCGTAGTTCGGCCAGCTCGTTCTGGCCATTGCGCTGCTGTTCCTGCACCGCCGCCACGCCCTGCTTGCGCAGCTCGACGTCTTCGCTCAGTTCATCCAGCGCGGTCTTCTGCGTGTCGTGCTGCAGGTGCAGCTGCTCGAAGGCTTCTTCCAGCGCGTCCACGTCCAGCCCGGCGCGCTCGGCGGCCAGGGCTTCACGACGCCGGTCGGCATCGAGGATCTGCTTGTCCAGGTAGTCCACGCGCGTGCGCTCGACGTCGCCGGCGCGCGAGGCTTCCGAACTCTGCGAGGTGTGCTGTTCCCAGCGCTGCTGCCAGCTGGCCAGCCGGTCTTCAGCCTCGCGCAGGCTTTCCTGCTTGATCTCGTTTTCTTCCTGCAGTTCTTCCAGCTGCGGGGTGGCAGCCTCTACCGCCTCCCGCAGCACCCTCAGCTTGGCCTCGTCGCCACTGATGTGCTGCCCCAGTTCGGCCAGGGCCTGCTGGGTTTCGTCGCGCGCCTTGTGCAGGCGCTGCGACAGCTCGCGCTGGTGCTGGATCTGCTGCTCCAGCCGGGCCAGCGTGCTGCCGACCTGATAGACCGCCGCCTGCGCGGTGTTGAGCGCATCGGCGGCCTCTTCGCGACGCACTCGCGAGGTTTCGATGCGGGCCTCTGCGTCGCGCTGATCGGCGATCAGCTGCTGCAGCTTGGTCTCTTCCTGCGACAGGCCTTCGCGCAGCTTCGACAGGCGCCCATCGAGGCCACGGAATTCCAGCGCCTTCCACTCGGCATCCTTGATCCGGCGCTCTTCCTGCAGGGCCTGGTACTGCTCGGCCTGCTTGGCCTGACGCTTGAGGTGTTCGAGCTGCTTGCTGATCTCGTCGCGCAGGTCACCCAGCCGGTCCAGGTTCTCACGGGTGTGGCGGATGCGGGTCTCGGTCTCCTTGCGGCGCTCCTTGTACTTGGAGATGCCGGCCGCCTCTTCCAGGTACACGCGCAGGTCTTCCGGGCGCGCCTCAATGATCTGGCTGATCATGCCCTGCTCGATGATCGAGTAGCTGCGCGGGCCCAGGCCGGTGCCGAGGAACAGATCGGTGATGTCGCGGCGACGGCACTTGGTGCCGTTGAGGTAATAGTTGCTGGTGCCGTCGCGGCTGACCGTGCGCTTGACCGAGATCTCGTTGAACGAGGCGTACTCGCCGGAAATCGTGTGGTCGGAGTTGTCGAAGATCAGCTCGACCGTGGCCTGCGACACCGGCTTGCGGGCATTGGACCCGGAGAAGATCACGTCGGTCAGCGAGTCGCCACGCAGGCGGCTGGCCGAACTCTCGCCCATGACCCAGCGCACGGCGTCGATGATGTTCGACTTGCCGCAGCCATTGGGCCCCACCACGCCGGTCATGTTGGTCGGCAGGTGCAGGGTGGTCGGATCGACGAACGACTTGAAGCCGGACAGCTTGATCGTGGAAAGACGCATAGGGGTTCCGGACTGGGGCCGGCAAGCGGCCTGCGTTTACCCTCCAAGCCATTGATCCTGCTGGGATCGATGCCCGTGGAACGGGTGTGACGCCCTGAGTATACCGATGTGGACGTGTTCTACGAATGGGCGTGGAACATTACCCACCACCACCCCGTCGGACGGACCTGGCCCGACACCGCGGAACGGCGCCAAAAACAAAACGGGCACCCTTGCGGGCGCCCGTTCTGCGGTGATGCCAGGCCTTGCGGCGTGGGATCAGGCTTCGGCGACGACGACGACCTTGACGGTGGTCTCGACGTCGGCGTGCAGGTGGACCAGCACGTCGTATTCACCGATGTTGCGGAAGGCGCCTTCGCCCAGGATGACTTCGCTCTTTTCCAGCGGCAGGCCGGCGGCGGTGAAGGCCTCGGCGATGTCGCGCGGGCCAACCGAGCCGTACAGCTTGCCTTCGGTCGAAGCGTTGGCGGCGATGGTCACGCTCGCGCCTTCCAGCTTGGCCTTGCGGCCTTCGGCGTCAGCGTGGATGGCCTGGGCCTTGGCTTCGTATTCGGCGCGCTTGGCTTCGAACTCGGCCTTGTTGCTCTCGGTGGCCGGCACGGCCTTGCCCTGCGGCACGAGGAAGTTACGGCCGTAGCCCGGCTTCACGTCGACCAGGTCGCCCAGGTTGCCGAGGTTGGTGACTTTCTGCAGGAGGATCAGCTGCATGGTATTGCTCCAGATAAGTTATTCGTTAGCGAGGCGATGCCCCGCAACAAAGGCTGTCCGAATAGCTGGCACAGCGGGGGCGGCGCCGGGCCGCCCCGCCGGCATCAGACGTCGTGGTTGTCGGTGTACGGGATCAGGGCCAGGAAGCGAGCGCGCTTGACGGCGGTCGCCAGCTGGCGCTGGTACTTCGACTTGGTGCCGGTGACGCGGCTCGGCACGATCTTGCCGTTCTCGGTCAGGTACTGGCGCAGGGTGTTGAGATCCTTGTAGTCGATCTCCTTCACACCTTCAGCAGTGAACTTGCAGAACTTGCGGCGACGGAAGAACTTGGACATGGGAAGGCTCCTTAGGCGGCGGAAGCGGCGTCGTCGCCGGCTTCGTTGTCAGCGGTGTTGTTGGACTCGCCTTCTTCGTCGTCACGACGACGGCGCTCACCGCGCTCCGGCTTGTCACCCTTCTCGTCCTTGCTCTTCATGATCAGCGACTGCTCGGTGTCAGCCTCGTCACGCTTGATGACCAGGTTGCGCAGCACGGCGTCGTTGAAGCGGAAGCTCTCGGTCAGTTCGTTCAGAACGGCCTGGTCGGCTTCGATGTTCATCAGCACGTAGTGGGCCTTCACCAGGTTCTGGATCGGGTACGCCAGCTGGCGGCGGCCCCAGTCTTCCAGACGGTGGATGGTGCCGTTGCCGTTCTCGACCAGCGACTTGTAGCGCTCGATCATGGCCGGGACCTGCTCGCTCTGGTCCGGGTGGACCATGAACACGATTTCGTAATGACGACTCATGTTTTTTTCTACCTTTCGGATGTGGCCTTGCGGCCGGACAGCCCCCCGCCGTTGATACCGCGGTGGGGCAAGGATTCCCGCCGGGGATGCAGGAAGCCGCGCATTATGGCGCAGATGGGGGTACCGGGCAACCGGCGGGTCACAGGGCAACCTGAACCGGGGGCGCAGCCCCCCCCCCCATGCCGACCCAGGCTGGCCGCTACCGGAGCCCCGTACAGTCCACGAATCCGCCTGGATTCACCCCAGGTCGACGTGAAGGCGGTGCTGGCCGCATTCCAGGCACTGGAACAGGCAGCCGACCATCATCCCGTCCCGGCTCAGGTGCGCCAGCACCCAGTCGGCGTCGCGCGGATTGACCTCCGCCACATCGGGCCGGACCTGGTCGAGGATGGGCAGCAGATCGTCGCTGCCGGCGAAACCGAGGAAGGCACAGGGCCGTTCACAATGGCTCAGCCAGACCGATTGCTGCCAGGACGGGTAGCCCGGGGTGCGCTCGCAGATCTCAAGCAGCAGCTCACGGGCGATGCTCGGCGGCGGGTCGACGGGGTCTGGCGAGACCCCTTCGATATCACTCCAGCCGGTGAATTCACCCTCGTAGCTGGCCGCCGCCCTGCCGTCGGCGATACACCAGGGGCAAAGGTAATCCGGACGCAGACGGGTGTAGAACGGCCCGCGGTAGCGCAGTGTGCGCGGCTGGCCGCAGCAGTCACAGATTCCGTCGACCTCTTCGAAGGAGAGGGCGTAGGCGTTGGGATGATAGGTAAAAGCCGGTCGTTCCATCCGCGGGGTCCCTGCCGAGCCCCGCGTGCCGACCAAGGTCGGCAGCTACCGGGACGCGCCGGGCCGTCAGGCCTTGTCGGCGTCGGTGGTGAAGCTCTCGCCGCAGCCACACTCGGCGGTGGCATTGGGGTTGCTGAACGTGAAGGTCTCGCTCAGGCCGTGCTTGCCGAAGTCGATCACGGTGCCGTCCACCAGCGCCAGGCTCTTGGCGTCGACATAGATCTTCACGCCGTCCTGCTCGAACACGGTATCGCCCTCGCGCTCGTCGCGTGCCAGGTCGGTGATGTGGCCCCAGCCGGAGCAACCGGTCTTGGTCACGCCGAAACGCAGGCCCAGCGCACCGGGGGTCTGGGCGACAAAGCGCTGCACGCGCTCGAAGGCAATGGGGGTCAGGCTGACGGCCATGGGGCTACTCCAGAGGTACGGGGACATTATAAGGAGCCGTTGCCGCGAAAAATGCCTCGCAAGCAGAACGCTGCAACCGGTAAACTCCCGTGTTCACAGATCGAGTCGATCAGCAGAGGATTCAAGTCATGACGGTGGTCAGCGTTGAACATGCGCTTGCCGGGAAGATCCCGGAAGGCGGCGAAGTCACGGTACGCGGATGGGTGCGCACGGTGCGCGGTTCAGCGAATCTGGCCTTCGTGAATGTGAGCGACGGCTCCTGCTTCGCCCCGATCCAGGTCGTGGCCGGCGACAGCCTGGCCAACTTCGACGAGATCAAGCGCCTGACCAGCGGCTGCTCGGTCATCGCCACCGGCACCCTGGTGAAGTCGCAGGGCAAGGGCCAGTCGTTCGAGATCCAGGCCAGTGCAGTGGAAGTGGTCGGCTGGGTCGAAGACCCGCTCACCTACCCGATCCAGCCCAAGCCGATGTCGCCGGAGTTCCTGCGCGAAGTGGCGCACCTGCGCCCGCGCACCAACCTGTTCGGCGCGGTCACCCGCATCCGCAACTGCCTGGCCCAGGCCGTGCACCGTTTCTTCCACGAGAACGGCTTCAACTGGATCAGCACCCCGATCATCACCACCTCCGACGCCGAAGGCGCCGGCCAGATGTTCCGCGTGTCCACCCTGGACATGGTGAACCTGCCGCGCGATGAGAAGGGCGCGATCGATTTCAGCCGCGACTTCTTCGGCAAGGAAACCTTCCTGACCGTGTCCGGCCAGCTGAACGTCGAGGCCTACTGCCTGGCGCTGAGCAAGGTCTACACCTTCGGCCCGACCTTCCGCGCCGAGAACAGCCACACCACTCGCCACCTGGCGGAGTTCTGGATGATCGAGCCGGAAATCGCCTTCGCCGACCTGGCCGAAGACGCACGCCTGGCCGAAGAGTTCCTGAAGTACCTGTTCCGTGCGGTGCTGAACGAGCGCAGCGACGACCTGGCCTTCATCGCCGAGCGCGTGGACAAGAACGCGATCACCAAGCTGGAAGACTTCATCAACGCACCGTTCGAGAGCATCGACTACACCGACGCGGTCAGCCTGCTGCAGAAGTCCGGCAGGAAGTTCGACTTCCCGGTCGAATGGGGCCTGGACCTGCAGACCGAGCACGAGCGCTGGCTGACCGAGGAACACGTCGGCCGCCCGGTGGTGGTGACCAACTATCCGGAGCACATCAAGGCCTTCTATATGCGCCTGAACGACGACGGCAAGACCGTTGCCGCGATGGACGTGCTGGCCCCGGGCATCGGCGAGATCATCGGCGGCAGCCAGCGCGAAGAGCGCCTGGACGTGCTGGACGCGCGCATGGCCCAGTTCGGCCTGGATCGCGAACACTACAGCTGGTACCGCGATTTCCGCCGCTATGGCTCGGTGCCGCACGCCGGCTTCGGCCTGGGCTTCGAGCGCCTGGTGGTGTACGTCTGCGGGCTGTCCAACATCCGCGATGCGATCCCCTACCCGCGCGCCCCGGGCAGCGCGGACTTCTAAGCCCCATACGACCACGGAGGTACTGCCCCCATGACCCTGTTCTTCGCCCTCTGTTTCGTCGGCGTTGCAGTGGCCGGGTTCAGTGCCTTCGTGATCTTCTGGCCGCTGACCCTGGTGCACGTGCGCGACCGCCATCCGGCGCTCGCCGCGCGCTTCGGCAGCGGCGCCTTCCTCAAGCCCGATGCCCTGGCCTGGCTGCTGCGCCGCGACTATCGGCAGCAACCGGACCGCTCGCTGTCCGGGCTGGCGACACCGGCCTGGGTATCGCTGCTGACCCTGCTGGCCGGACTGGGCATGGCCGCCCTGCTCTGGCTGGCCTCGCTCTGGTAACACACCCATGAATGACATCACCGCCTCGCGCGACAGCTGGTGGCTGGCCAGCCTCGGCAACACCCTGATCTGGGCGCGCCTGCGCGTTCGCCCGGCCGGCACCGCCGAAGTGCTCGACAGCGATGGCAACACGCTGAGCTACGACAGCGAAGACACCGCCCGTTCGCAGTTGTTCGACGCCGAGTTCGTCGAGTACGACGGCCTGGACGAGGAGGACGCACTGGTGCGCGGCTTCAGCCTGCACGAAGTGCAGCCGCCGCAGGCCGACAGCGACGAGGGTCTGGGTGGCCGCATGATCCAGTCGCTGGGCGGGCGCGCCTGACCCCTGCATGTTCACCCCGCGCGCCTTCGCCGAGACCGACCTGCTCTGGCTGGACCGCCTGCTGGCGCGCGACCCGTTCGTCACCGTGCTTACCCCCGGCAGCGATGGCCTGCCGGAGCTGACCCGGATGCCGGTGCTGTACCGGCGTGACGGCGACCAGATCGAACTGCGCGGCCACTGGGCCCGCGCCAATCCGCAGTCGCGCCACAGCGGCGCAGCCAAGGTACTGGTCGATGGCCCACACGGCTACGTCTCGGCCAGCTGGTATCCGGACAAGGAACCCGCTGCGCGGGTACCCACCTGGAACTACGCCGCTGCCGAGCTGCGTGGCCAGCTGCAGACCTTCGACGACGCTGATGCGCTGGCCGAACTGGTCGGCGCGATCAGCGACCGCTTCGAAGCCAGCGTCGGCCAGGCCTGGCAGTTCGATGCCGCGCGCGCCGAACACGGCCCGGAGCTGCGCGCCATCGTCGGCTTCCGCTTCCAGGTGGAACACGTGCAGCTGAAGCTGAAACTCAGCCAGAACCATCCCGACGCCAACCAGCAGGCCGTGATCGCCGCACTGGACGCGCTCGCCTCCCCGTCCTCCCATGAGCTGGCGCAGTGGATGCGCTGGCACCGTGAACAGTCCGCCTCCAGCGGCTGATCACCCCAGCTTCCCGCGACGGCGCGACCAGAACGGCCGCGCCTTGCCCCCACCCGACGCCAGGGATACCGCACATGAAAGACATCCACCGCCTGCTGCAGAACAATCGCGACTGGGCCGACCGCATCGCCAAGGAAGACCCTGGGTTCTTCCAGCAGCTGTCCAAGCAGCAGCATCCGGAATACCTGTGGATCGGCTGCTCCGACTCGCGGGTGCCGGCCAACCAGATCATCGGCATGGCCCCGGGTGAAGTGTTCGTGCACCGCAACGTCGCCAACGTGGTCGCGCACACCGACCTGAACTGCCTGAGCGTGGTGCAGTACGCGGTGGACCAGTTGAAGGTGAAGCACATCCTGATCGTCGGCCACTACGGCTGCGGCGGCGTGCACGCCTGCCTGCACAATACCCGCGTCGGCCTGGCCGACAACTGGCTGCGCCATGTCGGCGACGTGGTGCAGAAGCACCAGGGCATCCTCGATGCGATCGAGGATGACGAGCTGAAGCATGCCCGCCTGTGCGAACTGAACGTGATCGAGCAGGTCGCCAACCTGTGCCGTTCGACCATCGTCGAGGACGCCTGGGCGCGCGGGCAGAAGCTGATGGTGCACGGCTGGGTCTACAGCCTGAAGAACGGCCGGGTCAGCGAAATGGGCATCGATGTCGGTGGACCAGAGGAGCTGAAGCCGGCCTATGAAAAGGCACTGTCCTACGTGCCCCGCCAGGGCCGGCGCGACTGACCTCACTACGGACCACGACCATGCTCGCCTCGCCGATCAACCTGCACGCCTGGATCGAAGAAAACCGCCACCTGCTGAAGCCGCCGGTGGGCAACAAGATGATCGACAACGGCGACTTCATCGTGATGGTCGTGGGCGGGCCGAATTCGCGCACCGACTATCACTACGACGAAGGCCCGGAGTGGTTCTACCAGCTCGAGGGCGAGATGGTGCTGAAGGTGCAGGAGGACGGCGCGGTGCGCGACATTCCGATCCGCGCCGGCGAGATCTTCCTGTTGCCGGCCAGGGTGCCGCACTCGCCGCGGCGCCCGCCCGGCGGCATCGGCCTGGTGGTCGAGCGCAAGCGCCTGCCGCACGAGAAGGACGGCGTGATCTGGCATTGCGAACGCTGCAACCACAAGCTGCACGAAGAGTTCTTCCCGCTGCAGAACATCGAGACCGACCTGCCCAAGGTGTTCGCGCGCTATCACGCCAGCCTGGAGCTGCGTACCTGCAGCCAGTGCGGGCACGTGGATCCGCTGCCGGTGCCGGCGGCGGGCTGACGCCCACACCGGTAGGCGCCCACTTTGGTGGGCGCATGGATCCACGCGCGCCAACCAAGGTGGGCCACTACCAGAAAACGCGGCGCTCGAAGCGTGGCCGCGTCTACCGGTCCATGCCCCAGGCGCTACACTGGCGGTCCCGTTGCAGCCTGTTGCCCGACCATGTCCGACCTGCTCAGCCGCACCCACGCCATTGCCCTGGACGCCGCCGATCCGCTGCGCCCGCTGCGTAACGAATTCCTGATTCCGCGCCATGGCGGTGGCGAGCAGACCTACTTCGTCGGCAACTCGCTGGGCCTGCAGCCGCGTGGCGCCCAGGCCGCGGTGCAGGAAGTGATGAAGCAATGGGGCGAGCTGGCGGTGGAAGGCCATTTCACCGGCCCGACGCAGTGGCTGTCCTACCACCGTCTGGTGAGCGCGCAGCTGGCCCGCGTGGTCGGTGCACTGCCCAGCGAAGTGGTGGCGATGAACACGCTGAGCGTGAACCTGCACCTGATGATGGTCAGCTTCTACCGACCGACCGCGCAGCGCCCGGTGATCCTGATGGAAGCCGGTGCGTTCCCGACCGACCGACACGCGGTCGAAGCGCAGATCCGTTTCCACGGGTTCGACCCGGCCGAGTGCCTGGTGGAAGTGCAACCGGACGAAGCCAACGGAACGATCTCGCTCACCGCGATCGAGCGCGCCATCGCCGAACACGGTCCGCGCCTTGCACTGGTGCTGTGGCCCGGCGTGCAGTACCGAACCGGCCAGGCCTTCGACCTCGATGCAATCACCCGTGCTGCCCGCCTGCAGGGCGCGCGCATCGGCTTCGACCTGGCGCACTCGGTCGGCAACCTGCCGCTGCGCCTGCATGACGTCGCACCCGATTTCGCCGTGTGGTGCCACTACAAATACCTCAACAGCGGCCCGGGTGCGGTGGCCGGCGCGTTCGTGCACGAGCGCCATCACCGCGACACCACGCTGCCGCGCTTTGCCGGCTGGTGGGGCCATGAGGAAGCCACCCGCTTCCAGATGGCACCGCAGTTCACCCCCGCCATCGGTGCCGAAGGCTGGCAGCTCAGCAATCCGCCGATCCTCGGCCTGGCGCCGCTGCGCGCGTCGCTGGACCTGTTCGAGCGCGCCGGCATGGAGGCACTGCGCAACAAGTCGCTGGCGTTGACCGGCATGCTCGAAGCGCTTGTACGTGCACGCCTGTCCGGCGTGCTCGACATCATCACCCCGGCCGAGCCACAGCGCCGTGGCTGCCAGCTGTCATTGCGCGTGATCGGTGGGCGCGAGCGCGGCCGTGCGCTGTTCGAGCACCTGCGCGGCATCGGCGTGCTCGGCGACTGGCGCGAGCCGGACGTGATCCGCATCTCGCCCACCCCGCTCTACAACCGCTATCTGGACGTGCACCACTTCGTCGAGGAAGTGGAAGCCTGGGCTGGCCTCTGAGCCGGTCCCTCCCCTACTGCTGGACAGTTCGTTGATCGCACATGCTTCCCGCTCGTTGAGCATTATCGGTGCCGGCCTCGCCGGGTCGCTGCTGGCCATCCTGCTGTCACGCCAGGGCTGGCGCATCACCCTGTACGAACGCCGTGGCGATCCACGCGTGGCCGACTACGAGAGCGGCCGCTCGATCAACCTGGCGCTGGCCGAGCGTGGGCGCAATGCGCTGCGCCAGGCCGGTGTGGAAGACGAGGTCATGGCGCGCGCGGTGATGATGCGCGGACGCATGGTGCATCCGCGCGAAGGCGAACCGCAGCTGCAGCGCTATGGCCGCGACGACAGCGAAGTGATCTGGTCGATCCATCGCAGCGACCTCAACACCACGCTGCTGGAACTGGCCGAACAGGCTGGCGCGACCGTACACTTCCACCGCCGCCTGCACACCGTCGATTTCGATGCCGGCTACGCACGCTTCATCGACGACCGCGACGACAGCCCGCATGACATCCGATTCGACACCCTGATCGGTGCCGATGGTGCAGGCTCGGCCCTGCGCGCGGCGATGAACCGGCGGGCGCCGCTGGGCGAGGAAATCGCGTTCCTCGATCACTCCTACAAGGAGCTGGAAATTCCGCCGGCCGACGATGGCAGCTTCCGCATCGAGCGCAACGCGCTGCATATCTGGCCGCGCGGCCATTACATGTGCATCGCCCTGCCCAATCACGAAGGCACCTTCACCGTCACTTTGTTCCTGCCCAACCAGGGCGATCCCAGCTTCGCCACGATCAATACCGGCGCGCAGGCCGAGGCGCTGTTCGCGCGCGAGTTCGCCGACACCCTGCCGCTGATCCCGAACCTGCGCGCAGACTGGGAACAGCACCCGCCGGGCCTGCTTGGCACGCTGACGCTCGATCGCTGGCACCAGCAGGGCCGTGCCGTGCTGATCGGCGACGCCGCGCATGCGATGGTGCCGTTCCACGGCCAGGGCATGAACTGCGCGTTCGAGGACTGCGTTGCGCTGGCCCGCCACCTGATGGAGGCCGATGATCTGGAAGGTGCGTTCGCCGCGTTCGAAGCCGAGCGCAAGCCGAATGCACGTGCCATCCAGCAGATGGCGCTGGAGAACTACCTGGAAATGCGCGACCGCGTCGCCGACCCTGCATTCCTGCTGCAGCGCGAACTGGAACAGGAACTGCAGCGGCGCTGGCCGACCCGCTTCGTGCCGCACTACACCATGGTCACCTTCCTGCACACGCCGTACGCCGAGGCGCTGCGCCGCACCGAACTGCAACGCGACATGCTGGTGGCCGCCACCACCGGCCATGATTCACTGGACAACATCGACTGGGCCGCGCTGGAAGCGCAGATTCATGCGCAGCTGCCGGTCCTGGAGGGCGCGCACTGATGGCTGACAGCTTCCTGTTCTACGATCTGGAAACCTTCGGCCAGGACCCGCGGCGCACGCGCATCTCGCAGTTCGCCGCCATCCGCACCGACGCCGATCTCAACGAAATCGACACCCCGGTCAGCTTCTTCGTGCGCCCGGCCGATGACCTGCTGCCCTCGCCGATGGCCACCCTGGTTACCGGCATCACCCCGCAGCAGGCACTGGCCGAGGGCATCAGCGAGGCCGAGGCCTTCGACCGCATCAACGAGCAGCTGTCGCGCCCGGGCACCTGCGCGCTGGGCTACAACACGCTGCGCTTCGACGATGAGTTCGTCCGCTACGGGCTGTTCCGCAACTTCCACGACCCGTACGAACGCGAGTGGCGCAACGGCAATTCGCGCTGGGACCTGCTGGACATGCTGCGGCTGATGCGCGCGATGCGCCCGGACGGCATCCGGTGGCCGCTGCGCGAGGATGGCGCCACCTCGTTCAAGCTTGAGCACCTGGCCGAGGCCAACCACGTGCGCGAAGGCGATGCACACGAAGCACTGTCCGACGTCCGCGCCACCATCGGCATGGCGCGGCTGTTCAAGCAGTCGCAACCACGCCTGTGGGAATACGCCCTGAAGCTGCGCGACAAGCGCTTCGTCGGCGGCCTGCTGGACGTGGCCGCGATGAAGCCGGTGCTGCACATTTCCATGCGCTACCCGGCCAGCCGCCTTTGCGCGGCACCGGTGCTGCCGTTGGCCGTGCACCCGACCATCAACAACCGGGTGATCGTGTTCGACCTGGAAGGCGAGATCGACGACCTGCTGGAACTGCCGGCCGAGGTGATCGCACAGCGCCTGTACATGCGCGCCAGCGAGCTGCCCGAAGGCGCAGCACGGGTACCGCTGAAGGAAGTGCATCTGAACAAGGTGCCGGCGCTGATCGCCTGGAACCACCTGCGCGCCGATGACCACGCGCGCCTCGGCCTGGATGTGGCTGCGATCGAAGCCAAGGTGGAGCGCCTGCGCGCGTTCGCCCCGCAGCTGGCCGAGAAGGCCCGGCAGGTCTACAACCAGCCCCGCACCGCCACCGTGGCTGACGTCGATGCCTCGCTGTACGACGGCTTCCTCGGCAACGGTGACAAGCCGCTGCTTGCGCTTGCACGCACCACTGCGCCCGAGCAGCTGGCCGCGCTGGAAGGTCGCTTCCGCGACCCGCGCCTGCCGGAGCTGCTGTTCCGCTACCGTGCGCGCAATCATCCCGACAGCCTCGCGCCGCCTGAACGCCAGCGCTGGCAGGATTACCGCCGCCAGCGCCTGCTCGGAGACGGCGGCCTGGGCGAACTCAACCTGCCCCAGTACCAGCAGCAGCTGGATGCACTGGCCGCCGAAGCGCCCGATGACACCCGGCGCCAGGCCCTGCTGCAATCGCTGCGCGACTGGGGCCAGCACCTGCAGGAGACGCTGTGAGCACTTATTTCTCGGACGCCAGCTTCAAGTTCCTGCGCAGCCTTGCGCGGCACAACGACAAGGCCTGGTTCAACGATCACCGCCAGCAGTACGAAGACCACGTGCGGCAGCCGTTCCTGCGCCTGCTGGGCGACCTGCAGCCGGCGCTGGCCGAGGTCAGCGAGCACTTCCGCGCCGATACCCGTGGCGTCGGTGGCTCGCTGTTCCGCATCCATCGTGACGCGCGTTTTTCCAACGACAAGTCGCCGTACAAGACCTGGCAGGGTGCACGCCTGTTCCATGAGCGCCGCCGCGAAGTGGCCGCGCCCTCGTTCTACGTGCACCTGCAGCCGGGCGAGAGCTTCGTCGGCGCTGGCCTGTGGCATCCGGAACCGGAAACCCAGCGCCGCGTACGCCACTTCATCCTCGACAATCCGGGCAGCTGGAAGGCCGCCGCGCATGCACCGGCCCTGCGCAAACGCTTCGATTTCGAGGAGAGCGAAAAGCTGGTGCGGCCCCCGCGTGGCTTCCCGGCCGACTTCGAGTTCATCGACGACCTCAAGCACCGCAACTGGGTGATGTGGCGCTCGCTGGACGATGCCACCATGACCGGCCCGCGCCTGCTGTCCACGCTGGGCAAGGACCTGGCTGGGCTCGGCCCGTTCGTTGACTACCTGTGCGCGGCGCTGGACCTGGAGTTCTGAGCCGCATCACCTGCCGTTCACCACTGGCTGCCTCACTTGCGGCAGTCTGGACAGCATGAAGAAGCTCACTGCACTGGCTGTGCTGCTGGTCCTGGCCTTGGCTGCGTGGTGGTTCGGCGGCCCGTACATGGCCGTGCACGGCCTGTCCAGGGCCATCGAAGAACGCGACACGGCGCGACTGGAACGCTATGTCGATTTCCCTCGCGTGCGCAGCAGCCTGCGCGCCCAGCTCAACGACTATCTGGTACGCCAGGCCGGCCCGGATGTAGCGGCCAGCCCGTTCGGCGCCCTGCTCTACGGCCTCGGCGACCAGCTCGGCGGTGCAGCGGTGGAAACCATGGTGACCCCGACCGGGATCGGCGCAATGCTGCAGGGCCACGTGCTGTGGAAGCGCGGCCGCAATGAACTGCAGGGCGGTGATGCCTTCGGCGCGACCGAGCCGGCACGGCCATTGAAGAACGCCGAGCATCACTTCGAAGCGCTGGACCGCTTCGTGATCGACGTCGATCGCGGCCCCGACCAGCCGCCGATGAAAGTGGTGCTGGAACCGCAGGGCCTGCGCTGGAAGGTGGTGGATCTGCAGTTGGGGATGTCCGGCAGCCCGTGACGGGTCATGCCCTTCGACGGCGCTGCTTTCGGTAGGTGCCCGCCTTGGTGGGCATGGGTCCAGGACGGCGCCAACCAAGGTTGGCGACTACCGCGGTACAGCGCTCTGGTAGATGCCCACCTTGGTGGGCGCCGATGCATGGCAGTGCCAACCAACGGTTGGCACCTACCCGGCATGGTTTCACCCCTCGTTGGCGACACCGTGCGGTACGTGGCCGGCGGCCACGTGTTCGCGCGCACTGTCGATGTTGTGCTGCGAGTCATCGAAGAAGATGTCGGCACCGAACGCCTGCAGGAACGGCCCCTTGTGGCGGCCGCCGAGGAACAGCGCTTCGTCCAGGCGCACTCCCCACTCGCGCAGGGTGCGGATTACGCGCTCATGCGCCGGTGCCGAGCGTGCGGTCACCAGCGCAGTGCGGATCGGCGCGCTCTCGCCGGCCGGGAACACTTCCTGCAGCGTATGCAGGGCCGACAGGAAACCGCGGAATGGGCCGCCGCTGAGGGGTTCGCGGGCCCGTTCACGCTCGTGCCGGCCAAACGCCTCCACGCCCTGCTCGCGTGAGATGCGCTCGCTCTCGTCACCGAAGATCACTGCGTCACCGTCGAAGGCGATGCGCAACTGGCCGGCCGGGCGCCCGGTATCGATCTGGTCGGCCGCCGCGGCGGCGGTTTCGCCGGGCGGCTTGGGCAGGATGGTCGCTGCGGCGATGCCGTGGCGCAGCGCGCTGCGCACCGATTCCGGGTTGGCCGACAGGAACAGGTCGGTGCCGAACGGCTTCACGTACGGCCAGGTCGGCTCGCCGGCGGTGAACGTTGCGCGGATGATGCCCAGGCCGTAGTGCTGGATCGAATTGAAGATGCGCAGGCCGGTATCGGCCGAGTTGCGCGACAGCAGGATCACCTCGACGCGAGGATTCTCCGGGCTGGCGCCCTGGTTCAAAGCCAGCAGCTTGCGTACCACCGGAAACGCCACGCCGGGGCCGAGGATATCGTCCTCGTGCTGGCGCTGGAATTCGGCATAGGCCGCCACGCCATCGCTCTCGAACAGCGCGTGGCTTTCCTCGAGGTCGAACAGCGCGCGCGAGGTCACCGCGACGGTCAGCAAACGGGGGGAGTTGTCGCCCATCGGTGGGGGTCCTTCAAGCGGTCGGCACGGCCGGCTGCCCATTGTCCTCAAAAAACGAACTGTTCGCTCAGGATCCGGTCTTCCAGGTTGTGCTCCGGGTCGAACAGCAGGGTCACGCGGCGGTCCTTCGACTCACGGATGGTCACCTCGACCACGTCGCGGGTCTCGTGCGAATCGGCAGTCACGCTGACCGGGCGCTTGTACGGATCGAGCACGCGGAAGCGCACTTCGGTATCGGCCTTCAGGATCGCGCCGCGCCAGCGCCGCGGCCGGTACGGGGCCAACGGCGTCAGCGCGATGGTGTGCGAGCCCAGCGGCAGCACCGGACCATGCGCGGAATAGTTGTAGGCGGTGCTGCCGGCCGGGGTGGCCACCAGCACGCCGTCGCCGATCAGTTCGGCCACACGCTCCTGGCCGTTCAGATCGATACCGATATGCGCGGCCTGCCGGGTCTGGCGCAGCAGCGAAACATCGTTGTAGGCCAGCGAACCGGTACTGGTGCCGGACTCGGTCAGCGCCACCATTTCCAGCGGGCGCAGGTTGGCCGGTTCTGCGCGTGCGATGCGGGCCTGCACGTCGTCGTCTCCACGGTACTGGTTCATCAGGAAGCCGACCGTGCCCAGCTTCATGCCGAACACCGGCTTGCCCAGGTGCCCATGCCGATGCAGGGTCTGCAGCATGAAGCCGTCGCCCCCCAGCGGGCACAGCACGTCGGCCTGCTCCGGCGCGTGATCGCCATAACGCGAGATCATCGCCGCGCGGGCCATCTGCGCGGGCTCGGCGGTGCTGGCCAGGAAAGCGATGCGGGGGGTGTCGCTCATCGGTGGATCCGGGTGGGTGTGCCTGCAAGAGCATACCCGGTAGTGCCGGCCGCTGGCCGGCAGCTGCACCCGGTTGCGGTTCATGCGGCTGCCGGCCAGCGGCCGGCACTACCGTGCAATGCAGAACGGCCCCGCTTTCGCGGGGCCGTTCCGGTTCACGCATGCCAGGCATGGCCTGGCACTACTTCACTTACGCGCCGTGTGCCGCCAGCTGGCCCAGGCGCTGCACCGCGACCGAAACGGTCGGGTAGTCCAGGGTCTTCTGCTCGGCCAGTTCGGCCAGCATCGCCAGGGTGAAGCGCAGGCTGTTGTCGTCACGGCCCATCCAGGCTGCGACCTTGGCTTCCGCGCTGCTGCCCTTGGTGCCCAGCACCTGGCCGGCCAGGTTGCGGTGGTTGGCCGCCAGTTCGTCACGCAGCACGCCACGTGCCACGGCGTGCCAACGACCGTTGACCTCCAGCGCGTCGACCTGCTCGAACAGCCACGGCAGCTGCAGGGCATCGCCCAGGCGGAAGTGGACCTTGGACACGTCCACCGGCTTCAGCTTGCGGGTGCGGGCCAGTTCGATGATGTCGAACGCCGGCTCCAGGAAGTGCAGTTCGGCCAGCTGCTGCGCCAGCGCGGACGGCAGGCCCTTTTCCTTCCACTCGGCCACCAGGGCTTCGTAGGTCGGACGCTGCGAATCCGGCAGCACACCCGAGGCAACGCGGATGTCGTTGAACGGACCCTGGTAGCGGTTGACCGCTTCAGTGATGCCCGGCATCGCGCCCGGGCGCGACAACAGCCAACGCACGAACGAACGCTGCAGCTTCCAGATCACTTCCAGTGCGTCGATCTGCACCGACTCCGGCACCTTGCCGTCGAGTGCATCGATCTGCGCCCACAGCGCGCGCGCATCCAGCGTTTCGCGGCTGATGGTGTAGGCCTTGGCGACCTCGGCGATGGAACGGCCGGTGTCTTCCTGCATGCGCATCAGGAAGGTGGCGCCCATGCGGTTGATGGTCTGGTTGGTCACGGCCGTGGCGATGATTTCGCGCTTCAGGCGGTGACGCTCCATCGCGTCGGCGTACTTCTTCTGCAGCGGGGTCGGGAAGTAACGCTGCAGTTCCTTGGACAGGTACGGATCTTCCGGGATGTCCGATTCCAGCAGCTGGGCGAACGCCACCAGCTTCGAGTAGGACAGCAGCACCGACAGTTCCGGGCGGGTCAGGCCCTGGCCGCGCGCCTTGCGCTGGGACAGCTCGGCGTCAGACGGCAGGAACTCGATCTGGCGATCCAGCAGGCCCTGCTGTTCCAGGGTACGGATGAAGTGCTGCTTGGAACCCAGGCGCTTGACCGCCATCCGCTCCATCAGGCTCAGCGCCTGGTTCTGGCGGTAGTTGTCATTGAGCACCAGCTCGGCGACTTCATCGGTCATCGAGGCCAGCAGCTTGTTGCGCTGCTCGACGGTCAGCTTCTTGGCCCGCACCACATCGTTGAGCAGGATCTTGATGTTGACCTCGTGGTCGGAGGTGTCCACACCGGCCGAGTTGTCGATGAAGTCGGTATTGAGCAGCACGCCGGCCTGGGCGGCTTCGATGCGGCCCAGCTGGGTCATGCCCAGGTTGCCGCCCTCGCCCACCACCCTGCAGCGCAGCTCGCCCCCGTTCACGCGCAGGGCGTTGTTGGCGCGGTCGCCGACATCGCTGTGCTGCTCGCTGGCAGCCTTCACGTAGGTACCGATGCCGCCGTTCCACAGCAGGTCGACCGGTGCCTTCAGGATCGCGCTCATCAGATCGTTCGGCGACAGCGCCTTGACGTTGTCATCCAGGCCCAGCGCTTCACGCACCTGCGGGGTGATCTCGATCGACTTCAGGCTGCGCGGGTACACGCCGCCGCCCTTGCTGATCAGCTTGGCGTCGTAGTCCGCCCAGCTCGAACGCGGCACGGTGAACAGGCGCTCACGTTCGACGAACGTGGTGGCCGCATCCGGGTTCGGGTCCAGGAAGATGTGGCGGTGGTCGAAGGCAGCGACCAGGCGGATGTGGCGCGACAGCAGCATGCCGTTGCCGAACACGTCGCCGGACATGTCGCCGACGCCGACCGCAGTGAAGTCCTGGGTCTGGCTGTCACGGCCCAGCGCACGGAAGTGGCGCTTGACCGATTCCCACGCACCGCGTGCGGTGATGCCCATGCCCTTGTGGTCATAGCCAACCGAACCACCGGAGGCGAACGCATCGCCCATCCAGAAGCCGTGCGCGATGGCCAGGCCGTTGGCGATGTCGGAGAAGGTCGCGGTGCCCTTGTCGGCGGCCACTACCAGGTACGGATCGTCCATGTCGTGGCGCACGACATCCACCGGCGGCACGATCTTGTTGTTGACGATGTTGTCGGTGATGTCCAGCAGGCCCTGGATGAACAGCTTGTAGCAGGCCACGCCGTTGGCGAAGATCGCGTCGCGGTCGCCGTTCACCGGCGGGGTCTTGGCGAAGAAGCCGCCCTTCGCGCCGACCGGCACGATCACGGTGTTCTTGACCATCTGTGCCTTGACCAGGCCCAGCACTTCGGTACGGAAGTCTTCGCGACGGTCCGACCAGCGCAGGCCACCACGGGCGACCGCGCCGAAGCGCAGGTGGGTACCTTCCACGCGCGGGCCGTAGACGAAGATCTCGCGGTACGGGCGCGGCTTCGGCAGGTCCGGCACCAGCGCCGAATCAAACTTGAAGCTGATGACATGGCCGTGCTGGCCGTTGGCATCGGTCTGGTAGTAGCTGGTGCGCAGGGTCGCGTCGATCACGCCCATGAACGAGCGCAGGATGCGGTCCTCGTCCAGGCTGGACACACGGTCCATCAGCTTCAGCAGCGCATCGCGCGCGGCCTGCATCTGCGCGTCGCGGTCACCCTTGCGGGCGTCGACCACGGTCTTGAGCACCTTCAGGGTGGCGTCGTCGCCAGCAGCCAGCACATCGAAGTGAGCCTTCAGCTGGGCCTGGCCGGCGGCGATGTCGTCCTTGCTCTCGTGGCCGGTAGCCGGATCGAAGCGCGCTTCGAACAGCTCGACCAGCAGTCGGGCCAGCAGCGGGTAGCGCGCGAAGGTGCCTTCCACGTAGGCCTGCGAGAACGGCACGCCGGTCTGCAGCAGGTACTTGCAGTAGCCACGCAGCATGGCGACCTGGCGCCAGTGCAGGCCGGCAGCCAGCACCAGGCGGTTGAAGCCGTCGTTCTCGGCATCGCCGTGCCAGACGCGGGCAAAGGTCTCGCCGAAGGCTTCATCGACGCTGGCGGCATCGATCGCGCCGGCGGTCGATTCGACCTCGAAGTCCTGCACGTACACCGGGGCGTTGTCGACCGACAGGCGGTACGGACGCTCGGCGATCACGCGCAGGCCCATGTTTTCCATCATCGGCAGCGCGTCCGACAGCGGGATGTCGTCGAGCTGGCGATACAGCTTCAGGCGCAGGCCATCGCCGCTTTCGCGCGGCACGGCCTGCAGGCTCAGGCGCAGGTCGTCCGGGCCGGTCAGGGCATCAAGCTGGCTGACATCGTTGGCCGCAACAGCCGTGCTGTTGTCTTCGATGTAGCCGGCCGGCAGGGCCTTGCCGATACGGGCGGCGATGCGCAGGCCTTCGGTCTCGCCGTGGCGGGCCACCAGCGCTTCGCGCAGGTCGTCCTGCCAGTTGCGCAGCACCTGGGCCAGCTTCTGCTCCAGTTCGGCGGTATCAACGTCGAGCATTTCACCCGGCTTCGGGCGCACGATCAGGTGCACCTGGGCCAGCGGCGATTCGCCCAGCACCACCGAGCTGTCCACGTACTCGCCGTGCAGCGCGTCCTTCAGCATCGCTTCGATGCGCAGGCGCACGTCGGTGTTGAAGCGCTCGCGCGGCAGGTAGACCAGCGCGGAGATGAAACGGCTGTACTTGTCGCGGCGCAGGAACAGGCGGCTGCGCACGCGCTCCTGCAGGCCCAGCACGCCCATCGCGGTGCGGAACAGTTCGTCCTCGCTGGACTGGAACAGCTCTTCGCGCGGCAGGGTTTCCAGGATGTGGCGCAGGGCCTTGCCGCTGTGGCTGGCCGGGGCCAGGCCGGACTGCTTCATCACGTGCTCGTGGCGCTGGCGCACCAGCGGGATCTCCCACGGGCGACGGTTGTAGGCGCTGGAGGTGAACAGGCCAAGGAAGCGCTGCTCGCCGATGATCTTGCCCTTGGCGTCGAATTCCAGCACGCCGATGTAGTCCATGTAGCCGGCGCGGTGCACGCGCGAACGGGCATTGGTCTTGGTCAGGATCAGCGCATCCTTCAGGCCGGCCGTGGCGTTCAGGCCCTGCGCGGCCAGAGTCTTGACCGGACGGGCGGCGGACTTGTCCTTGCCGCGCATCAGGCCCAGGCCGGTGTCGTTCAGCGGCGCCAGTACGTCTTCCTTGCCCTGCTTCTCGACGCGGTACTCGCGGTAGCCGAAGAAGGTGAAGTGGTTGTCGGCGGCCCAGCGCAGGAACTCCTGTGCTTCCTTGCGCGATGCATCGTCGACCGGCAGCTGGCGCTTGCCCAGGTCGTCGGCCAGCGCCAACGCCTTGTCCTTCATCGGCTGCCAGTCGCGCACGATCGCGCGCACTTCGTCCAGCGCCTTGTTGATGGCCTGTTCGATGGCGGCCATGGCTTCGGCCGGCTGGCGGTCGATCTCCAGCAGCATCACCGATTCGGCATCACCCTCGCCGACCTTGACCAGCTTGCCGGCCTTGTCGCGGGTGAAGCGCAGCACCGGGTGGCCCAGCACGTGGACGCCCACGCCCTGCTCGGCCAGCGACATGGTGACCGTATCGACGAGGAAGGGCATGTCATCGTTGACGATCTGCAGCACGGTGTGCGGCGATTCCCAACCGTTGGCCTTCGCGGTCGGATTGAACACGCGGACGTTGGCCTTGCCGGCCTTGCGGGCACGCGCGAATTCCAGCGTCTCAGCCGCGAGAGCGGCCCACTCTTCAGCGCTGTGGTGCGGGAACTCGTCCGACTCCATGCGCTTGTAGAAGTCAGTGGCAAAGGCCACTGCTTCGGCCTGTGCGGCCGCGGGGTAGCGCTTGCGCAAGGCCGTGTACACCGGCTCCAGGGAGAAACCAGCGGTCACTGCGACCTCCGACTCTGCTGGTTTCGTCTTGTTCTTCACGGTCTTGGCTGCGGTTTTTTGCGGTTTCATGGCAGAGCGATGCGCTTGCTCAGTTGGGAAAATGAAATTGTAGCCCTACCGCGCGAAAAGGCCTTGCTGCAGGACGGAATAAGCAGATTCGGGTTTGCTGCGGTTCAAACGCCTATTCAGTTCGCACCGGTATGGTGCTGGCGCCTGTTTCAGCACTGCCGACAGGATCGGCAAAACGTGTTACCGGAAGACACACGCGGCGACGCCGATGCGATTCCACAATCCTGAACTGGACGGTATAGTCCACCGCGTGAACCCGGCCTACCTCCCCGTTGCCCTCGATGCACGCGATGAGCGTGTGTTCGACGCCGTACGCGAACTGCTGGCCCAGCAGGGCATGCAGATGAGCATGGAGGCGGTTGCCCAGCACGCCGGCTGCTCCAAGCAGACCCTGTACTCGCGCTATGGCAGCAAGCAGGAACTGCTGCGCCGGGTGATGCAGCGCCACGTCGGCCACGCTACCGGCGCCATGGTTCGTGCACTCCGCACTGACGACCTGCGTGCCAGCCTGCTCCAGTTCGCCACCGACTTCCTGGAGCACTTCAACCAACCGCACGTGGGCCAAGCCTGCCGGCTGATCGCCGCCGACGCGGCCCAGTTTCCCGAAGAGGCGCGTACGCTGTACCGGCACGGAGCCGGCGCACTGACACTTCATCTTGCTGAATGGATTGAAACCGTTTGCATGCGTGGCCAGCTCCGGCATGACGACCCGCACTTCATGGCCGAACTGCTGCTGAGCATGATTGCCGGTCAGGATTTCGACAAACAGCGTTTCCATACCCCCCATCGTGATGACGCGCGGCTGCGTCGGCGCTGGGCAGAGTTCTCCGTCGACAGCTTCCTGCGCGCCTTCGCGCCTCAGCCGTCGCCGGCCCCGTCTTCAAACCAACCCCGGAGTTCCTCCTGATGACCGCCCCACTCCGCACCCTTGCCTTGACGTGCGCCGTTGCTGTCGCGCTGGCTGCCTGCAAGAAGCCGGAACAGCAGACGCCCCCGCCGCCGGAGGTGGGCGTGATCGACGCCAAGCCGCAGACCCTGCCGCTGCAGCGCGAGCTGGTCGGTCGCCTGTCGCCGTTCCGCAGCGCCGACGTGCGTGCGCGCGTGCCGGGCGTGCTGCTCAAGCGCGTCTACCAGGAAGGCTCGCAGGTCAAGCAGGGCCAGACCCTGTTCCTGATCGACCCAGCGCCGCTGCGTGCCTCGCTCAACGCCTCCGAAGCACAGCTGGCCTCGGCCCGCGCGACCTACGCCAACGCCAAGGTGGCCGCCGACCGTGCACGTTCGCTGGCGCCGCAGCAGTTCGTCTCCAAGTCCGACCTGGACAACGCTGAATCGGCCGAGCGTACCGCGCTGGCGGCGGTCAAGCAGGCCGAAGCAGCGGTGACTTCCTCGCGCATCAGCCTGGGCTACACCGAAGTAACCGCACCGATCAGCGGCGTGGCCAACAAGCAGCAGGTCACCGAAGGCGCGCTGGTCGGCCAGGGCGATGTGACCCTGTTGACCACCGTCGACCAGCTCGACCCGCTGTACGTGAACTTCTCGCTGAGCGTGGACGAGCTGACCCAGCTGCGCGCGCAACAGGCCAAGGGCGCGCTGGCGCTGTCGGGCGACGGCAAGGCCACGGTGAACGTCAAGCTGGCCGACGGCAGCACCTACAGTGAGCCGGGCACCCTGGACTTCTCCTCGACCACGGTCGACCCGGCCACCGGTGCGGTCTCGTTGCGCGCGTTGCTGCCGAACCCGCAGCAGATCCTGCTGCCGGGCGCCTTCGTCAGCTTCCAGGCCAACCTGGGCGAACGCAACAATGCCTTCCTGGTACCGCAGCAGGCCCTGCTGCGCGACACCACCGGCGGCTACGTGATGGTGGTCGGCGCCGACGGCAAGGTCGCGCGCAAGAACGTGAAGACCGATGGCGCGCAGAACGGCAACTGGCTGGTCAGCGACGGCCTGGCCGCCGGCGACAAGGTGATCGTGGCCGGCGTGCAGAAGGTCAAGGAAGGTGCACCGGCGGTCGCCAAGCCGTGGACCCCGGGGCAGGACGCCAACGGCAAGCCGGCCGCAGGCGGCGCCGCTGCGGCGGGCACCGCACCGGCTGCTGGCAAGGCACCGGCCGACGCGGCCAAGCCCGAGCAGGCCGATGCGGCCAAGCCGGCCGCCACCGATTCGAACAAGCAGTAACGGGAACCTTCCGTCATGCCTAAATTTTTCATCGAACATCCAGTCTTCGCCTGGGTGGTGGCGATCCTGATCTCGCTCAGCGGCGTGATCGCGATCCTCAACCTGGGCGTGGAGTCCTATCCCAACATCGCCCCGCCGCAGGTCACCGTCTCGGCCACCTATCCGGGCGCCAGTGCCGACACCACGGAAAAATCGGTCACCCAGGTGATCGAGCAGCAGCTGACCGGTATCGATCACCTGCTGTACTTCAGCTCTTCCTCGTCGTCCAACGGCCGTGCGCAGATCACCCTGACCTTCGAGACGGGCACCGATCCGGACATCGCCCAGGTGCAGGTGCAGAACAAGGTCTCGCTGGCCACGCCCCGACTGCCTTCGGAGGTGACCCAGCAGGGCGTGGTGGTGGCCAAGGCCAACGCCGGCTTCCTGATGGTGGTGGCGCTGCAGTCCGATACCCCGACCATCAACCGTGATGCGCTGAACGACATCGTTGGTTCGCGCGTGCTCGACCAGGTCTCGCGTATCCCCGGCGTCGGCAGCACCCAGCAGTTCGGTTCCGAGTACGCCATGAACATCTGGCTGAACCCGGAAAAGATGCAGGGCTACGGCCTGTCGGCCAGCCAGGTACTGGCCGCGGTGCGTGCGCAGAACGTGCAGTTCGCCGCCGGCGCGCTGGGTTCGGATCCGTCGCCGGAAGGCCAGCACTTCACCGCCACGGTCTCGGCCGAAGGCCGCTTCAGCTCGCCGCAGGAATTCGAGAACATCATCCTGCGCGCCAACGCTGATGGCTCGCGCGTGCTGCTGAAGGACATCGCCCGCGTCGCCTTCGGTGCCAACAACTACGGCTTCGATACCCAGTACAACGGCAAGCCGACCGGCGCCTTCGCCATCCAGCTGCTGCCGGGCGCCAACGCCCTGAACGTGGCCGAAGCGGTGCGCGCCAAGATGGACGAGCTGCAGCCCAGCTTCCCGGCCGGCGTCACCTGGTTCTCGCCGTACGACAGCACCACCTTCGTCAAGATCTCGATCCAGGAAGTGGTCAAGACACTGTTTGAAGCAGTGTTCCTGGTGTTCCTGGTGATGCTGATCTTCCTGCAGAACTTCCGCGCCACCCTGATCCCGACCCTGGTCATCCCGGTGGCGCTGCTCGGTACCTTCCTGGGCATGTGGATGATCGGCTTCACGATCAACCAGCTGACGCTGTTCGCGATGGTGCTGGCGATCGGCATCGTGGTCGACGACGCGATCGTGGTGATCGAGAACGTCGAACGCATCATGACCGAGGAGGGCCTGGCGCCGAAGCCGGCCACGCAGAAGGCGATGACCCAGATCACCGGTGCGGTGGTGGCGATCACCGTCGTGCTGGCCGCGGTGTTCATCCCCTCCGCCCTGCAGGGCGGTGCCGCCGGTGAGATCTACAAGCAGTTCGCGCTGACCATCGCCATCTCGATGGCATTCTCGGCGTTCCTGGCCCTGGGCTTCACCCCGGCGCTGTGCGCGACCTTCCTCAAGCCGACGCACAACGACAACCCGAACATCGTCTACCGCACCTTCAACAAGTACTACGACAAGATCAGCCACACCTATGTGGGCCACATCACCTCTGCGGTGCGCCATGCGCCGCGCTGGATGATCCTGTTCGTGGTGCTGACCGCGCTGTGCGGCTTCCTGTTCACCCGCATGCCGGGCAGCTTCCTGCCGGAAGAAGACCAGGGCTATGCGCTGGCGATCGTGCAGCTGCCGCCGGGCTCGACCAAGGGCCAGACCAACGAAGTGTTCGCGCAGATGCGTGGCATCCTGGAAAAGCAGGATGGCTATGAAGGCATGCTGCAGGTGGCCGGCTTCAGCTTCGTCGGTTCCGGCGAGAACGTCGGCATGGGCTTCATCCGCCTGAAGCCGTGGGAAGAACGCAAGTTCACCGCACCCGAGTTCATCCAGAACATGAACGGCGCGTTCTACGGCATCAAGGAAGCGCAGATCTTCGTGGTCAACCTGCCCACCGTGCAGGGCCTTGGCCAGTTCGGCGGCTTCGACATGTGGCTGCAGGACCGCAGTGGTGCCGGTTACGAGCAGCTGACGCAGGCCCGCAACATCCTGCTCGGCCAGGCCGCGCAGAAGCCGGACCACCTGGTCGGCGTGCGCCCGAACGGCCTGGAAAACGCGCCGCAGCTGCAGCTGCATGTGGACCGCGTGCAGGCGCAGTCGATGGGCATGTCGGTGTCGGACGTGTACAGCACCATCCAGCTGATGCTGGCCCCGGTGTACGTCAACGACTTCTTCTACGAAGGCCGCATCAAGCGCGTGACCATGCAGGCCGATGGTCCGTACCGCACTGGCCAGGAATCGCTGAAGAGCTTCTACAGCCCGTCCAGCCTGACCCAGAACGCCGATGGCACCAACGCGATGATCCCGTTGAACACGGTGGTCAAGTCCGAATGGGTGTCGGCGCCGCCGTCGCTGAGCCGCTACAACGGCTACTCGGCGATCAACATCGTCGGTTCGCAGGCACCGGGCACCAGCTCGGGTGAGGCGATGCAGACCATGGAAGGCATCGTCAACGACGACCTGCCGGCCGGCTTCGGCTACGACTGGTCGGGCATGTCCTACCAGGAAATCCTGGCCGGCAACGCTGCGACCCTGCTGCTGGTGCTGTCCATCGTGGTGGTGTTCCTGTGCCTTGCCGCGCTGTATGAAAGCTGGTCGATCCCGGTGGCGGTGCTGCTGGTGGTGCCGCTGGGCGTGCTGGGTGCCCTCGGCCTGTCGATGCTGCGCGGCCTGCCCAACGATCTGTTCTTCAAGATCGGCCTGATCACCGTGATCGGCCTGGCGGCGAAGAACGCGATCCTGATCGTGGAGTTCGCGGTGGAGCAGCGCGCAGCAGGCAAGAACCTGCGTGATGCCACCATCGAAGCGGCGCGCCTGCGTTTCCGCCCGATCCTGATGACCTCGTTCGCGTTCATCATGGGCGTGATCCCGATGGCGATCTCCACCGGTGCCGGCGCCAACTCCCGCCACGCCATCGGTACCGGCGTGATCGGCGGCATGCTGTTCGCCACCCTGCTCGGCCTGCTGATGATCCCGGTGTTCTTCGTGGTCGTGCGCCGCATGCTGGGCGACAAGCTGGACGAACCGTCCAAGGAGTTCATGGAACGCCAGCGCGATGCGGATGCCGCACATCGTCCGGATCGTTGATCCAGCGGTGAACTGAAACGAGAAAGGCCCCGGAGCGATCCGGGGCCTTTTTTTGTTGCCGCTTCTGGATCCATGCCGCCCCAGGTTGGCATCTACCGGGGCAACGGCATACCCGGTAGTCGCCAACCATGGTGGGCGCTGTCCGGGCAGCGTCTCAGCGCAACACTGCGATCACCACGCATGCCGCCACAATCACCAGCGCAGGCCATTGCATCGGCAGGAAGAAGAAGTGATGCGGAGCATGCTGCCGAGGTGCACGCGGCTTTCGATTGAGCACGAAACCCAGCACCGTGTTGATTGCCGAGCCAAGGCCGAACGCCAGCAGGACCTGGCTGAGTGAAGTATTGCCGCGACCCACCGCTGGATCCGGGAACAGGATGAGGATGAGCAGCACGGCAGCGATCGGTGTGAGCAGGGTCAGCAGCCCTGCGCCTCGATAGATGAGCATGTGGTGGCGTCCATGAACGGTGGAGCATTCTGCGACCAAGGAGCGGGAATGCCAATGGATCGTTGGCATGTCGCCTGCCCGGAGACCGGTCGCATACGGCCTGTACTGAAAAGCCCCTTCCACTGCTGCGCCGACAACGAGGCGCTCAAGGCGTCTACCGGTTTCGCATAAGGCCCCCGCTTTGGATTCCTGGGCGCGCAGAAGTGCGGCACGCCCGGATCGTTGCTATCCAGATGCCTCCACGGCAATCGATCCGATGCCGCCCAGGAGACAGTTCATGGAAAGAGCACCACTACGACGCTTCAGCCGCCCCGCCCTTCTGCTTGGCGCGCTCTTCGCGGCCAGCAGCGTCCAGGACGCACATGCGGCAGGCGTTCTCGTCTGCGACAACTGTCGCGATCCACGCGCACTGGCGCTTTACTCGGGCACGGGGCCCACCATCGTCGTCGACTTCCAGCAGCGCCGGCTCCATGGCTTCGATGTGGAATACGATCGCGAGCTACGTCGGTATCGCGCAACAAGGGCGCAGATTCCCGGGCCAATCAACGCATCCTTCAATCGGATCATGGGGATGCTCGACAACAACGTGCCAACCGTACAGTTCGCGCCGCGGCAGTGGGCCGGAAGAGGAGTCCAGTACGAGGTTCATCCTGATGACCCGCAATACGCCAACGGCATAGGCTTCCCGGAAGAGCACAAGGACCTCAACGCCTACGATGTCGTGCAGATGGCAACCGAGCGATTCAGGCTGGAGAGCGCCATGGGCAAGGCATTCACTGGCGCCACGACATCGTCGAGGGCCTGGAACAGCATGGCGACATTCCTGTCCTCGATCGGCCTGAGCTTCGTCAGCAAGGCCCTCGGAATCGACGGTGCAATCTACAGGATCACCTGGCGCGATGGCTCGAAGACTACGCTGGCCATCGTCTCTTCGTCAGTGGACACCGCCAGATACGTGCAAGGCCAGAGCAAGGACGCCAATGGCAACATGGTTCCCGACGGCGCGGCAACCAGCCCCGGCGTGGCCCAACACTTCGCCGGCACCTACAACTTCAACAGCCGGGACGATCTGGATCGATGGATCGACTCCGGTCGCCTCTATGGGGTGAACATGTTCCCCGGTGCTCCACCTGAGTCGCTGCAGATCGTCTGTGAATGGAATGGAACGGATATCGTTTGCCGATTGCCACGTTGATCGCACAAAGGAAACGGGGCGGCAATCGCCGCCCCGTCGCGTCCATCAGCGCAACCCGGTCTCGTTGCGCGCGATCACCAGGCGCTGGATCTCCGAGGTGCCCTCGTAGATCTCGGTGATCTTGGCATCACGGAAGTAACGCTCCAGCGGCATCTCCTTCGAGTACCCCATGCCGCCGTGGATCTGCACCGCCTGGTGCGTGATCCACATCGCTGCTTCCGAAGCGGTCAGTTTGGCCACTGCTGCTTCGGTGCTGAAACGCTTGCCCTGGCCCTTCACCCACGCGGCACGCAGGGTCAGCAGCAGCGCTGCGTCCAGCTTGCACTTCATGTCGGCGATCTTGGCCTGGGTCATCTGGAAGGTGCCGATGGCCGCGCCGAACGCCTTGCGCTCCTTCACGTACTCCAGGGTCGCCTCATAGGCGGCGCGGGCGATGCCGATGGCCTGCGAGGCGATGCCGATGCGGCCGGCATCGAGCACGCTCATGGCGATCTTGAAGCCCTCGCCTTCCTGGCCCAGCACGTCTTCGGCCTGCGCCACGTAATCGTTGAACTCGATCTCGCAGGTGGCCGAAGCGCGGATGCCCAGCTTCGGCTCGGTCTTGCCGCGACCGAAGCCCGCCTTGTCGGTATCGATGAGGAAGGCGGTGATGCCGCGTGCGCCCTTGTCCGGCTCGCTCATCGCGAACAGCACGATGTACCTGGCCACCGGGCCGGAGGTGATCCAGCTCTTCTTGCCATTGATGACAAAGGTGCCGTCTGCCTGCTTCACCGCGCGGCAGCGCATGGCCGTGGCGTCGGAGCCGGACTGCGGCTCGGTCAGCGCAAACGCGCCGATGGCCTCGCCCTCGGCGATGGCACGCACGTAGGTCTGCTTCTGCTGCTCGGTACCGTGGGTGAGGATGCCGTTGCAGAACAGCGAGTTGTTGACCGACATGATGGTCGAATGGGCCGCGTCGGCGGCGGCGACCTCCACCATCGCCAGCACGTACGCAACCGGGTCCATGCCCGCGCCACCGTATTCGGTCGGCACTTCGATGCCCATCAGGCCGTTCTCGCCCAGCAGGCGGATGTTGTCGAGCGGGAACTCGCCGGTACGGTCATGGTGCTCCGCGCTCGGGGCGATCTTCTCCTGCGCGATGCGCCGCGCAACGTCCTGCAGCATCAACTGCTCTTCGGTAAAGCTGAAATCCACAACACCCTCCCGGGTACATGAAGTTATGGGCTACATACGGCGCGCCCAGGTGCCCCGATTGTACCGGGGCCCGGCTGTTTCCGTACGCTGGCGACTTGACCGCGACGGGCCCTTTCAGCGAATATATCTCTATATCGCGATAGGTAGATATTTATGGATCTTGAAGACTGGTCGACCCGCCTGAAGGTGTTCGCCGATGCGACCCGCGTGCGCCTGCTGGCGCTGCTGGAGCAGGAGGAACTGACCGTGGCCGAACTGTCGGCGATCACCCGGCTGGCACAGCCACGCGTGTCCACCCACCTGGCGCGCCTGAAGGAAGCCGGCCTGGTCCGCGACCGCCGTGCCGGCGTATCGGCCTATTACCGCTTCGACGAGGCCCAGCTGGACCCGGCGCAGCGTGCATTGTGGCATGCCTTGAGCAACGGAAGCGATGACCCGCTGCTGCGCCAGGACGCTGAACGCGTCGCTGCCGTGCTGGCCCACCGCGCCTCCGACCAGAACTGGGCCGACAGCGTGGCCGGCGACATGGAACGCCACTACTCCCCGGGGCGCACCTGGGAAGCCCTCGCCCGCACCGCGCTGCCGCTGCTGGAGACCGGCGACGTGCTGGACATCGCCTCTGGTGACGGCGTGCTGGCCGAACTGGTGGCCCCGCATGCCAAGCGCTACATCTGCATCGACACCAGCGCGCGCGTGGTCGCCGCCGCCAGCGAGCGCCTGCGCCGTCTGCCCAACGTGGAAGTGCGCGAGGGCGACATGCATGCGCTGCCCTTCAAGGACAACAGTTTCGATCTGGTAGTGCTGATGCACGCGCTGACCTACGCCAGCAAGCCGGCGCAGGCGGTGACCGAAGGCGCGCGCGTGCTGCGCCCGGGCGGGCGCCTGCTGCTGTGCAGCCTGGCCCGCCACGAACACAAGGCCGCGGTGGAGGCCTACGGCCACGTCAACCTCGGCTTCAGCGACAAGGAGCTGCGCAGATTCGTCGACAAGGCCGGCCTGCAGGTATCCAGCCTGGAGACGGTCACCCGCGAGAAGCGTCCGCCGCACTTCGAAGTGATTTCGCTGATCGCCCACAAACCCTGAGCCCGAGAACGCCATGCCTGCCCTGCCCTGGTTGCATCCTGAGCGTGCCAACGCCCTGCTCGACGCCCTGCGCGAGCGGATCCTGATCATCGACGGTGCGATGGGCACGATGATCCAGCGCCACGGCCTGCAGGAAGACGACTACCGTGGCGAACGCTTCGCCGGCGGTTACGATCACAGCCATGGCCCCGGCTGCGACCACGGCACGCCGGAAGGCCATGACCTGAAGGGCAACAACGATCTGCTGCTGCTGACCCGGCCGCAGATCGTCGCAGACATCCACACCGCCTACCTGGAAGCGGGCGCGGACCTGGTCGAGACCAACACCTTCAACGCCACTTCGGTCAGCCAGGCCGACTACCACCTCGAACACCTGGTGTACGAGTTGAACAAGGCCGGCGCTGCGGTCGCGCGCACCTGTTGTGACGCCGTGGCCGCAACCACCCCGGGGAAGCCGCGCTTCGTGATCGGGGTGATCGGCCCGACCAGCCGCACCGCCTCGATCAGCCCGGACGTGAACGATCCGGGCTTCCGCAACACCAGCTTCGACGAACTGCGCGACACCTACCGCGAAGCCATCGAGGGCCTGATCGACGGCGGCGCCGACACCATCATGGTCGAGACCATCTTCGACACGCTCAACGCCAAGGCCGCGCTGTATGCGCTGGAGGAAGCGTTCGATGCGCGCGGCGCGCGGTTGCCGGTGATGATCTCCGGCACCATCACCGACGCTTCCGGTCGCACCCTGTCCGGGCAGACTGCGGAAGCCTTCCATGCCTCGCTGGCGCATGCACGGCCGCTGTCGATCGGGCTGAACTGCGCGCTGGGCGCCGATGCGATGCGACCGCACGTGGAAACCCTTGCGCAGGTCGCCGACTGCTACGTCAGCGCACACCCCAATGCCGGCCTGCCCAATGCCTTCGGCGAGTATGACGAGACGCCGGAGGACATGGCCAGCACCCTGCGAGGCTTCGCCGAAGATGGCCTGCTGAACCTGGTCGGCGGCTGCTGCGGCTCCACGCCCGACCATATCCGCGCCATTGCCGCGGCTGTGGCCGGGCTGCCGCCGCGCGCACTGCCCGGCACCCGGGAGCAGGCCGCATGAATGTCGCCGCCACCGTTCCGCACTTCCCGCCCTATTGCTGCTGAGCCGACGCCTGCCATGACGCCTGTCCGCCCTACCCGCCTGTCCGGCCTGGAACCCCTGGTCATCACCCCGGACCTGCTGTTCATCAACGTCGGCGAACGCACCAACGTGACCGGCAGCGCGCAGTTCCGCAAGCTGATCAAGGAAGGCCGCTACGAAGAAGCGGTGGACGTGGCCCGCCAGCAGGTGGCAAGCGGCGCGCAGATCCTCGACGTCAACATGGACGAGGGCCTGATCGATTCGGAAGCGGCGATGACCCGCTACCTCAACCTGATCATGTCCGAGCCGGACATCGCCCGCATCCCGGTGATGGTCGACTCCTCCAAGTGGAGCGTGATCGAGGCCGGCCTGAAGTGCCTGCAGGGCAAGAGCGTGGTCAACTCGATCTCGCTGAAGGAAGGCGAGGCGCTTTTCCGCGAACACGCGCGCAAGGTCCTGCGCTATGGCGCCGCCGCGGTGGTCATGGCCTTCGATGAAAGCGGGCAGGCCGATACGTGTGCGCGCAAGGTCGAGATCTGTACCCGCGCCTACCGCATCCTGGTCGACGAGATCGGCTTCCCGCCGCAGGACATCATCTTCGACCCGAACATCTTCGCCGTCGCCACTGGCATCGAAGAACATGACAACTATGCGGTGGACTTCATCGAAGCCACCCGCATCATCAAGCAGACGCTGCCGCACTGCCATGTGTCCGGCGGCGTCTCCAATGTCTCGTTCTCGTTCCGCGGCAACGAAACGGTGCGCCAGGCCATCCATTCGGTGTTCCTGTACCACGCCATCGCCGCCGGCATGGACATGGGCATCGTCAATGCCGGTGCCATGCCGATCTACGATGAGCTGGAGCCGGAGCTGCGTGAGCGCGTGGAGGATGTGATCCTCAACCGCCGCAGCGATGCCACCGAGCGCCTGCTGGAGATCGCCGAGCGCTACAAGGGCAGGAAGGGTGCGGCGAAGACCGAAGACCTGG
The DNA here is from genome assembly GCF_059369635.1 of Stenotrophomonas sp. YJH_SMC_58. Taxonomy (NCBI): domain Bacteria; kingdom Pseudomonadati; phylum Pseudomonadota; class Gammaproteobacteria; order Lysobacterales; family Lysobacteraceae; genus Stenotrophomonas; species Stenotrophomonas sp. YJH_SMC_58. The sequence goes on from NZ_JCAFSW010000003.1 coordinate 131,189, forward strand.
CCTGGCGCGACAAGCCGGTGGCGCAGCGCCTGGCGCATGCACTGGTGCACGGCCTGGATGCCTTCGTGGAAGAAGACACCGAACTGGCCCGACAGGCCTCCAGCCGCCCGCTGGACGTGATCGAAGGCCCGCTGATGGACGGCATGAACATCGTCGGTGACCTGTTCGGCGCCGGCAAGATGTTCCTGCCGCAGGTGGTGAAATCCGCACGCGTGATGAAGAAGGCCGTGGCCTACCTGCTGCCGTACATCGAGGCGGAGAAGGCGCGCAGCGGCGACACTGCCAAGAGCAACGGCAAGATCATCATGGCCACGGTGAAGGGTGATGTGCATGACATCGGCAAGAACATCGTCGGCGTGGTCCTGGCCTGCAACAACTTCGAGGTGGTCGACCTTGGCGTGATGGTGCCGGCGCAGAAGATCCTCGATGCTGCGCGCGAGCACAACGCCGACCTGATCGGCCTGTCCGGTCTGATCACCCCCTCGCTGGAGGAGATGAGCCACGTCGCCCGCGAGATGGAGCGCCAGGGTTTCAATCTGCCGCTGCTGATCGGCGGCGCCACCACCTCGCGCGCGCACACCGCGTTGAAGATCGACCCGCACTACAAAGCGCCTACGGTGTGGGTGAAGGACGCCTCGCGCGCGGTCGGCGTGGCCCAGTCGCTGATCTCGCGCGACCTGCGCGAAGCCTTCGTTGCCGCCAACGAGGCCGACTATGCCGAGATCCGGGCACGGCACCGCAATCGTGGCGATGCCAAGCGCCTGGTGTCGCTGGAACATGCACGCGGGCAGAAGTTCCAGGGCGACTGGGGGAACTACACGCCGCCCGCACCGAAGCAGCCGGGCCTGCACGTCTTCGATGACTATCCGCTGGCCGAGCTGGTCGAGTACATCGACTGGACGCCGTTCTTCCAGGCCTGGGAGCTTGCCGGCAAGTTCCCGGCGATCCTCACCGACGAGATCGTCGGCAGCCAGGCCAGCGAGCTGTACCGCGATGCCCGCGCGATGCTCGACCGCATCGTCGGCGGGAAGTGGCTGACCGCCAAGGCCGTGTTCGGCCTGTGGCCGGCCAACAGCGTCGGCGACGACGTGCGCGTGCAGCACCCACAGGGCGAGACCACCCTGCACTTCCTGCGCCAGCAGGTGGACAAGCCGGCCGAGCGCCCGGATTTCTGCCTGGCCGATTTCATCGCCCCGACCGACAGCGGCAGGCAGGACTGGATCGGCGCGTTCGCGGTCACCGCCGGCATCGGCATCGATGCCCACGTGGCGCGCTTCGAAGCCGAGCATGACGACTACAACGCGATCCTGCTGAAGGCCCTGGCCGACCGCTTCGCCGAAGCCCTGGCCGAGCGCCTGCATCAGCGCGTACGCACGGAATTCTGGGGTTATGACCAGGCCGAGACGCTGGACAACGACGCCCTGATCGATGAGCAGTACCGTGGCATCCGCCCCGCCCCCGGCTATCCGGCGTGCCCCGAGCACAGCGAGAAGCGGCGCCTGTTCGATCTGCTGCGGGCCGAGGCCAACGCCGGCATGGAACTGACCGAGAGCTTTGCGATGCTTCCGACCGCCGCAGTGTCGGGCTACTACTTCAGTCATCCGCAAAGCCAGTATTTCGTGGTCGGGCGCCTCAGCCGCGAGCAGGTCACCGACTACGCCCGGCGCAAGGGCGTGGAGCGCGCCCAGGCCGAGCGCTGGCTGGCCTCCAACCTCGACTACGACCCCGAATGACACAAAAAGGGGACGGAGGGGATCAAGTCGCTTATGCACAAACGACTTAATCCCCTCCGTCCCCTTTTTGCTTCATCATTCCGCGATGACCGTTCCCGTTGCCCGTCTTTCCAGCTTTTACCTGTTCTATTACGCGGCGCTGGGCGCGTTCACTCCGTACTGGAGCCTGTTTTTGACCGCGCGCGGCATGAGCGTGACCGCCATCAGCGTGATGATGGGGCTGTGGTATGCCACACGCGTGGTTGCACCCAGTGCCTGGACCTCGCTGGCAGCCACCTCACCGCGGCCGATCCGACTGTTGCGCATCGGCTGCGTGCTGACCCTGATCAGCTTCGCCGCATTCCTGCTGCCTCTGCCGCAGCCGTGGATGTATCCGGCGATGATCGTGTTCTGCTTCTTCTACAACGCGGTGATGCCGCAGTTCGAGTCGATCACCCTCACCCATCTCGGCAGCGACAGCCATCGCTACGGCCTGATCCGGGTCTGGGGTTCGCTTGGCTTCATCGCCATCGTCACCCTGTTCGGCTGGCTGATCGAAGGTGACGGCACCGCCGGCCGCGCCGGGCTGCTGCCCTGGATGATGCTGCCGCTGTTCGCCCTGCTGGTCGCCTCGGCCTTCAGCAACCACTACGCACGCGACATCGGCAGGACCGGCGGCGATGCCAGCGGCTTCTGGCAGATCGTGCGCCGCCCGCCGGTGCTGGCGTTCTTCCTGGCCGCTTTCATGGAGCAGCTCTCGTTCGGCCCGTACTACACCTTCTTCTCGGTCTACATGGACCACCAGGGCTATCGCACATCGACGCTCGGCCTGCTCTGGACCATCGGCGTGGTGTTCGAAGTGGGCGTGTTCTTCACCATCGGCCGCTTCTTCCGCCGCTATGACGCCAGCTGGATGCTGCTGATCGCCCTGGTCAGCTCCTGCCTGCGCTGGGCCGTGACCGCGCTGTTCCCGGAAAACCTGCCGGTGATGCTGCTGGCGCAGACCGCGCACGCGCTGGGCTTTGCCGCGTTCTTCGCCGCGGCGATGCAGATGCTGGCGACCTATTTCCCCGGTCGCCTCAATGGCCATGGCCAGGGCCTGCTGTACGGTTTCTCGTCCGGTGTCGGCGGCGTGCTGGGCGCGCTCATCGCCGGCCAACTGTGGAAGATCGACGAGGGACGCACGGCCTTCCTCGCAGGTAGCGGATTCGCTCTGGTCGGCGCACTGCTGTGCTTCTTCGCGCTGAGCCTGCCGTTGATCCGTGCACGCCACAGCACTGCGCGCGTCCGGTAACGAAAACGCCGGGCAATGCCCGGCGTTTTCATCGTGCAGCAGGTGCAGTTACCAGACCAGGTCGTCCGGTACCTGGTACTGCGGGTCTGAGTAGGGATCTTCCTCGGCCGGCGCGTTCGGGTCGACCTTCAGTGCCACCGATGCGGCAAACACCGCTTCGGACTGTGCCAGCACTTCGGCGGTCACCAGCAGGTAACGGCCATTGAGCTGGACCACGCCCAGCTCACCGGCATTGAGCGCGGTCAGCTGTTCGGCGGTCACGTAGATGCGCTTGATCTTGCCGCCATACGGGAAGTGGCGAGCGATATCAGCCGCCTCGGAGTTCAGGCCCTTGTCCTTCAGCAGTTCTTCCAGCTTGGCCTTCGCCTCGCGACGCACGCGTGCCTCTTCCTGCTTCAGGCGCTCGGTCTCGATGCGCTCTTCCTTCTCGCGCTGCGCACGGATGGCATAGGCCTTGGCCAGATCCATCTCTTCGGCGCTGCGCGGCTTGCGCGGACCCTGCTGGCCCGGGCCACGCGACTGGGCGGGCCTGCCCGGGCCACCGTGGCCATGCCCGCGACGCTCACCGGGCTTGTGCTCGCCCTTGCCAGCGCCCTGCGGCTTTCCATTGCCGTTGCCACCCTTGCCCTGCGGGCGGCCATCACGGCGGGGGCCATCATTCTTGCGCTCGGGCTTGGGCGCGGGCTTGAAGCCCAGGCCCATCAGCTGGTCGCGGAGGGTATCGCTCATAGGATTCGGATCAGTAGTGCGGCGGCGGCGGTTCGCTCGCCGGATCGGAAGAATTCAGTGCGTTGCGGACCTTGCCCAGGTCCTCCAGCAGCACACGCAGCACGTCGGCGTTGCGCATGCCCTGCATGCGGGCATCGGCCAGCGCATCGCTCAATTCGGCAAGCGCCTGTTCCTGGAAGGACACGCGCATTTCCAGTTCGACCAGGCGCGCTTCCAGCGCCTGCTCGCGTTCGGTCGGCAGCAGGTCAGACATGCAGCGAACGCCCCCGGCCAATGCCGTAGTACGCCAGGCCGGCAGCTTCCACTTCGGCCGGATCGTACAGATTGCGCCCATCGAACACCGCCGCGTCCTTCAGCTGCTCGCGCAGCTTCTGGAAGTCGGGGCTGCGGAACTGCTTCCACTCGGTGACCACCACCAGCGCGTCGGCCCCTTCGAGGGCCTCATCAGCACTGCTGCAGAACACCAGGTCATCGCGCTCGCCGAAGATGCGCTGCGATTCATGCATCGCTTCCGGATCATAGGCACGCACCGTGGCACCGCCTTCCCACAGCTGCGCCAGCAGGCGACGGCTGGAGGCTTCACGCATGTCGTCGGTATTCGGCTTGAAGGCCAGGCCCCACACGGCAAAGGTCCTGCCACGCACGCCTTCGTCCTCGCCCTTGTCGTAATGACGCTGGATGAGGGCGAACAGGTGGCCCTTCTGCGCATCGTTGACCGCTTCCACCGCGTTCAGCAGCTTCGGCTCAAGACCATGCTGCTGGGCGGTGCGGGCCAGCGCCTGCACGTCCTTGGGGAAGCAGGAGCCACCGTAGCCGGCGCCCGGGTAGATGAAGTGCCAGCCGATGCGCGGGTCCGAGCCGATGCCCTGGCGGACCTGCTCGACGTCGGCACCGACGCGCTCGGCGATGTTTGCGATTTCGTTCATGAACGAAATCTTGGTCGCCAGCATCGCGTTCGCCGCGTACTTGGTCAGCTCGGCCGAGCGCACGTCCATTTCCACCACGCGGTCGTGGTTGCGGTTGAACGGCGCATACAGACGACGCATCACCGCCACCGACTCCTCGCTGGTCGCACCGATGATGATGCGGTCCGGGCGCATGCAGTCGGCAACCGCGTCGCCTTCCTTCAGGAATTCCGGGTTGGACACCACGTCAAAGGTGATGTCCGCGCCACGCGCGGCAAGTTCTTCAGCAATGGCCGCACGCACCTTGTCGGCGGTGCCCACCGGCACCGTCGACTTGTTGACCACCACGGTCGGCACGCTCATGTGCCGGCCAATGGTACGGGCCACGGCCAGTACGTACTGCAGGTCAGCGCTGCCGTCCTCGTCCGGCGGGGTACCGACGGCAATGAACACCACCTGGCCATGCGCGATCGCGGACGCGGCATCGGTGGTGAATGCCAGCCGCGACGCGGCGTGGTTGGCCTTCACCATCGGCTCCAGGCCGGGCTCATAGATCGGGATGATGCCCTGGTTGAGGCCATCCACCTTGGCCTGGTCGATATCGACGCAGACCACCTGATGACCGACATCGGCCAGGCAGGTACCGGTCACCAGACCTACATAACCGGTACCGAAAATCGCAACGCGCATGTCCGTGCAGGCTCCGTGGTGGCTTACGGCAGGACGCCCAGCAGCTCGACGTCGAACGTCAGAGTCGCGTTCGGGCCGATCGGGCCACCCGGCGTGCCGTTCTCGCCATAAGCCAGATTGCCCGGGATCCAGAAGCGGTACTTCGAACCGACCGGCATCAGCGCAACGCCCTCGGTCCAGCCCTTGATCACCTGGTCCAGGCCGAACTCGGCCGGCTGACGACCATAGGAGCTGTCGAACACGGTGCCGTTGAGCAGCTTGCCTTCATAGTTCACGCGCACCTTGCTGCTCGGCAGCGGGCGCTCGCCGCTACCCGGGCGGATGACCTGGTACTGCAGGCCCGAGGCCGTCGTCACGACGCCCGGCTGGGTCTTGTTCCTGGCCAGGAAGGCATTGCCTTCTTCGCGGTTGGTCTGCGCAGCAGCGGCAGCCTTGGCCTGCATTTCAGCCTGCTTGCTGCCCATGAAGGCCTGGATGGTGGCGGTCGCGTCAGCTTCCGTCATCTTCGGCTGGCCCTTGGTCAGGCCGGTGCTGATCGCGTCAAACAGCGAGGCAACATCGATGTCGTCCTTCAGCTGCGCCAGCGACGGGCCCACAGAGTAGGAACCGATCATCTGCGACACCTTGACGCGGTCGACCTTCGGCGGCTGCGAACCCGGCGCCATGCCCGGCACCTGCTGGCCGCTGCGGGCCATCACGACCTGGCGCAGGGCCGCGTCGGTGGCCTTGGCCTGTTCCTGGGTGATCTGCGGCTGCAGGCCTTCGAACGAACGCTCCACGGCGGTGCGCAGCGCGGCCACGTCGATCTCATCGGCGATCGGGGTGAACGACTTGGCCACGTCCAGGCCGATGGCGTAGCCGAGCTTCTGCTTGGGGGAATTCAAGGTTGCGGTCTCCTTGGCGGCTGCGGGGGCAGCCGATTGTTGCGACAGAGCGACACCTGAAGTGCCCATCGCCAGAATCAGAACCGACGCCGCGGCGCCGCGCATTCCCATCTTCATTCGCTGCATTCCTGGAAGTGTCTGGGCGCCGACGTCGGCGCGAAAAGAAGCATTGTCGCACGCATGCCGTCGATGTCGAGGCATCCGTGCCGGATATCAATGTGCGGCCGCTGCGGCCAGCGCCTTGTCGATGGCCGCAGTCAGCTGCGGATCATCCGGCGTCACCTTGCTGGCGAACTGGGCGATGACCTTGCCATCGCGGCCGACCAGGTACTTGTGGAAATTCCAGCCCGGTGCCACGCCGGTGGCCGCGGTCAACCGTTGATAGAGCGGCGTCGCCTCCGCACCGACCACGTGCACCTTCTCGAACATCGGGAACTTGACCCCGTAGGTGAGCGTGCAGAAATCCTGGATCTGCTTCTCGTCACCGGGCTCCTGGCCCTTGAAATCGTTGGACGGGAAGCCGAGCACGGCAAAACCTCGGCCGGCATAGCGCTTCTGCAGCGCCTCCAGGCCTTCGTACTGAGGGGTATAGCCGCACTTGCTTGCGGTATTGACCACCAGCAGCACCTGCCCGTGGTAGCGCTGCTGCAGGTTGACCTGCTGCTTGCTGGCCAGCGGGCGGTAGTCGAGGTCGAGAAGATCGGCCGCCAGCACCTGGGTGGAACCGGCCAGGCCGGCTACCAGCAGGGTCAGCAGGGACAGGCCGCGCAGGCGGCGCGGCATAACGGTCGGCAAGGGCATCGAGAGCAGTCCGCGGTGGCCATTCACAGGGCCGGCCGGTAGCGGCCGGAGTCGGCCGAACTATAGCACCGGGCCCCCTTCCCCCTTGTTGCAAGGGGCGCCTGTGGCTTTGCGCGGCGTGGCGCTTTCCTGCACGACCCGCCAGCAACGGCGCAGTAATGACATAGCATGGACAACACTGAATGGAAGGCGGGCCTGGGTCGGTCCGCGCCAGAACCTGATTCCCCTTCCGAATCAATCGGATAAACGAATATTTCAGCGATTTGACCACCCCTGCCATCAGTTGGGGACGGCAAGGGGTTGCACGTAGGCGTGCCGGTGTTATAGTTGCATACAACACCAGTCACCTGAGACAGGGGGAAGCCATGAACGCCCGGATCCGTCGCAACCTCACCGCACCCGCGGCCGCTGCTGTTTCGACCCTGATCGTGCTGGCCTGGCTGGCCACGCCCACCGCCCCCGCCTCGCCCGACAGTGCGCAGGATGCAATCGCTACACCGGCCGGGAACGCCGATTCCTCCCCCCCTCCCCCGCGTCGGCTGCACAGCTCCCTGTCCATGCCGTATTTCTCGTTCGCCCAGCCGCTGACCCCACGGAGCTGAATATGAGCGACATCCAGTGGAGCGACGGCGCTCCCATCTACCGTCAGTTGAAGGAGCGCGTGATCGCCATGATGCTCGACGGAATCCTCAAGCCGGGCGATGCCCTGCCTTCGGTGCGCCAGGTGGCCGCCGATTACCAACTGAACCCCATCACCGTTTCGCGCGCTTATCAGGAACTGGCCGACGAAGGCCTGGTCGAAAAGCGCCGCGGGCTGGGCATGTTCATGACCGAGCAGGCCGCCACGCAGCTGCGCAGCAGCGAGCGCGAGCGCTTCCTCAATGAAGAATGGCCGGCCGTGCTGGAGCGCATCCAGCGCCTGGGCCTGAGCCTCGACGAATTGCTGCCCCAGGGGAAAGTCTGATGAATAGCACCGCAAGCGAACCGGTCATCACCGCCCGCGGCCTGCGCAAGGCCTACAAGTCCACCGTTGCCCTCGACAGTGCCAGCTTCAGCATTCCGAGCGGGCGCATCGTCGGCCTGATCGGTCCCAATGGCGCCGGCAAGACCACCGCGCTGAAGGCCATTCTTGGCCTCACCTCGGTGGAAGGTGAGTTGAGCGTGCTCGGGCGCGACCCGCGGCTGCACCGCGACGAACTGATGAACGACATCTGCTTCATCGCCGACGTCGCCGTGCTGCCGCGCTGGCTGAAGGTGCGCGAAGCCATCGATTTCGTCGCCGGCGTGCATCCGCGCTTCGACCGCGCACGCTGCGAGCGCTTCCTGGCCAACACCAAGCTGCAGCCGAAGCAGCGCGTGCGCGAGCTGTCCAAGGGCATGATCGTGCAGCTGCACCTGGCACTGGTGATGGCCATCGATGCCCGCATCCTGGTGCTGGACGAGCCCACCCTGGGCCTGGACATCCTGTACCGCAAGGAGTTCTACCAGCGCCTGCTGGAAGACTACTTCGACGAGCAGAAGACCATCATCGTCACCACCCACCAGGTGGAAGAGATCGAGCACATCCTCAGCGACGTCATGTTCATCCGTGATGGCCGCATCGTGCTCGATGCGGAAATGGACGAGGTCGGCCAGCGTTACACCGAACTGCTGGTCAACGCCGACCAGCTGGAGACCGCACGCGCCCTGAAGCCGATCGACGAACGCAGCCTGGCGTTCGGCAAGACCGTAATGCTGTTCGACGGCGTACCGCGCGCCCAGCTTTCCACCCTTGGCGAGACCCGCAGCCCGGGCCTGGCCGACCTGTTCGTCGCCGTCATGAAGGGGACCTACGCATGAATGCCGTCAACCATCCCGTCAGCCCCCTCGGCACGCTGCGCTGGCTGCTCAAGCGCGAGTACTGGGAAAACCGCGGCGGTTTCCTGTATGCCCCGCTGATCGCCGGCCTGATCTCGCTGGTGATGAGCACCGTCGGCATCGCCTTCGGCCTGTTCGCGCTGAACCGCGCGGCGCGCAACGGTGCGCTGCATGTCGATGGCGAGAGCGTGAACGTCAATGGCCTGGACCTGGCGCTGCTCACCCGCAACATCGACGGCAAGGACCTTGCCGACCTCGGTAACGGCCTTGACCTGACCCTGGTGCTCAGCTCGGCATGGCCGTTCCTGGTGCTGGCCTTCGTGGTGTTCTTCTATTGCCTCGGCGCCCTGTACGACGACCGCCGCGACCGCAGCATCCTGTTCTGGAAGTCGTTGCCGCTGTCGGATACCCAGACCGTGCTGTCCAAGGTCATCAGCGCACTGGTCGTGGCACCGCTGATCGCGGTGATTGCCGGCATCATCACCATGTTCGGCTTCATGCTGATCATCAGCATCGTCGCGCTGATGCACGGTGGCAGCCCGATGGCGCTGATCTGGGGGCCCGCCAGCCCGTTGACCCTGGCCGCTGGCCACCTGAGCTGGATTCCGGTCTACGCGCTTTGGGCCCTGCCCACTGCAGGGTGGCTGCTGCTGTGCTCGGCCTGGGCCAAGAGCAAGCCGTTCCTGTGGGCGGTGATGCTGCCACTGTTTGCCGGCGTCATCGTCAGCACCACCAAGATCATGCCGCTGATCGGCCTGACCACCGGCTGGTTCTGGCAGAACATCGTCGGCCGCCTGCTGCTGGGCGGCGTGCCCGGCATGGACCTGCTGTACCGCCTCGGCGCAGGTGAAGGTTCGCGCCGCGACCTGGATTCGGTGGTCAGCCTGATGTCCCCCGCCTCGCAGCTGAAGTCGCTGGCGATGCCGGAGCTGTGGATCGGTGCGGCCGTCGGGGCACTGTTCATCTTCCTCGCCATCCGCCTGCGCAAGCGCGCCGGCGAGATCTGATTCCATCCTCCCGGAGGCACCACCCATGCGTTCTTTGCTCGCCTGTTCTGCGTTGTTGCTGTTGCCGCTGTCGGCGCTGGCCGCCGATGCTCCGAACTGCAAGTTCACTGCCGCCCGCGCGCTGAAGCTGGACGTGGCCGGTGCCAAGACGGTGGTGTTCGAGGTCAACCAGCACGACCTGAAGGTGGTCGCCAGCGCTGGCGGCGGCCAGCTGGACGGCCGCGCCTGCGCGTCCAGCCAGGAATGGCTGGACCAGCTGGTACTGGACCAGCGCAAGGTGGGCGACAAGCTGGTGGTGAGCCTGCGCCGCGACGGCCGCCAAAGCGGCATCAGCCTGGGCAACAGCTACGCCTGGCTGGATATCCGTGGCAGCGTGCCGGACAACCTGCCGCTGCAGTTCAAGGTCGGCTCGGGTGACGCCAGCGTGGAAAACGCACAGTCGCTCAGCGTGGACGTCGGCTCCGGTGACGCGGTGGCCCGCGGTACCCGTGGCAGCATCCACGCTGCAGTGGGTTCCGGCGACCTCAACATCGATGGCGGCAGTTCGCTGAATCTGCTGTCGCTGGGTTCCGGCGACGTCAATGCCCGCAACATCGGCGGCGATGCCATCACCGGCACTGTTGGTTCGGGTGACCTGAAGATCACCGATGTGCGTGGCAACGCACGCCTGGATACGGTCGGCTCCGGCGACATCGAGTTCAAGCGCGTGCAGGGCAGCGTCGAAGTCGGCGTGGTCGGCTCCGGTGGCATCGATCTGGCCGATATCGGCGGCAACGTGCATGTGCGCAGCCACGGCTCGGGCGACATCCAGGTGGACGGCGTACGCGGCAGCCTGACCGTCGATCACAGCGGCAGCGGCGATATCGAACACCGCAACGTCAGCGGCCGGGTCACCCTGCCGCGCAGCAAGTAATCCTCTTCCACACACGTCCAGGGGAACATCATGAACCTGTTGCGCCTGCTGCCCGCCACCCTGCTGTGCCTGCCGCTGATCGCCTGTGGTGGCACGTCCTCCGCCCCCGACAGGAGCGTCGGCAAGAGCGTCGCCGAAGCCACCAGCGGCGTCGGCCAGACCGTCAAGGAAGCCATGGACGATGCCCGCAAGGACATCGCCCAGGGCAACATCAAGATCTCGGCCGACAAGCAGCCGCGTGCGGAGATCACGCCGGATGGCCGCCTGCTGATAGCCGGCAAGGAGGTCGCCGCCAACGACGTCCAGCGCCGCCACCTGCAGGAGTACCGCGGTCACGTGGTCGCCGTTGCGATGGCGGGCATGGATGTCGGGCTGGCCGGCGCCAAACTCGGCGCCAACGCCGCCGGTGAAGCGCTGAAGGGCATCTTCAGCGGCGACAGCGAAGGGGTGGAGAAGCGCATCAACGCCGAAGCCGCCAAGATCGAGGCCCAGGCCAAGCGCATCTGCGATCGCCTGCCGGCGATGCTGGCCAGCCAGCAGGCACTGGCGCGCGAGCTGCCGGCATTCAAGCCGTACGCGACGATGGACCAGAGCGACGTGGACGACTGCGGCAAGGACAACTCGGTCACGTTCTCCAACTGAGACAAATCGACGCACCCGACCGGCTGCGGCCTTCCGTTGCCGGTCGGGCACTGTCGGCGGGCTTACAATGGGGCCCCCGGATGCCCCCGAACCGAACGCCATGAAGAAGTTGTTCCTGCTGCTGGCCGCCCTGCTCTGCCTGGGCCTGGTCGGCTGCGACAAGGATTACCGCAATCACCGCGCCGAGCGCGGCAAGCCCAAGATTTCCGTCAGCGGAGGCATGGTGACCGTGCGCCGCCCGCCGGCACCGAACATCATCATCCTCGGCGACGGCACGATGAAGGTGGACGAGATCCAGATTCCACTGGACGACGGGCAGAAGCAGATGCTGCAGACGATGTTCGGCAAGCTGCAGGTGCTGCGCCAGAACACGCTGGTGGCCGCACCGGCCGATCCGAACATGCAGCCGGTGAAGATCCAGCCGCCGGAGGGCATGGAGGTGATCCCGGCCGACCTGATCCAGCGCATCCCCGAGTTCAAGGATTACACCGACACCTTCGGCAACATCGTCGCCGACCGTCGCTGACGAAAAACGCCGCCCGAGGGCGGCGTTCTTCGTTTCCGTAGAGTCGAACCATGCCCGACTCCGGAACAACCGTCGAGCGTGGCTCGACTCTGCAACCGGCAGATCACCCCCCGGCGCCACCACCGCCAGCCTGGATGCCACCAGCAGTCAGCGCAGTCGGGTCCAGCAGGCGACGCAGCTCGGCCTCGTCAAGCCCGCTGTCTTCCAGCGCCACGTCCAGCACCGGGCGCTGTTCCTTGTAGGCACGCTTGGCAATCGCCGCTGCCTTCTCGTAGCCGATGATCGGGTTCAGCGCGGTGACCAGGATCGGGTTGCGCGCCAGCGCCTCGGCCACGCGGTCCTCGCGCACCTTCAGACCTGCGATCGCGCTGTCGGCCAGCAGCCTGGACACATTGGCCAGCAGGCCGATGCCATCGAGCAGGTTCACCGCGATCAACGGCAGGGTGACGTTGAGCTGGAAGTTGCCGGTCTGCCCGGCCACGGTGATCGCGGTGTGGTGGCCGATCACCTGCGCGCAGGCCATCACCGTGGCTTCCGGAATGACCGGGTTGACCTTGCCCGGCATGATCGAGCTGCCCGGCTGCAGTGCCGGCAGTTCGATCTCGCCCAGCCCGGCCAGCGGACCGGCATTCATCCAGCGCAGGTCATTGGCGATCTTGATCAGTGCCACGGCCAGCGCATTGAGCTGGCCGGACAGTTCCACCGCATCGTCCTGCGCGGCCAGGCCTTCGAACTTATTCTCGGCGCTGTCGAACTTGAAACCGGTCTGCTGCTTCAGCGCCTTGGCCACCTGCGCGCCGAAGCGCGGGTCGGCGTTGATGCCGGTACCGATGGCGGTGCCGCCCAGCGGCAACCGGCGCACGCGCTTGAGGCTGTCTTCGATGCGCTCCTGCGCCGAGGCCAGCTGCGCCGACCACGCACCGAATTCCTGCTCGAAGGTGAGCGGCATCGCGTCCATCAGGTGGGTACGGCCGGTCTTGACCACCTTGCGCAGGCTGCGGCCCTTCTTGTCCAGGGTCTTGCGCAGGTGCACCAGCGCCGGCAGCAGCTGCTCGTGCGTCGCCAGCACCGCCGACACCCGCAGCGCAGTCGGAATCACGTCGTTGGAGCTCTGCCCCTGGTTGACGTGGTCATTGGGATGCACGGTGGTCTTGCCCGCCTTGCCGGCACGGTTGGCCAGGGTGGCGATGACCTCGTTGGCATTCATGTTCGACGACGTGCCCGAACCCGTCTGGTAGACATCGATCGGGAACTGCGCGTCCCAGTTGCCGGCGGCCACTTCGGCGGCAGCGGTCTGGATGGCCTTGGCCACGGTCTTCGGCAGGTGGCCCAGCTCCGCGTTGACGCCGGCGGCCGCGCCCTTGACCAGGCCCAGCGCGCGGATGAAACCGCGCGGCATGCGCTGGCCCGACACCGGGAAGTTCTGCACGGCACGCTGGGTCTGCGCGCCCCACAGGGCATCGGCAGGCACCTGCAGCTCGCCCATGCTGTCGTGTTCGATTCTGAAACCCTTGCTTGCAGCTTTGCTCATTGCATCAACTCCGCACTACTTCAGTTGGGGAAAGGGAAGCGGCGGCTGGCAGGGTGTCGCTTCCCGGGCTGGCGGCTGCGGCCACAATACTCCCTTGACCGCAGCATGGGATGACGAGGGCGGGCCAGATCGTTCCACCTGCACGGCCGTTCTGCGCGCGCAAGGGTAGTGCCGGCCGCTGGCCGGCAATCCATGGAATCGAGGGCCGGGCGTGGTTGCCGGCCCGCGGCCGGCACTCGCTGACCGGCACGTCGTAGAATATGGCCCCCGCCGCTCGTCCCAGCCCTGCCGACATGTCCGATTCCGCCCTGCTCGCCCTGTCCCCGCTCGATGGCCGCTACGCCGGCAAGGTCGACGCCCTGCGCCCGATCTTCTCCGAATACGGTCTGATCAAGGCCCGCATCGTGGTCGAGGTGGAATGGCTGCTGGCGCTGGCCGCCGAACCGGGCATCGTCGAACTGGCGCCGTTCTCCGACGCCGCCGTCGCCCGCCTGCGCGGGTTGGCCGCCCGCTTCAGCCCGGCCCAGGCCGCGCGCGTGAAGGAGATCGAGCGCACCACCAACCATGACGTCAAGGCGGTGGAGTACTTCATCAAGGAACAGCTGAAGGACGACGCCGAGCTGGCTCCGGCGCTGGAATTCGTGCATTTCGCCTGCACCAGCGAAGACATCAACAACCTCAGCTACGGCCTGATGCTGGAACAGGCCCGCCGCGAGGTGCTGCTGCCGACCCTGGACGGCATCGCCACCACGCTGCGCAACCTCGCCCACGCCCAGGCCGGCCAGCCGATGCTGTCGCGCACCCATGGCCAGACCGCCTCGCCGACCACGCTGGGCAAGGAGCTGGCCAACGTGGTCGCGCGCCTGGAGCGCCAGCGCAGGCAGATCGCCGCGGTCGAGCTGACCGGCAAGATCAACGGCGCGGTCGGCAACTACAACGCCCACATCGCCAGCTACCCGGACGTGGACTGGCCGGCCTTCGCCGAGCGCTTCGTGACCGGCCTGGGCCTGGTGTTCAACCCGTACACCACGCAGATCGAGCCGCACGACAATGTTGCCGAGATCGGCGATGCCGCGCGCCGCGCCAACATCATCCTGATCGACCTGGCCCGCGACATCTGGGGCTACATCTCGCTGGGCTACTTCAAGCAGCGCCTGAAGGAAGGCGAAGTCGGCTCGTCGACGATGCCGCACAAGGTCAATCCGATCGATTTCGAGAATGCGGAAGGCAACTTCGGTATCGCCAACGCGCTGTTCGAGCACTTCAGCGCGAAGCTGCCGATCAGCCGCTGGCAGCGTGACCTGACCGATTCCACCGTGCTGCGCGCACTGGGCACCGCGTTCGGCCACAGCCAGGTGGCGCTGGATTCGCTGGCCAAGGGCCTGGGCAAGCTGGAAGTGAACCCGCAGCGCCTGGATGCCGATCTGGACGCGGCCTGGGAAGTGCTGGCCGAGGCCGTGCAGACGGTGATGCGCCGCCACGGCCTGCCGAACCCGTATGAGCAGCTGAAGGCGCTGACCCGCGGCCAGGGCATCACGGCCGAGTCGATGCGTGCGTTCGTGCAGGGGCTGGAGCTGCCGGCGGATGCGAAGCAGCGCCTGCTGGAGATGACCCCGGGCAGCTACACCGGCCTGGCCGAGTCGCTGGCGAAGAAGATTTAAGGGGATCCTTGCGGCGGCGGCCGCGGGCGCTGCCTGCGGCAGGCAACGGCAACATCAACGTCAAGAGCGGCTCTGGGTTATCGCCTCGCTTGGCGGGGCGGGTTGGGTTCGCGGGGGACGCCGTGAACCCGTCCCTGGGGGCTTGGCCGCGGCATCCATGCCGCGGACACCCCCGCGAACCCAACCCGCCCCACCTCTGACAGATTCCCGGTGACGGATCGAAGAGCATTGGGTTGTCGGGACGGAATTTGAAAGAGGGACGCGGCTTCGCCGCGCCCCTCTTTTGTTTTGGCACGAGCAAGCGCAGCGCGCGACCCGCTGTTGCTTTTGCTTTTCTTCTTCCATTCCGTGGCGGGCCGCGCAGGAAACTGTCAGGGGCCGGGCGGGTGGGCTGCGCGGGGGTGTCCGCCGCATGGATGCGGCGGCCAAGCTTACAGGGACGTACTTGCAGCGTCCCCCGCGCAGCCCACCCGCCCGGCCAAGCGCGGCTTTTGCTTGTGAACCCACCCCGCCACGAGGGGCTCCGCCGTTGGCCGGACACCCCGCGACAAACCCGCGCACGTGCGCAATCCCCACGAACGGCGGACAATGGAGATCTCAGGCGGCCCGCTGCGCCGCCCCTCCCGCTTTCCGCTGCAAGGATTCCCCCATGGCCGCCCGCAAGTCCTCCGCCCCCCTCATCGAAGTCACCGCCCGCCCCGGCCAGCCGCTGGGCATGGCGCCGGCCACCTTCCTGCGCGACTTCTGGCAGAAGCGCCCGCTGCTGATCCGCAACGCCTTCCCCAACTTCCAGACCCCGGTGCAGCCGGAAGACCTGGCCGGGCTGGCCTGCGAGGAAGGCGTGCTGGCGCGCCTGATCGAGCACGACAAGACCCGGGACGGCTGGCGCGTGCGCACCGGCCCGTTCCAGGAAGACGTGTTCCCCGCCCTGCCCGACCACGACTGGACCCTGCTGGTGCAGGACGTGGACAAGTGGGATCCGGACGTGCGCGCCCTGATCGAGCACTTCAGCTTCCTGCCGCGTTGGCGCATGGATGACGTGATGATCAGCTTCGCCGCCACCGGCGGCTCGGTCGGCGCCCATGTCGACCAGTACGACGTGTTCCTGCTGCAGGCCCACGGCCACCGCCGCTGGCAGATCGACGCCAGCGAATCGATCAAGGGCAAGCAGCCACCGCTGGGCTTCCGCCCGGACGTGGAACTGAAGCTGCTGAAGGTATTCAAGCCGACCCACGACTGGGTGCTGGCGCCGGGCGACATGCTGTACCTGCCGCCGAACGTGCCGCACCACGGCGTCGCCGAGGATCCCTGCCTGACGTTCTCCTTCGGCATGCGCGCACCGTCCTCGGCCGAACTGATCAGCGACTACCTCGACACCCTGATCGCCGATGCCGACGAGAACATCCGTTACCAGGATGCCGACCTCAAGGTGCCAGCCGACCCGAACGAAATCGACACGGTGGCGATGGCGCGGGTGATCACCGCGCTCAACGCCATCCGCATGAACGACCCGGACAAGCTGGGTGACTGGTTCGGTCGCTTCATCACCACCTACCGCGCCGCCGGCGAAGTGATGGCCCACCAGGCCGCGCCGGCTCCGGAGGAAGTGGTCCAGGCACTGGCCTCCGGCCTGCTGCTGCAGCGCCACCCGTGGGCACGCCTGGCCTGGCGCCGGGCCAAGCGCGGCGCCAGCCTGTACGTCAGCGGCCAGGACTTCGCGCTGCCGGTGAAGGACGCCCAGCGCCTGGCCGGCGCCGAGCAGCTCGACGCCGCCGCCTATCGCGGCCTGTCCGACAAGGGCCGGGCCGTGCTCCAGCTGCTGCTGGTCGGCGGCGTGTTCCAGCTGATCGATCCCAGCGAAATGTATGACGCTGAAGACGAGGACGACGGCGAAGACGCCGTGGTCCTCGGCGAAGTGGTCGAAGGCCGTGACCGCGTCGACGCGATCGACGCCGACGCGGTGTCCGACGATGTCCACTCCGTGACCGTGCACGACGACGGTATCGAGGTCATCGTCAACTTCGAGGACGACGACGAAGACGACAGCACGGGCCGGGCCTGAGCCCTCACCATGATCCGGGTCCAGCAGGTCAGCCACGCCGACGCCCACGTTGCCATTCACGACGTGCGCCAACGCGTGTTCGTGCAGGAACAGGGCATCGCCGCGGAACTGGAACGCGATGCGCTGGACCCGGTCAGCGTCCATGTGCTGGCGCTGGACAGTGACAACCAGCCGGTCGGCACCGGCCGGCTGGCCCCGGACGGCCGCATCGGCCGCATGGCGGTGCTGGCCAGCCATCGCAGCCACGGGGTCGGTGAGGCCCTGCTGGAGGCACTGGTCGAGGCCGGGCGCAGGCTCGGCCTGGCCGAGCTGCACCTGCACGCCCAGCTGCCCGCCCGCGATTTCTATGCCCGCCAGGGCTTCCTGCCGGAAGGCGAGGTATTCGAGGAGGCCGGCATCGGCCACCAGCAGATGCGCCGCCGGTTGGGCGCGGCCAGTGCCATCGACAGTCGCGAGCAGGCGGTGGCCATCACCACGGCCATCGTCCACCGCGCCCGCCGCCAAGTGTGGCTGCACAGCCGTCAGCTGGACCCGGGACTGCTCGACGCGCCGTCGGTACAGGCCGCCCTGCGCCGCTTCGTCACCGCCCGCCACGACAAGCAGCTGCGGGTGATCGTGCACGACGCCGCCGCCATCGCGTCTGCCGGGGCGCCGCTGCTGGCCTTGGCCCAGCGCCTGCCCAGTGTGATCCAGTTCCGCGAGGTCACCGACCCGGTCGACCGTGCGCTGGCCTCGGCCTGCCTGCTCAACGACGCCGGCGACTTCTACTTTCGTCTGATCGGTCATCGCCTCGACGGCGAGGCAGGCGTCGCGCTGCCTGCACGTTCGCAGCCGTTCGAGCAGCAATTGCAGCGGGTCTGGGACCGTTCGCGCGATTGCAGCGAACTGCGTGCGCTCGGCATCTGAGCGGGGTACCGCCCACTCAACCTGTCTGGAAGCGGCACCGGGGGACCCGGGATGCCCGTTCTGGTGCCCCTTCCTGTCCGGATGGGGGTACAATTTGGCTGTTTGAACGCGCCCGCGCAGGGCTATTCATCTTCCTGCCGGGTCCTTCTGAAGCCATACCCCACAAAGCGAATCAACACCCTCCATCGTGGACAATCAACTGAAGCAGTTTGCGCAATCTTCGCAGCTCGCCGGCGGCAACGCCTCCTATGTCGAGGACCTGTACGAGCAGTACCTGGTCTCCCCGGACAGTGTCGATCCCAAATGGAAGACCTACTTCGACGGCTTCAAGGGCCGCGAAGCAGGCGACATTCCGCACTCGGCCGTCATCTCCCACATTGCGGACGCGGCCAAGGAAGCGCTGAAGGCCGGCACCGGCAACGGTGCGGGCGACGAGCGTGAACGCAATGTCGGTCGTCTGATCACCGCCTACCGCTCTCGCGGCCACCTGGACGCCCGCCTCGATCCGCTGGGCCTGGCCGCGCCGGTCAACACCCCGGACCTGGGCCTGCCGTTCCACAGCCTGTCCGATGCCGACCTCAACAGCGAGTTCAGCACCGGCGGCGTCGGTGGCCAGCCGCGCATGAAGCTGCGCGACCTGCTGGCACGCCTGAAGGCGACCTACACCGGCTCGATCGGTGCGGAGTTCATGCACATCTCCGAGGTCGAGCAGCGCCAGTGGATCTACAAGAAGCTGGAAGCAGCCGGTGGCAACTACCAGCTGGACGCTGACACCCAGCGCCGCACCCTGGAGCGCCTGACCGCGGCCGAAGGCCTGGAGCGCTACCTGCACACCAAGTACGTCGGCCAGAAGCGCTTCTCGCTGGAAGGCGGCGACTCGCTGATCCCGATGATGGACACCATCATCCGCAGCGCCGGCAAGGATGGCGTCAAGGACGTGGTGATCGGCATGGCCCACCGCGGCCGCCTGAACGTGCTGGTCAACACCCTCGGCAAGAACCCGCGCAAGCTGTTCGACGAGTTCGAAGGCAAGTTCGAGCACGACGAGCACGCTTCTGCCGGCGACGTGAAGTACCACATGGGCTTCTCGGCCGACGTGGCTACCGACGGCGGCCCGGTGCACCTGGCGCTGGCGTTCAACCCGTCGCACCTGGAAATCGCCGACCCGGTCGTGGCCGGTTCCGTGCGTTCGCGCCAGGAGCGCCGCAAGGACACCGCACGCAAGCAGGTCATGCCGATCCTGATCCACGGCGATGCGGCCTTCTCGGGCCAGGGCGTGGTCATGGAGCTGTTCCAGATGTCGCAGGCCCGCGGCTTCGCCGTCGGCGGCACCGTGCACATCGTGGTCAACAACCAGGTCGGCTTCACCACCTCCAACCCGCTGGACACGCGCTCCACGCGCTACGCCACCGACGTGGCGAAGATGATCGCCGCCCCGGTGCTGCACGTGAACGGCGATGATCCGGAAGCGGTGGTGTTCGCCGCGCAGCTGGCCTTCGAGTTCCGCCAGAAGTTCGCCAAGGACGTGGTCATCGACCTGATGTGCTACCGCCGTTGGGGCCACAACGAGGCCGACGAGCCGGCGATCACCCAGCCGCTGATGTACCAGGTGATCCGCAAGCACCCGACCACCCGCGAGATGTACGCCGAGCAGCTGGAAAAGGCAGGCGTGATCGCTGCCGGTGCCGGCAAGGCGATGGTCGATGCCTACCGCGAGAAGCTCGATGCCGGTGAAGTGACCACCGAGCTGGCCAAGGTCGAGAAGACCCCGCCGACCAGCCCGCTGTTCGTCGATTGGCCGAAGCTGCTGGAAGGCAAGCTGTCCGACCCGGTCTCGACCAAGGTCGAGAAGAACAAGCTGGTCGAACTGGCCAAGCTGATCAACACCATTCCCGAAGACGTGCAGCTGCACTCGCGCGTGGCCAAGGTCTATGACGACCGCCGCAAGATGGCCGCCGGCGAGATCCCGGGCGACTGGGGCTTTGCCGAGAACCTGGCCTACGCCACCCTGCTCGACGAAGGCCACGCACTGCGCCTGGTCGGCCAGGACGTCGGTCGCGGTACGTTCACCCACCGCCACGCGATCCTGCACGACCAGAAGACCGACAACTACTACATGCCGCTGCGGCAGCTGGTGGATTCGCCGGAGAAGGCCACCGTCATCGATTCGCTGCTGAGCGAAGAAGCGGTGATGGCCTACGAGTACGGCTTCTCCACCACCGATCCGAACACGCTGTGCATCTGGGAGGGCCAGTTCGGCGACTTCGCCAACGGCGCCCAGGTGGTGATCGACCAGTTCATCGCCGCCGGTGAAGCCAAGTGGGGCCGCATTTCCGGCCTGACCCTGCTGCTGCCGCATGGCTATGAAGGGCAAGGCCCGGAGCACAGCTCGGCGCGCCTGGAGCGCTTCCTGCAGCTGTGTGCACTGGAGAACATGCTGGTGGTGGTTCCGTCCACCCCGGCACAGGCCTTCCACATGCTGCGCCGCCAGCTGCACCTGACCACCCGCAAGCCGCTGGTGGTGATGTCGCCGAAGTCGCTGCTGCGCCACAAGCTGGCCGTGTCGACCCTGGACGAACTGGCCAACGGCGAGTTCCAGCACCTGATCGGCGACGCCAGTGCGGACGCCAAGAAGGTCAAGCGCGTGGTGCTGTGCTCGGGCAAGGTCTACTACGACCTGCTGGAAGACCAGACCAAGCGTGGCCAGGACGACGTGGCGATCATCCGCGTGGAGCAGCTGTATCCGTTCCCGCGTGCGCTGCTGGCTGCCGAGCTGAAGAAGTACGGCAAGGCCACCGACGTGGTGTGGACGCAGGAAGAACCGCAGAACCAGGGTGCGTGGTACCAGATCCGCCACCACCTGCAGTTCTGCCTGGCCGATGGCCAGAACCTGCACTACGCCGGTCGCGCACGTTCGGCGTCGCCGGCTGCCGGTCACATGGCTGACCACGTCCGCGAACAGCAGCAGCTGATCGCCGACGCGCTGGTCAACCCGTTCAACGACACGTTCGCTGAATAATCCTCCCCCTATTTAGAAGACAAACCAGGAAGCTCCCGCAATGGCCACCGAAGTCAAAGCCCCGGTACTGCCCGAATCCGTCGCCGACGGCACCATCGCCACCTGGCACAAGAAGGTGGGCGACGCCGTCAAGCGCGACGAAAACCTGCTTGACCTGGAAACCGACAAGGTCGTCCTGGAAGTGCCGTCGCCGGTCGACGGCGTGCTGAAGGAAATCAAGTTCGCCGAAGGCTCGACCGTGACCTCCAGCCAGGTCGTGGCGATCATCGAAGAAGGCGCCGTGGCTGCTGCCCCGGCTCCGGCTGCCGAAGCCGCTCCGGCTGCAGCCGCTGCCCCGGCCGCTGCTGCTCCGGCCGCTGCCGCCGCTCCGGCCCCGGCCGCCAAGTCGGCCGCCGATGCGCTGCCGCCGGGCGCCCGCTTCACCGCCATCACCGAAGGCGTGAACCCGGCCGACGTCGACGGCACCGGCCGTCGCGGCGCGGTGACCAAGGAAGACATCGTCAACTTCGCCCGCAACGGCGGCGCCGGCAAGGCCGGTGGCGCACGTCCGGAAGAGCGCGTGCCGATGACCCGCATCCGCAAGCGCATTGCCGAGCGCCTGATGGAGTCGAAGAACTCCACCGCCATGCTGACCACCTTCAACGAAGTCGACCTGTCCAAGGTGTCGGCGGCGCGCAAGGAACTGCAGGACGAGTTCGTCAAGGCCCACGGCATCAAGCTGGGCTTCATGAGCTTCTTCGTGAAGGCCGCCGCCAACGCGCTGCAGCGCTTCCCGCTGGTCAACGCCTCGATCGACGGCGACGACATCATCTACCACGGCTACTCGGACATCTCGATCGCCGTCTCGACCGAGAAGGGCCTGGTCACCCCGGTCCTGCGCAATGTCGAGCGCATGTCGTTCGCCGACATCGAGAAGACCATCGCCGACTACGCCAAGAAGGCGCGTGACGGCAAGCTGGGCCTGGATGAACTGCAGGGCGGTACCTTCACCGTGACCAACGGCGGCACCTTCGGTTCGCTGCTGTCGACCCCGATCATCAACCCGCCGCAGAGCGCCATCCTGGGCATGCACGCCATCAAGGAGCGTCCGATCGCCCAGAACGGCCAGGTCGTGATCGCGCCGATGATGTACCTGGCGCTGTCGTACGACCACCGCATCATCGACGGCAAGGATTCGGTGCAGTTCCTGGTGGACATCAAGAACCAGCTGGAAAACCCGGGCCGCATGCTGTTCGGCCTGTAAGACACCTCCCGCCCCTCCGCGCCTGCGCGGAGGGGTTCTGGTAATGCATCAAGGAATAATTCAATGGCTGAACAATTCGACGTCGTCGTCATCGGTGCCGGCCCGGCCGGTTACCACGCTGCCATCCGCGCGGCCCAGCTGGGCCTGAAGACCGCCTGCATCGACGCGGCGCTGGGCAAGGACGGCAAGCCGGCCCTCGGCGGCACCTGCCTGCGCGTGGGCTGCATCCCGTCCAAGGCGCTGCTGGATTCCTCGCGCCAGTTCTGGAACATGGGCCACATCTTTGGCGACCATGGCATCAGCTTCAAGGATGCCAAGATCGACGTCGAGGCGATGGTTGGCCGCAAGGACAAGATCGTCAAGCAGTTCACCGGCGGCATCGGCATGCTGTTCAAGGCCAACAAGGTCGCAGCCTATTATGGTTTTGGCGAACTGCAGCCGGGCAACGTGGTCAAGGTCACCCAGCATGACGGTTCCATCGTCGAGCTGAAGGGCACCAACGTCATCATCGCGGCCGGTTCGGATTCGATCGAACTGCCGTTCGCCAAGTTCGACGGCGAGACCATCGTCGACAACGTCGGCGGCCTGGACTTCACCGAAGTGCCGAACCGCCTGGCGGTGATCGGCGCCGGCGTCATCGGCCTGGAACTGGGCAGCGTGTGGAAGCGCCTGGGCGCGGAAGTCACCATCCTCGAAGCCATGCCGGAGTTCCTGGCGGCTGCCGACGCCGAAGTGGCCAAGACCGCTGCCAAGGAATTCAAGAAGCAGGGCCTGGACATCAAGCTCAATGCCAAGGTTTCCAAGACCGAGATCACCGGCAAGGGCAAGAAGAAGGAAGTCATCGTCACCTACACCGACGCTGAAGGCGAAAAGACCCTGACCGTGGACAAGCTGCTGGTGGCCGTTGGCCGTCGCGCGGCCACCAAGGGCCTGCTGGCCGAAGGCACCGGCGTCAAGATCAACGAGCGCGGCCAGATCGAAGTCGACGCGCACTGCCACACCGGCGTCAACGGCGTGTGGGCGGTGGGCGACTGCGTGCGCGGCCCGATGCTGGCGCACAAGGGCTTCGAGGAAGGCATCGCGGTGGCTGAGCTGATCGCCGGCCTGCCGGGCCACGTCAACTTCGACACCATCCCGTGGGTCATCTACACCGAGCCGGAACTGGCGTGGGTCGGCAAGACCGAAGCCCAGCTGAAGGCCGAAGGCATCCCGTACAAGGCCGGCAGCTTCCCGTTCGCCGCCAACGGCCGTGCCGTGGCGATGATCGAGCCGGCGGGCTTCGTGAAGATCCTGGCCCATGCCGAAACCGATCGCATCCTCGGCATGCACCTGGTCGGTGCCAACGTCTCCGAGCTGGTGCACGAAGGTGTGCTGACCATGGAGTTCAGCGGGTCGGCCGATGATCTGGCCCGCATCTGCCACGCCCACCCGTCGCTGTCGGAAGTGATCCACGACGCGGCGATGGCGGTCAGCAAGCGCGCCATCCACAAGGCGAACTGATCGGCATCATGGCAGGTGCCGACCGTTGGTCGGCACTCACCTGCAGACGAAAAACCCCGCTTCGGCGGGGTTTTTTGTTGCCCGTTTTCCTGCAGAGCCAAGCCCATGCTCGGCTCTCCGGTCGGCAGCCGCGGAGGGTGAAGCCGAGCGTGGGCTCGGTTCTACACCTTTCCAGCCGGCTTCTTCGGCGGATCGTCACAGATGCGGTGCTGGGCCACGGTTTCACCGGCCTTCCACTCCTTCACCACCCGGCAGCGCTCCTTGGGTTTGACCGCCTTGGCCGCTGCAGCATCCGCCTCATCGGCAGCGGCGGTCTGCTGGCGTTCCAGCCATGCGGACGGCGGCACCGGTGTGGCCAGTGCCGGCCCCGCGAGCAATGCCAGCGCGACCAGCAACACAGCCCTCATGCCGCCACCGGGCCGCCGCCGAGCAACCGCGCGGGCAGCATGAACAGCGCGCGCAGGAACGCAAACAGCGCCGAGAAGGTGATGCCGACCAGGCGGAACGGCAGGCTCAGCAGCCACACGAACGGCCAGGCGATCAGGGCGAGGATCGCCAGCGGCCAGCACAGCACGAACAGCAGGCACCACACGCCGAGTGCGAACAGGGTCTTCATCACGGTCTCCTTGTGGCGGCACCTTGCCGCCTGCGGACACCTTGGCGCCCCGCTCTGGCCGCCCGCAAACGGTTTGCGACGAAACCCGGCTCGGGGCGATGAATCCGGTGGTGGGGAAACCGAAGATTGATCAGGTTGCCGGCCAGCGGCCGGCACGACCGAACGGATTCACACCGGCACTGCGCCCGGGCGGCCGTGGATGACCTGGAAGCGCGCCGCAGTGCGCACCGGCGCATCCGCGCGCAGCACGCTGTCGGCGAAGCGCAGCTCCGCATCCACGGTCTGCCGGTTCAGCTGCAGCTTCCACCAGCCGCGGCGGTCACCGTCGAAATAGCGGATGTGCGGGTTCTGCGCTATCGACGGCCCATAGTACGGCCCGTACGGTGTGTCGTCGCCGCCGCTGCTGATCGCCGGAGCGATGAATTCGGTGGCGACGACCGGCGCGCTGGCCGCGTCGAAATCCAGCTTCAGGTCGTTGACGAAAGTGGAATGCCAGTCACCACCGAGCACGATGGCATTGCCCTGCCCGCCTGCCCGCCTGCC
The DNA here is from genome assembly GCF_059369635.1 of Stenotrophomonas sp. YJH_SMC_58. Lineage (NCBI taxonomy): Bacteria > Pseudomonadati > Pseudomonadota > Gammaproteobacteria > Lysobacterales > Lysobacteraceae > Stenotrophomonas > Stenotrophomonas sp. YJH_SMC_58. Next base: position 156,230 of record NZ_JCAFSW010000003.1, read on the forward strand.
CGCATCGCCTGCAGCAATCGCTTGCGTGCGGCGGGATAGCCGTCCCAGGCATCGTTCCAGAAGCGCTCGCGCGCCGTGCCGCCGTCCAGCCGCAGCTGCGCCATCAGCAGCTGCTGCACCACCACGTTCCAGCGCGTGCCGCGTGCGGCCGCCATCGACTGCGCGAACCAGGCTTCCTGGCCCACGCCCAGCATGCTAATGCGTGGATCCAGCGCAGCGTCGCAGCGCGGCGACTCGCCCACCCCGCAGGGATTGGCCGGACGGAACTGGCGGCAGTCGAGCAGCGCAAGCTGTGCCAGATCCCCGTAACGCAGGCGCCGATGCACGCGCAGGCCACCGTTGCCCGCAGGCGTGCTACGCATCGGCAGGTGTTCGTAGAACGCGCGGTAGGCCGCCGCGCGGCGAACGATGAAGTCCTCCGTCGAGACGCCGGGCTTCTCCGGATGGATGCCGGAGTAATCGTTCTGCACTTCGTGGTCGTCCCAGATCACCGCGAACGCGTGGGCGGCGTGCGCGGCCTGCAGATCGGGATCGAGCTTGTACAGCGCGTACTGGTCGCGGTAGCGCTCCAGGCCGACGGTCTCGCCACTGAAGCGTTCCGCATCCAGCGTGAGACCACGCGCGTTCTGCAGTGGGCTGTACTCGTACAGGTAGTCACCGGCATGCAGCACCAGGTCGACATCACTCTTCGCGATATCGCGCAGCACCGGGTAGTAGCCACTGTTCCAGGCCTGGCAGGTGCACAGGGCCAGCCGCAGCTGCTGCAGCTGCGTGTCGGGCAGCGGCGCGGTGCGGAAGTGGCCGACCGCGCTTTCCTCGTCACCGTCGCAGGCAAAACGGTAGTAGTAGTCGCGGCCTGGGCGCAGGCCATTGACCTCCACGTGCACCGAATGCGCCAGCTCGGGCACCGCCGCGGCGACGCCACGCTGCACCAGCCGGCACATGCCCGGGTCTTCGGCCACGAACCAGCGCACCGGCACCGCCCGCGATGGCATGCCGCCGCCGTTGAGCGGGTCCGGAGCCAGACGCGTCCACAGTACGGCTCCCTGCGGATCCGGATCGCCGGCGGCGACGCCCAGGGTGAACGGATCACGCCCCAACCGCGGGCGCGGGCCGGCCGTGGCCAGCCCCGGCATCGCCGCCAGTGCGATCGCCGCCCCCGTGCCCTGCCACGCCATGCGCAACAGGCGACGACGGCTTTCCGGATCGACGGGGCCGCGCATCAGAAGTGCACGGTGGCGGTGGCCATCACCTGCCGCGGCGCGCCAACCTGCATGGTCGCCAGGCTGCGGGTCGGGTCGGCGGCGTAGGTGCCGTTGGTATTGATCGAGGACAGGTAGCGCTTGTCGGTCAGGTTGGTCAGGTTCAGCGCCACGGTCAGGTTCTGCGCCGGGCCGAGCGTGCCGAAGTCATAGGCCACCGAAGCGTTGACCAGCCAGTAGCTGGGCACCGACACGTCGTTGGTATAGGTCACGTAACGCTTGCCGACATGGTTGGCGGCCAGGCGCAGGTCCCACGGGCCCGGGGTCCAGGCCAGGGTGCTGGCGAACATCCATTCCGGGGTGTCGACGGTCTTCTTGCCGCGGGTCGGCACCACGCCGTTGTTGACGTAGTCGTTGTCGTAGGTGCTGTCATTCCACGACAGCGCGTTGGACCAGGTCAGGTCCTGCATCGGCTTCAGCTGCAGGGTCGCCTCGGCACCGCGGCTGGTTACCGAACCGACGTTGGAGAACAGCGCCGGGCAACCGAGGATGCCCACGCACTGCGCGATGGCCAGCAGACGGTTGTCGAACTTGACGTCGTACACGGCTACCGAGGCTTCATAGCCCTGGCCGTAGCCGCGCCAGCCCAGCTCGATGGTGCGCGACTGTTCCGGCTTCAGGTTCTTCGCGCTGGCATCGAAGGCGGCCTGCGGCACGTTGAACGGGCTGCCCACGCCCAGCGCGTAGGCGGCCACGTTCTTGGCGAACGAGCCGAAGATCTCGTTGCCCTCGTTGAGCTTGAAGTTGAAGCCCGCCTGCGGGAGCAGGCCCTTCTTCGAGGTCAGGCTGCTGTTGTTGGCATAGCTGCCCAGCGGCGTGCGCACGCGGGTGCGGGTGTGCGGCGACTTCGCGCCGATGTCGATGGTCAGGCGGTCATCGAACAGGCGGAAGCGGTCCTGCACGTAGAACTGGCGGGTGATGGTGGTGTAGCGCTGGTGCCACACGCGCTGGTCCGGATTGCGCAGGAAGAAGTCGTCGGTGATCGGGCCGTCGATGTAGTAGAAGTTGCGCTGCACGCTGTGGCCGTTGTCTTCGTACCACAGGCCCGCCTCCAGTTCGTGGCCCGCCACGTTCCAGGTGAACGCCGAGGTCACGCCGGTGCGGTCGATCGCATACTCGGTGGTGCGGATCGAGATCGGGATCTCACGGCTGGTGCCCGGGTTGGACGGATTGGACGGGCTGAACCAGTGGCCCTGGCCACGGTTGCTGTGGTTGTAGACGTTGACCTTCAGGCGCATCGATTCGTTCAGGCCGAAATCACCGGCAATGCTGGACACATCGTCATTGCGCAGGCCGTGACCGGAGTAATAGGCGTCCCACGGGCTGTTGACGCCACCACTGTACTTTCCGCGTGCAGCAGCCACCGCGCGATCCCAGTCCGGCGCGTAGTTGTCCCAGTCCCAGCCGAGGCGATCGATCATCTCCAGCGACAGGTCCTGGTAGTCGGCCTCGACGCGGCGCGAAGCGTTGAACAGCGCGGTGATCCTGCTGTCCGTGCCGAAGTTGTAGGTGGCCTTGCCGTTGAACTGCTTCAGTTCCTGCGAGCCCTTGCCCTTCCACTTGTCGCCTTCGGAATACACGCCGGACAGGTAAGCGGCAAAGCCCTGGTGGTCGCCGGTATCGAGGCGCGCATAGCTGCGGCGCGCATTGTCGCTGCCGAAGCTCTGTGCCAGCACGACCCCATATTCGGTGGACGGATCGATCGAGTAGAACTGGAACACGCCGCCGAGGTTGCTGGTGGACGGCGTACCCAGCGCACCAATGCCGGTGGAGACCTCCGCACCGCCCAGGTTCTCGCTGATCACCGCGCGGCTGATGTGCAGGCCGTTGCTGTTGCCGTAGGCCATGTTGCCCAGCGGGATGCCATCGAGGGTGTAGCCCAGGCGATTCTGGTTGAAGCCACGCAGGCTGATGCTGGTGGACCATTCGTAGGCGCCGGTGGCATCGGCCGATTCGAAATGCACGCCCGGCTTGGCCGCCAGCAGCTTCAGCGGGTTGGCACCGGGCGGCAGGACCTTCATGTCCTCGGCGGTCACGCGCTGCACCTGGCGGGCTTCGCCGCGGCCGATCACCGAGATCGAATCGAGGGTCGTGGCCGACTGCGCGTCGGTCGCGGGGGCGGTTTCAGCGACAGCCAGCGACGGCAGCGAAGCACAGACCAGCAGGGCCAGCAGATTGCGGCGAAGCGGAGCGTGGGACGGCATGGAGGCGGATTCCTTGGGCACGCTGGACGCCGAAGGGCGGCGTCGAAGAGCAGCAGCGGCGGAATCGTAGAAGCCTCGCGTTACATGTCATTTACACGCCACGTACGGAAGATTGGCGTTCTGAATGGTTTGCAAGCCGTGGGGTGGTTGCCGGCAAGCGGCCGGCACTACGGTTATTCGAATGAGCCGACCGAGTCGTGGGCCAGGTTGTCGAAGCGGGTGTACTCACCGAAGAACTTCAGCTTGCACGATCCGGTCGGGCCACCACGGTGCTTGCCGATGATGATCTCGGCCAGGCCCTTGTCTGGCGAATTTTCCTTGTTGTAGTAATCGTCGCGGTAGATGAACACGATCATGTCCGCGTCCTGCTCGATTGCGCCCGATTCGCGAAGGTCGGCCATCACCGGGCGCTTGTCGGTACGTGTTTCCAGCGAGCGGTTGAGCTGCGACAGCGCGATCACCGGCACGTGCAGTTCCTTGGCCAGGCCCTTCAGCGAACGCGAGATCTCCGAGATTTCGGTGGCGCGGTTTTCACTGTTGCCCGGCACGCTCATCAGCTGCAGGTAGTCGATCACCACCAGGCCCAGGTCGTGCTCGCGCTTGAGACGGCGGCACTTGGAACGCAGCACTTCCGGCGACACGCCCGGCGTATCGTCGATGAAGATCTTGGTTTCCTTCAGCATCTTGATCGCGCTGGTGACGCGGCTCCAGTCTTCATCTTCCAGCTGGCCGGTACGCAGGCGCTGCGCGTTGATGCGGCCGTTGGAGGAGATCAGGCGCATCGCCAGCTGCGAGGCCGACATTTCCATCGAGAACACCGCCACGCCCTTCTTCGACTTGATCGCCGCGTACTCGGCGATGTTCAGTGCAAAAGTCGTCTTGCCCATGGCCGGGCGCGCGGCGAGGATGATCAGGTCGGTCGGCTGCAGGCCGGCAGTCATCGCATCGAAGTCGTTGTAGCCGGTCGGCAGGCCGGTGATGTTGCCGCCGTTCTCGAATCGGTTGCGCAGTTCCTCGAAGGCATCCTTCAGCGCGCCAGGCATCGCCACGAAGTCGGTACGGCCGCGTGCACCCTGTTCAGCGATGGCGAACACGCTCTTCTCCGCAGAGGCCAGCAACTCACTGCTGTCACGGCCCTCAGGCTGGAAGCCATCGTTGACGATGTCGGTGCCGACCTGGATCAGCTGCCGCAGCACGGCCTTGTCACGCACGATCTCGGCATAGGCCACGATGTTGGCCGCCGACGGCGTGGTGCTCGCCAGCTCGATCAGGTAGGCACCATCGCCCACCAGCTCCAGCTTGCCCTGTGATTCGAACCACTCGCCCAGGGTCACCGCGTCGAACGGCCGCTCGCGCTCGGACAGCTCACGGATCGCGCGGTAGATCATCTGGTGATCGCGGCGGTAGAAATCGCCCTCGGTCAGCTGGTCGTTGACCCGGTCGTAGGCCTCCGGCGCCAGCATCAGGCCACCCAGCACCGCCTGCTCGGCTTCCACCGAATGCGGCGGAACGCGCAACTGGTCGATACGCGATTCATCGCGATCACGATCAAAGCCATCACCGCGCTCTCTGCGGTTGGAACGGAAGCCGGAACGAGCGGACATGCTGCGGTGTTTCCTGCAAAAGTGGGCCGGACGAGTGTAGGCATGCGCCGACCCCGGCAGCCATGGACAAGCCTGTGGATAAGCCGTGGAGAAACGGGGGATATCCGCCAGTGCCTGGCCACTCTGGCGCGGGGGCGTCGCAGTGCCTGCGACGGGCGCCGTTGCGGCGCCCGGGTGGGTCATTATCGCAGATCAGGCGGCCAGGGTCGGATTCCGTGCAGCGCAAGGGCTCCGGTGCTCAGCGGAACGTGGGGCCAGGGCCCGCCGCTGCGCGCCGGGATCCGACCCGCGGCCTGGCTGCTGCTACCCCATCGGTCTCAGTCGCCCTTCACGTGCACCGCGATCAGTGCCAGGAACCGGTCCACGTAGCCCTGCAGGAATTTCTGCGTGCCCTCGTTGTGGATCGTGCCGTCGGCGTCGATCAGGCCGTCCTTGAAATGGATGAACGCCTCGGGCTGGCCGAGCACGTGCATGTCCAGGAAGGCCAGGCTGTTGCGCAGGTGCTGCTGGGCCACGGCGGTGCCGATCTGGCCGATGGAGGCGCCGATCACCGCCGCCGGCTTGTCGGCAAACGCACTGTCACCGTAGGGGCGCGAGCCGATGTCGATGGCGTTCTTCAGCACGCCCGGCACCGACCGGTTGTATTCGGGGGTCACGAACAGCACCGCGTCGGCGGCGCGCACCTGATCCTTCAGCCGGGTGCCCTGAGGCGGGTACTGGCCATCGAAATCCTGGTCGTACAGCGGTAGATCACCAATCTGCACGTACTGGAAGCGCGCGCGGTCGCCAGCGATCTTCTCCAGCGCATGGGCCAGCTTGCGGTTGCAGGAATCCTTGCGCAGGCTGCCGACGAACACAGCAATGGTGGGGACGGACATAGGGACATACTCCTCACGGTGCGGGAGGCCCAGCCTAGACGCCGGGCCCGTGCCGTCCGGTGAAGATCAGCCCCCGGTCACGCGGGTCCGCACCTGGCGCCAATGCGCCTGCCAGGCCTGGAACATCAGCACGTTCCACAGGTGGGTATGCCACTTGCGCTGGCCGCCCAGGAACTGCTGCCACAGCGGCTGCACCGCCGCCGCCGACAGCACGCCTTCGCGCTCCAGGCGCGCCGGCTGCAACAGATCTTCGGCCCACGGCCGCAGGTCGCCCTTCAGCCAGTCGCTGACCGGCGCGCCGAACCCGCGCTTGGGCCGGTGCACCATCGACTGCGGCACGTAGCGGCCAAGCACGCGCTTGAGCAGCACCTTGCTGGTGGTTTCGCTGCGCTTGAAGCCCAGCGGCAGCGACCAGGCGAACTCGGCCACGCGCCAGTCCAGCAGCGGCGCGCGTGCCTCCAGGCTGACCGCCATCGAGGTGCGGTCGACCTTGCAGAGCAGGTCATCCGGCAGGTAGGTCACGTAATCGGCCAGCATCATCGCGTCGGCCGGCGTGCCGGCACCGTGCAGCGGATCGGCCAGGTCGTAGAAGCTGCCGGCGGCCTGTGCGCCGGGCACTGCCGCGGCGGGGTCGCGCCAGCGCGAGATGCGGTTGCGGTACACGTCGCCAATGCCACGCGCGCCGGACTCGGCCAACAGCGCGGCCAGTCCGCCGGTCCGCGAGGCCTCGCCCTGCTGCTGCGCGCGCGCGCCCATCCAGCGTCGCAGCGGGCCCGGCACGCGGCCCAGCATCTGCCAGTTGCGCAGCGCGCGCACGTAGCGGGTATAGCCGAAGAACAGCTCATCACCGCCGTCGCCAGACAACGCCACGGTCACGCCCTGCCGCGCCAGCCGGGCGACCAGCGCGGTCGGCACCTGCGAGGCATCGGCAAAGGGTTCGTCGAACATTGCCGGCAGCTGCGGCACGACTGCCAGTGCATCCGCGCCGCTGACGTAGAGCTCGGTGTGGTCGCAGCCCAGATGCGTGGCCAGTTCCCTGGCCAGCGGTGCCTCGTCGTGGCCCGAATCGGTGAAGCCGATGCTGAAGCTGTGCACCGGCTGCCCGCTCTGCGCCTGCATCAGCGCCGCCACCAGCGACGAATCGGTACCGCCGGACAGGAACACGCCCACCGGCACGTCGGCCACCATGCGCAGCGCCACCGCGTCGCGCAGCAGCCCGTCCAGCTGCTCCTCTGCTTCCTCGATGCGGCCCTGGAACGGCGCAGCCAGTGCCGCCTGCATGCGTGCACGCGCATCCCAGTACGGGCGCTGCGCCTGCTCCGGGCGATGCGCCGATGCACCCGCCGCTACGGCTTCGGCGTCCAGGCGCAGCACGCGGCCGGGCATCAGCTTGTAGCAGCGCTGGTGGATGCTGTGCGGGGCCGGAATGTAATCCAACCGCAGCAACAGGGTCAGCGCGTCGCGGTCGATGTCGTTGTCGAACGCCGGGTGCTGCCACAGCGCTTTCAGTTCGGAACCGAACACCAGGGTGTCACCGGCCCAGCCGTAGTACAGCGGCTTCTTGCCAACGCGGTCGCGTGCCAGCCACAGGCACTGCGCCTGGCGGTCCCACAGCGCGATGGCGAACATGCCGTTGCAACGCTGCAGGGTTTCTTCCATGCCCCACTGCAGGATCGCCGCGAGCAGCACTTCGGTGTCGGAATGGCCACGGAAAGCATGCCCCAGCGGCTCCAGTTCGGCACGCAGGGCGGCGAAGTTGTAGACCTCGCCGTTGTAGGCCATCACGTAGCGGCCATCGGACGAGGCCATCGGCTGGTGGCCCAGCGGCGACAGATCGAGAATGCTCAGCCGACGGTGCGCCAGCGCGATGCCTGCCCCGGCATCGACCCAGCTGCCGCCATCATCCGGCCCGCGGTGGTGCAGCGCCTCGCCCATGGCCAGGACCTGCGCCTGCAGCACCTCGGCCGACGCCACCGGCGCCGGCAACAACATTCCCGCCAATCCACACATGCATCAAGGTTCCTGCGCCAGTTCAAGGGCGGCGCCAATCACCGCATTGTCGCTTGGAAGCCCGAACATTGCTGCCCCTGCCAGCGGGGTATAGGTATCGGCGCCGCAGACCCGGCGCAGCGGCAGGTGGCCGAAACCGGCCTCGACCAGTGCGGTGATCACGCCCTCGCCCACCCCTCCACTGTGGCGGCCCTCGTCCAGCACCAGCACGCGCCGTGCGCTGGCGGCCTGGCTGGCGATGAAGCCGGCATCCAGCGGCACCAGCCAGCGCAGGTCGACCACCCGTACCTGCCAGCCCAGCTGCTGTTCGATGGCTCGCGCTGCGCGCAGCGCCATCGGCACGCCATTGCCGTAGGTGTAGACCACCAGCTCGCCAGCCTCCGGCCCGTAAACACGGCCTTCGCCCGGCACCAGTGCCCGGCCCTGGGCCGGGTAGTCGAACAGCCACTGGCCATCGCCCGGCTCATGCAGGTCCTTGCTCATGTACAGCGCGATCGGCTCCAGGAACACGGCCACGCGCCCATCCACCCGGGCCAGCGCCGCCAGCGTGCGCAGCATCATCACCGCATCGTCGCCGCGCGATGGGCAGCCGACCACCAGCCCGGGGATGTCGCGCAGGGCGGTGATCGAGTTGTCGTTGTGGAAATGGCCGCCGAAACCCTTCTGGTAGCCCAGCCCGGCCACCCGCACCAGCATCGGATTGCGGTACTGGTCGTTGGAGAAGAACTGCAGCGAACAGGCTTCGCCACGCAGCTGGTCGATGGCGTTGTGCAGGTAGGCCAGGTACTGGATCTCCGGGATCGGCAGCATGCCCATGTTGGCCAGGCCCTGCGCCATGCCCAGGATCATGGTTTCGTCCAGCAGGGTGTTGAACACCCGGCGCGGCCCGAAGCGGCGCAGCAGATCCTTGGTGACGGTGTAGACACCACCCTTCTGCGCCACGTCCTCGCCGAACAGCAGGCTCTGTGGATACTTGGCCAGCAGCTCCTGCAGACCATGATTGATCTGGATTGCGAGATGCCGCGGCGCCTGTCGTTCCGGCAATGCCTCGGCACCGCCATAGAGTGCCTCGCGTGCTTCGGCAGCGACCTCGCGCTGCGCTTCGGCCTGCACCGCTGCAGGGGTGTACGGTGCCAGCGGCGCCATCACCTCCCGCAGCGACTGCAGCTTCGCACTGCCTTCGGCATCGGCGGCAGCGGCCATGCAGCGCGCGCGCATCGTTTCGTAGGCCACTTCGATGGCGTCCGCATCCATCCAGCCTGATTCCAGCGCGATCTGCGCCGAGCGCAGCAGCGGATCCTGCGCCTCGGCCGCGCACAGTTCCGGCAGCGCGCGCCATTCCACTTCAAAGTCGGTGCCGGCATGGCCCATCAGGCGCGTGGTGCGCAGATGCAGGAAGGTCGGCCGCCGCGTACGCCGGCAGTGTTCCACCGCCGCCTGCACCTGGGCTTGCCCGGTAGCCAGGTCGAGACCATCGGCAAAGAAATAGTCCAGCCCCGGCTGGTTGCTGAAGCGCTCGGCGATCCAGCCATCGGGCGTCTTCACCGAGATGCCCAGGCCGTTGTCCTCGCAGACGAACAGGATCGGCGCCGGTAGTTTCTGGTAGGCCGACCACATCGCGGTATTGAAGGCGGTCTGCGCGGTGGCGTGGTTGGCCGACGCATCGCCGAACGAGCACAGCACGATGCTGTCGGTGGGAATGGGCAGCGCCTGCCCCAGCCGCTTGCCACTCTCGATGGCCAGCGCGGTACCCAGCGCCTTGGGCAGGTGCGACGAAATCGTCGAGGTCTGCGGCAGCACCCACAATGGCTTGCTGCCCCACACCTTGTGGCGGCCACCGCTGGCCGGATCATCCGCGCTGGCGGCGAAGGACAGTGCCGCATCGCGCAGCGGGTCGATGCCCGGCACCTGCCGCGAACGCTCGGCCATGAAGGCGCCGGAACGATAGTGCAGGAAGGCGGGATCGGTGTGCCGGCAGGCCCGCGCCAGCAGCGCGTTGCCTTCATGGCCGGACGAACCGATGGTGTAGAAGACCTTGTTCTGCACGCGCAGCACGCGCGCCATCAGGTCCAGCTGGCGACTGGCCAGCTGCGAGTCGAACAGTTCATCGAAGGCGGCAGCGGTGAGCGTACTGCCCGGCAGGATCGGAGCATCTGCCGCGGGTCGCGGGCGCGGCGTCCCGCGCCACCCGCGCACCGCCTCAAGGAAATTGACGTCGCACACCTCGGCGCGGTTGAGCCCCCGCATGCGTGCGGGAATCGGATCCGGAACCACAGCGAACATCGAACACCCTCCGTGTCGTTGTTGCGTTCCGCCCGGCAATACCGGGCGCTACCCTGCGGGCATCAAGCCGCCTCGAAACGCGAGCGCACCTCGGCGGTCACCGCCGGCATCGGCAGGAAGCGCGGCTGCGCACGCACGCGCTGCAGCCAGGCGCGAACTTCCGGGAACGGCTCCAGGCTGATGCCGCCCTCGCCCGCCACATCGGTATAGGCGAACAGGGCGATATCGGCAATGCCGTATCCGCTGCCGGTGAACCACTGCGCTTCGCGCAGGTGCTGCTCCATCACCGCCAACGCGGTGGCGGCACGCTCGTGCAGGCGTGGCAGTTCGGCACGGCGTGGCGAGTCGGGCGCCGTCCAGCCCCTGATGAAGCGCGCTACCGCCACGCACGGCTCGTGCGTGTACTGCTCGAAGAACATCCAGCTCAACGCCTGCGCACGCTCCCAGCCATCGCTGGGCAGGTAGGGCGTGCCTTCGGCCAGCCAGAACAGGATCGCGTTGGACTCGGTCAGCACGCGGCCGTCGTCGCGGACGATCAGCGGCACCTTGGCATTCGGGTTGAGCGCCAGGAATTCGGGCGTGTGGGTCTGGCCATGGGCACTGTCCACTTCCACCCAGCGGTAACGGCTGCCGAGCTGCTCAAGCAGCAGCCGGACCTTGTGGCAATTGCCCGAGACCGACATGCCATGCACCGTCAGCGGGACGCGCTCTTCCACCATTGCCTGCTCCATCGGATCCGGCCGGCGGCCGGCTGCGTGCAGTCTGGCAAGTGCGCCAGGGAATGCCAAGCGCGGATGCAGCATGGCACCCCGGTAGTGCCGGCCGCTGGCCGGCAATCGCACGAATCCTGCTGCAGCGAGGTTGCCGGCCAGCGGCCGGCACTACCGGGTCACGTTCAGCGCGCACGCTGCCGCCACTGTTCGCGCGACTGGCCCCAGATCTGCATCGGTTTGTCGTTGTACGGCGGCGGCAGTTCGCCCATCCGCAGCAACGTGCTGCCCAGCTTGCGCGCGACCGCCCGCGAGTTGTCATTGTTCTCGGCGATGGTATGGATCACCTCGTGCCAACCCAGCGTGTCGAAGGCCCAGTCGATCGCCGCGACCGCCGCTTCCGGCGCATAGCCCCGGCCCCAGCTGGCGCGGCGGATGCCCCAGCCGACCTCGGTACCCGGCCAGTCCTGCGGTTGCCAGGGGCCCATCCGCCCGATCCAGTCCCCGCTGGATTTTTCGATCACGCTGAACATCGAAAAGCCGAACAGCTGCCAGGCGCCAGCCAGGCTGCAGAAGCCGCGCCAGGCTACCGAAGGCGGCTGCACGCCACCGAGGGTGCGCATCGTTTCCTCGTCGGCGCAGAACGCCAGATAGGGTTCGTAGTCCTCGCGCAGCAGCGGACGCAGGATCAGGCGCTCGGTTTCCAGGCGCAGGTCGAAGATGCTCATGCCGACTCCATGTCGAAGGGGCCACCATGATGGTGGATTCCGCCTCCACACGGATGAATGCCCGCGCTCGCAACGAAACGGGCCGGCATGCGCCGGCCCGTCGGGTACAGCACGTATTCTGGATTACTGGCGCGTGGCCGCAGTGGCGCCGGCAGCAGCGGTCTGCGTGACCAGCTGGCCATCGACCACCGGCAGGCGATCGCTGGCCGGCTTGTTGTCCATGCGCACGGTCTTCTCGGCGCCGTCGTAGCGGTAGGTCACGTTGTAGCCCTTCACCACGTCATTGGTGCCCATGGCAATGCGGTTGCCCGGCTTGCTGGCCATGCGCATGGTACCGGTGGTGCCGTCTTCGTTGCGGTAGGTCACGTTGTAACCGGTAACACGGCTCGACTCGGAGGTGGCGGTCTCGGTGTGGCACTGGCGCTCGGTACGGTTGACCACGCGGCCACCCACGTGGCGCTTGTCGATCTGGTTGCCGATGAAGCCACCGGCCACGGCACCGGCTGCGGTCGCGGCCTTCTTGCCGTTGCCACCGCCGACCTGGTTGCCGAGCAGGCCGCCGACCACCGCGCCGACCACGGTGCCGCCGACGTTGCCGTCACGCTCCGGCAGGCGCTCCTGCACGGTCACGTCCTGGCAGACCTCGTGCGGGGTCTGGGTGGTGGAGGTCTCGCGCACGGGATCGGTGCCGATCACGGTGGCGTAGGCCTTCTGCTTCTCGGTGATCGGGTCGACCTTCAGCACGTCGGCGTATTCCAGCCCGCGCGGTGCAGACGGGTCGAGCTTGTCACCACGCGCGCCATCGTCAACGGCATTGCCGTCAACCAGCCGCGATTCACCGTTGGGGGTTCCGGCGCTGATGGAATCAGGCGACTTGTCGCCGCTCTTCATGAAGGCGGCGGTGGCGATGCCACCGACCAGCAGCGCGCCCGCTGCGACCAGGACAGTTGTAGTTGTGCTTTTCATGACCTGCTCCTTGCGGACCATCCGCAACGTTCTCGGCCCAGATTGCAGCATGCACTGCCTGAACGGAATCTCCACATTTCCTGCTCATTCCTGTAACCCATTCAGCATCGGGAAATGCTGGGCCCGTGGTAGCGTTTGCATATTCCCCACGAGGATCCACGCCATGGCCAACCCGATGCTGCTGCCGGTACTGCAATGGGCCCGCCGGCTGCGCTACCCCACCCTGTTCAAGCTGACCGCCGGCCTGTTCGTGCTGACCCTGTTCATTCCCGACCCGATTCCGTTCGTCGACGAGCTGGTACTGGGCTTCGGCACCCTGCTGCTGGCCAACTGGAAGAGCCGCAATACAGTCCCGGCCCCGCCGCCGCTGGAACAGCGTTGATCCCGCTGGTCGACAGCCACTGCCATCTGGATGCCAGTGAATTCGATGCTGACCGCATGGCGGTGATCGAGCGCGCGGGCGCCGCGGGCGTGCGCGAGCAGGTGGTACCGGCCGTCACGGCCGCCAGCTGGCCGAAGCTGCGCGAGGTCTGCCGGCAGGCACCGGGGCTGTACCCGGCCTACGGCCTGCATCCGATGTTCCTGGCCGAGCACCGGCCCGACCATCTGCCGCTGCTGCGCGAATGGATCGATCGCGAACGCCCGTGCGCGATCGGCGAATGCGGGCTGGACTTCTTCGTGGAGGGATTGGATGCAGAGGCGCAACAGGCGTACTTCATCGGCCAGCTGCAACTGGCCCGCGAGTTCGAGCTGCCGGTGATCGTGCATGCGCGACGCGCGGTGGATGCGGTCATTGCCGCGATCCGTCGCGTCGGCGGCCTGCGCGGCGTGGTGCACAGCTTTTCCGGCAGCCCGGAACAGGCCGCGCAACTGCATCGGCAAGGCTTCCTGCTCGGTCTCGGTGGTCCGCTGACCTACGAACGCGCGCAACGGCTGCAGCGCCTGGTGCGCGGGATGCCGCTGGAACAGCTGCTGCTGGAGACCGACGCGCCCGACCAGCCTGACGCCGGCATCCGCGGCCAGCGCAACGAACCAGCGCGACTGGCAGTCATCGCCCGCCACGTGGCCGCACTGCGCGGGATGGAGCTGGACGCGGTGGCCCAGGCCACGACGGAGAATGCGCGGCGCCTGTTCGCGCTGCCGGCAATGTAACGGGTAGGTGCCGGCCGCTGGCCGGCAACTCCGGAATGATTCGATCAGCGCAGATGCCGGCCAGCGGCCGGCACTACCGTCACGCGTCGGCGTGATCCTCGACCACTTCGGCCTTCACCTTCTTCGGCTCCAGCAGCATTTCAAGCGCCTTGCCGACCGCCGCGAAGGCGAAGGCACCGGTGATGTGGGTTGCCGCACCGAGGCCTGCGCCACAGTCCAGTTTCAATGCAGCATCCGCACCGAGGTTCGGGCGGATGCCGCAGACGCTGCCATCGGCCTGCGGATACTTCACGTTTTCCAGCGAGTACACCGCCGGTACGCCAAAATAGCGCTTGGCATTCTTCGGGAAATTGAACTCGCTGCGCAGCTTCTTGCGGATCAGCGCCAGCATGGCGTCGTGCTCGGTGCGCGAGACATCGCGGATGCGCACCAGGGTCGGATCGGTGCGACCACCGGCAGCCCCCACGGTCAGCAGCGGCAGCTTGCGGCGGCGGCACCAGGCGATCGTCTCGACCTTCACCCGGAAGCTGTCGCAGGCATCGATCACCAGGTCGAAGCCACGGTCCAGCAACTCGGCCATGTTCGACACGGTCAGGAATGCCTGCACGGCATCGACCTCGATGTCCGGATTGATCGCACGGCAACGCTCGGCCATCGCCTCGGCCTTGTTGCGTCCGTAGTTGCCTTCCATCGCCGGCAGCTGCCGGTTGGTGTTGGACACGCAGATGTCATCGGCGTCGATCAGGGTCAGGTGGCCGACCGCCGAACGCGCCAGCGCTTCCACCACCCACGAGCCGACCCCGCCCATGCCCACCACCGCCACGCGGCTGCCCTGCAGGCGCTCGAGCGCACCTACGCCATACAGCCGTTCGATGCCGGCGAAGCGTTGTTTGACCTGTTCGTTCATGCGGCTATTTTAACGTGCAGGCGCCAGTGCCTACAGCGCGCCGGCATCGAACCCACCGTTGCACGCCCGGAGAGCCCGCCATGAACGCCAGCCCGCCCCGCCGCCCGTCCACTGCCCAGCGGTACCTGTTCGTGCTGTGCCTGGGCCTGCTGATCGGCCTGGTCGCCACGGTCATGGTCGGCCGCGCCCTGCAGGCCCGCCGCGACCCGTTCCCGGACAGCCTGATGCAGGTGATGCAGCGGCAATCGCAGCTGCTGCAGCAGGCCCAGCAGCAGAACCGCTGCAGCCTGGCCGACAGCGTGCCGCGGCTGCAGGCCCTGCGCCTTCTGTCCAACGACCTCGACCTGGCCTTTCCCGGGCTGAAGGACAACGGCCGGTTCCAGCAGCACGCCAGCCAGCTGCGCGGCAACCTCAACGCCGCATTGGCGGCTCCGCCCAGTGACTGCACCGCCCTGGCCAAGGTCGTGGAAACCGTGCAGGCCGACTGCCGCGCCTGCCACCAGGACTTCCGCTGACGCGCATTCATCCTGTAGCCGGGCAAGGCACGCCTGGTTGGCACCTTGTTCACGTTCGAAAGGAGAGGATTCGTCCACCCTGCTGCATGACGCAGTACCACCCAACACACCCGCCTTCACGGCCAGGAGACGCTCCATGAAGATCCAGCTCATTGCCGCCAGCGCCATCGCTACCCTCGCCCTGGCTGGCTGTGCCACCTCGCCCGGCTACGGTGGCGGTGGTTACAACAACGGCTACAACAATGGTGGCTACGGCAACAACGGCGGTTACAACCAGAGCCGTTGCGCTGACTGTGGCATCGTCACCCGCATCAACACCGTGCCGTCGGGCCGCACCGCGCCCAGCGCGACCGGCGCCATCCTCGGCGGCATCGTCGGTGCCGTGGCCGGCCATGAGATCTCCGATCACACCGGTGGCAGCCGTGGCAACAAGAACATCGCTGCGGCCGCAGGCGCGGTCGGTGGCGCGCTGGCCGGCAACCAGATCCAGAAGAACGTGACCAGTGATACCTACGACATCAGCGTACGCATGGACGATGGCCGCACCATCGTGGTCAACCAGCGCGACCTCGGCGGCATCCGCGAAAACACCTACGTGCGCGTGGTCAACGGCAAGGTCATCCTGCGCTGACCTGCGCCGGGCCGGCGGCAAAGAAAAAGGCCCGCTTGCGCGGGCCTTTTTCATGTGACGGCTTGCAGCGCGATCAGGTCGGCTGCACGGCGTCGGCCTGCAGGCCCTTCTGGCCCTGCACGACGGTGAAGGTGACCTTCTGGCCTTCCTTCAGGCTCTTGAAGCCCTGGGTCTGGATGGCACGGAAGTGCACGAACACGTCTTCGCCGTTTTCACGGCTGATGAAGCCGAAGCCCTTTGCATCGTTGAACCACTTGACGGTACCGGTCTCGCGATCAGACATCTCACTAACTCCCTGGTGACTCTCTCTTGTTGTTGGAAACGCCTGGTGGGCGGCTGACAAGCAAGGGGGAAGCGAGGTGCATCGATGCAGCGGATCGGGAAGATCTTGCTTCATCAGGCCACGATCCACGGTGACCTTGCCAAGCTCAGCGACTGCAACTTAACCCGCCCAAAACGAAAAAGCAACTGGCAAAATCTTTCACTGTCAACCCCAAAACGGCGACCATACGGGACAGCATGGGACTCTCATTCATCTTATATCTGCTAGCGGTCATTTTTGTCCTTGCCGGCATCGCCGGAATCATCCTGCCGGCCCTGCCCGGCATCCCGCTGGTGTTCATTGGACTGCTGCTGGCGGCCTGGGCGGACGGCTTCACCCACGTCGGCTGGCCGACCCTGGTCGCGCTGGGCGTACTGACCGTCCTCTCGCTGCTGGTGGACGTGCTGGCCACGGTGGTGGGTGCGCAGCGGGTCGGTGCCAGCCGCAAGGCGCTGTGGGGTACGTTCGTCGGCAGCATCGTCGGCCTGTTCTTCATGCCGATCGGCCTCTTTGCAGGCCCCCTGATCGGCGCCCTGGCCGGCGAGTACTGGCACACCCGCGAACTGGGGCGCTCGACCAAGGTAGGCCTGGCCACCTGGCTCGGTATCCTGCTCGGCCTGGCGCTGAAACTGGCCGTGGTGATCGCGATGCTCGGCCTGTTCGCCTTCGCCTGGTTCCTGTAACCCGCACTGCCTTCACGCCGCGCGCACGCGGTGCCCGTGCATAAACCGTGGGGGGCTGGCCGTGAACCGGTGCAGCCGCCACACTGTGCGATTCCCGTATTCACCTAAGGGCCTGCTGCAATGACCCTGTCTCCGCTGCTTCCCCGTCTCGCGCCGCTGGCGCTGGCCCTGGCCAGTGCGCCGCTGGCCGCGCAGGAGTTCGCGCCCAGCGCCGAAGCCTCGCCGGCCGCGTGCGCGGCGATTACCACCGATGCTGCCCGCCTGGCCTGTTATGACCGCCAGTTCGGCCGTACCCCGCAGGCCACTGCCGAGGCCGACGCTGCGGCCGAGGCGGCCGCGCAGGCCCGTCGCGAAGAACGCCACCAGACTGCACGCGTGAGCCAGGGCGAAGAGAAGCTGCGCGAGCGGGTCAGCGATCTGTTCCGTCCAGCAGCCCCTGACAGCGCACTGGCCAATGCTGGCCGCGGTTCGCTGCTGGACAGCCGCTGGGAACTGGCCGAGGACTCCAAGCTGGGCCCGTTCCAGCTGCGCGCCTACAAGCCGGTGTACCTGCTGCCGGCGTTCTGGACCAGCGATCGCAACACCACGCCGCATTCGCCGAACCCGGCCAACACGGTCACCACGCCGCAGGTGCTGGACAGTGCCGAGCTGAAGTTCCAGATCAGTTTCAAGACCAAGATCGCCGAGAACCTGTTCGGCGACAACGGCGACATCTGGGCCGGCTACACCCAGAGCTCGCGCTGGCAGGCCTACAACGGCGAGGATTCACGCCCGTTCCGCGAAACCAATTACGAGCCGGAAGTGATGATGGTGTTCCGCAACGGCTACTCGATCGGTGGCTGGCGCGGGCGCATGACCGGCATCGCGCTGAACCACCAATCCAACGGCCGCGCCGACCCGCTTTCGCGCAGCTGGAACCGGGTGATGCTCAACATCGGCCTGGACCGCGAGAACTGGGCGCTGGTGCTGCGCCCCTGGTACCGCATTCCCGAGACCCGCAGCGACGACAACAACCCGGACATCGAGGATTACATGGGCCGCGGTGATGCGACCCTGACCTGGAACCGCAACGGCCACGAAGTCTCGCTGATGGCGCGCCATTCGCTGCGCACCGGCAGCCGCTCGCACGGTGCCCTGCAGCTGGATTACGGCTTCCCGATCAGCAACCTGCTGCGCGGGCATGTGCAGGTGTTCGACGGTTACGGCGAAAGCCTGATCGACTACAACCACAAGGCCACCTACGTGGGCGTGGGCGTGTCGCTGCTGGAGTGGTTCTGATGCCCGTGACGATCTGGCACAACCCGGCCTGCAGCAACTCGCGCGGCGCATTGAAGCTGATACGTGATGCCGGCTTCGAGCCGGTGGTGGTCGACTACCTGGGCAGCCCGCCGGACGTGCCCACGCTGCGCCAGGTGCTGGCCGAATCAGGATTGAGCGCACGTGATCTGGTGCGCAGCAAGGAGGCGCAGTTCGCCGAACTGCGCCTGGAAGGTGCGGACGAGGCCACGCTGCTGGCCGCGATGGCCGAACACCCGCGACTGATCAACCGCCCCGTGGTGCGCACGGACAAGGGCACACGCCTGTGCCGTCCACCGGAAACAGTGCTGGAGATCCTGTAACCCGCCTCGCCGCCGCGTAGCGGAGCGTGTTGGTAGAGTCGACTGTCAGTCGACTTCCTCCCCACCCTTCATATGCATCCGCGGAAAAGCCCGCACTGCGTGCGATAGTCGACTGACAGTCGACTCTACCCCAGCGCCCTCTTCTACCCGGACGCCCTCCTCCCCGGCTGGCTTACAGCCAGTCGGTGATGCCTTCGCGGCGGTACACCTCGGCGAACGCCGGGCGCGCCTTCATCAACGTGGCGTGCGCCTTCAGTACCGGCCAGGTGTCGGTGGGCCTGGGCATGTTGCGCGACCAGCGCATCAGCATCACCAGCATGTAGTCGACCACGCAGGGCGTGGCGCCCAGCAGGCAGGGGCCATGTGCATGCAGGTGCGCGGCCGCATGCTGCCAGGCCGCTTCCAGGCGCTGCCGTGCCATCCCGCGGCTGGCCTCGATGTTCGCCTCGCCCGCCATTTCGTGTGGATAGAACCAGGCTCGATAGGCCGGCTGCAGCGTATTGGCACACCAGAACATCCAGCGGTAGGCATCGGCGCGCTGCGGCGTGCCCAGCGCGGGCAGCAGGTTGGCGTCCGGATGGCGATCAGCCAGGTACAACGCAATGGCCGCCGCTTCGGTCAGTACCAGGCCATCGATCAGCAGTGTCGGCACCACACCGGCCGGATTCAGCGCCAGGTACCCCGCCGACTTGTGCTCGCGCGCGTCGAAATCCAGCAGCACCAGTTCATGCTCGATGCCCAGCTCGATCAGCAGCCAGTGCACCACCAGCGCGGCGGTACTGGTCGAACCATACAGCGTGGTGCTCATGCAGAAGATCCTGTACAGGTGGATCAGCCGATTATGCGCCCGCGCGCACGATCGTTGCTCAGCCGCAGCTGCTCATGCAGGAATCCCGGCGTTCGCCACAGGACATCATCGGCGCGCGCATCGTACAGTCATGCGTCTTCAGTTCGCAGGCATGGCGCAGGTCGGGGTTGTCCACGTCCTTGCAGCGCTTGTCCGGCGCCGGCACCATCCGCTGCTCGCAATTGCTCTGGCGGCTGCCGAGAGAGTCATTCTGCGCCATGCAGCTGCGATAGCCGGCCTGGCACTGCACGCGGCACTGCGCCGATGCAGGGAAATCCGCGCCTTCGTACGACGCTGGGGTGTTGCAGCCGGCCAGCGCCAGCAGCATGCCTACCACGATGAATCGATGCAGGGCCATGGACACGTCCTGTGCGAGGGTGTGCCGACCGTAGCAGAGCAAGGGCTACAGGCGCGTTAATCCTCCCCCCGGATACAACAACGGCGCCACACGGGCGCCGTTGTCTGGACCGGAGCGTGCGGGGAGTTACTCCACCACCACCGGAATCTTGCCGATGCGGGCCTGCCATTCGCGCGGGCCGGTCTTGTGCACCGATTCACCGGTGGAGTCGACTGCCACGGTCACCGGCATGTCCTGCACGGTGAACTCGTAGATCGCCTCCATGCCCAGGTCAGCGAAACCAACCACCTTGGCGGCCTTGATCGCCTTGGACACCAGGTAGGCCGAGCCACCGACGGCCATCAGGTAGGCCGACTTGTGCTTCTTGATCGCCTCGATCGCGGCCGGGCCGCGCTCGGCTTTGCCGACCATGCCCAGCAGGCCGGTCTGTGCCAGCACCTGCTCGGTGAATTTGTCCATGCGGGTGGCGGTGGTCGGGCCGGCCGGGCCCACCACTTCGTCGCGCACCGGATCGACCGGGCCAACGTAGTAGATGAAGCGGCCCTTCAGATCAACCGGCAGTTCCTCGCCCTTGTTGAGCATGTCGACCATGCGCTTGTGCGCGGCATCGCGGCCGGTCAGCAGCTTGCCGTTGAGCAGCAGGGTCTGGCCCGGCTTCCAGCTGGCCACGTCTTCCGGCGTGATCGTGTCCAGGTCCACGCGGGTGCCCTTGGATGCGTCGTAGGTCAGCTTCGGCCAGTCTTCCAGCGACGGCGGGTCCAGCATCACCGGGCCGCTGCCATCGAGGGTGAAGTGCGCATGGCGGGTGGCCGCGCAGTTCGGGATCATCGCCACCGGCAGGTTGGCCGCGTGGGTCGGGTAGTCGTTGATCTTGATGTCGAGCACGGTGGTCAGGCCACCCAGGCCCTGCGCACCGATGCCCAGCGCGTTGACCTTCTCGTACAGCTCCAGGCGCAGCTCTTCGATGCGGTTGGACGCACCACGGGCCTGCAGCTCGGTGATGTCGATCGGCTCCATCAGCGCTTCCTTGGCCAGCAGCATCGCCTTCTCGGCGGTGCCACCGATGCCGATGCCGAGCATGCCCGGCGGGCACCAGCCGGCGCCCATGGTCGGCACGGTCTTCAGCACCCAGTCGACGATCGAGTCGGACGGGTTGAGCATGGCGAACTTGGTCTTCGCTTCCGAACCACCGCCCTTGGCGGCGACGATCACGTCGACCTTGTTGCCCGGCACCACCTTGACGTTGACCACGCCCGGGGTGTTGTCCTTGGTGTTGATGCGCTTGCCGGCCGGATCAGCCAGCACCGAAGCGCGCAGCTTGTTGTCCGGGTGCATGTAGGCACGGCGCACGCCTTCATTGGCCATGTCTTCCACGCCCATGGTGGCGTCGTCCCAGCGCACGTCCATGCCGATTTCCAGGAACACGGTGACGATGCCGGTGTCCTGGCAGATCGGACGGTGGCCTTCGGCGCACATCCGCGAATTGATCAGGATCTGGGCCATCGCTTCCTTCGCGGCCGGCGACTCCTCGCGCTCGTAAGCGGCGGCGAGGTTCTTGATGTAGTCGACCGGGTGGTAGTACGAGATGTACTGCAGCGCGTCGGCGATGGACTGGATGAGGTCTTCCTGCTTGATCGATGTCACGTCTTGCTCGCTTGCTCGAGGCTGGCGGGGGTAATCCGCCCATTTTACCCCCTCCCCCGGCCCCGGGGTGGTAGTGCCGGCCGCTGGCCGGCAAGATTCCCCCGACGCTCTGTCACGCCACGCGCCATTGCGGCGTCCTTGCCCACATGAACGCCGAAACCGCTTTCCAGACCCACCGCCCGCGCCTGATGGCCCTGGCCTACCGCCTGCTTGGCAGCCGCGCCGACGCCGAAGACGTGCTCCAGGATGCCTGGCTGCGCTGGTCCGGCGCCGACCCGGCGGCCGTCCGCGACCCCGAAGCCTGGCTGGTCACCACCACCACCCGGCTCGGCCTGGACCGGCTGCGCGCGGCCAAGCGCGAGCGCGTGCACTACGTCGGCCCATGGCTGGCCGAGCCGCTGGCGGTCACCCTGGAGCCCGACCCGGCGCCCGGCCCGGCGCAGCTGCATGCGCTGGCCGACGACGTCTCGGTCGCCTTCCTGACCCTGCTCGAACAGCTCGGCCCCGAGGAACGCGCCGCGTTCCTGCTGAAGGAGGCCTTTGACCACGACTACCGCGAAATCGCCGAGCTGATCGGCCACAGCGAAGCCAACTGCCGGCAACTGGTACACCGTGCCCGGCAGCGCCTGCACGCCGGACGGCCGCGCTTCAACGCCGATGCCAGCCAGCACCGGCAGCTGCTGGCGCGCTTCATGGACGCCTCGCAGCGCGGCGACAGCGAGGCGATCCAGGCCCTGCTGCACGCCAACGCGCTGCTGGTCTCCGACGGTGGCGGCGTGGTTACCGCCGCGATCCGCCCGCTGCGGGGCGCCGAGCGCATCGGCCGCCTGTTCTGGGCCATCGCCCGCCGCAGCGCGGCGCATCCGGCGCAGCTGGGCTATGTCAACGGCGAACCGGCGATCCTGCGCTTCCACGGCGAGCGCCTGCACTCGGTCACCACCATCGAAGTGGTCGACGGCCGCATCGCCAATGTCTACAGCGTGTTGAATCCGGAAAAGTTGCCGAAGGTTGTCACGCGCGGCGACGCTGCGGCGTCCTGGTAGTGAAAGGCGGCCATCGTGGCCGCCGTGGAGCCCCCGATGTCCAATCACACTTCTCCCCGCGTCCCCTACACCCGCCTGGCCGCCGAGGCCTTCAAGGGCCTGCTGGCCACCAGCCAGGCGGTGCATGACAGCTCGATCGATCCGACCCTGATGGAACTGGTGTTCCTGCGCGTGTCACAGCTCAACGGCTGCGGCTACTGCATGGACATGCACGGCACGGCGCTGCGCAAGGGTGGCATCGAGCCGCGCAAGCTGGACACGCTGCCGGCATGGCACGAGAGCCGCTTCTTCGACGAACGCGAGCGCGCGGTGCTGGGTTGGGCCGAGGCACTGACCCGGCTGACCGACGGCGCGCCGTCGCAGGCGGCGTTCGATGCATTGGCGCCGCACTTCGATGAGAAGGGCATCAGTGACCTGAGCATGGGAATTGCGGTGATCAACGCCTGGAACCGGCTGGGTGCGGGCCTGCTGCCGCCGCTGCCGGCCTGACCCACCCCGCCTTCGACAATTCACTGGAGCTGCTGGTAGGTGTCGACCTTGGTCGACACGGTAGATCCACGCTACGCGTGGATGCGGGAGAGTCAGATCCCTTCGCTTCGCGAAGGGATCTGACCCGCTGTGGGTCGCTGGGGTCAGAGCCCTTTGCCGCGCAAAGGGATCTGACCCCGGCGCCAGCCACACGCCTGCACTGACCCCCTCTGCACGTATCAGGCGCGCACAATACGCGCATGCCTGCCCCCCCCACCGCTGGCGCTGACGCCGCAAAGAAACCCAGCCTGCGCCAGCGCTTCAGGGCGATGCGCAACCTGCCGCCGTTCCTGCGCATGGTCTGGAAGACCAGTCCCGCGCTCACCCTGGCCAGCCTGGGGCTGCGCCTGATCCGCGCGCTGCTGCCGGTGGCGATGCTGTACGTCGGCAAGCTGATCATCGACAGCGCCCTGCACCTGAGCCAGCACGACGCGGGCTTCCCGCCGCTGGGCGAAGCGCTGTCCAGCGGCGTGCTGAATCCGCTGCTGGGCCTGCTGGCGCTGGAATTCGGCTTGGCCATCGCCTCGGACCTGCTCGGCCGGCTGGTCAGCTACGCCGATGCCCTGCTCTCCGAGCTGTTCGCCAACGTCACCAGCATCCGGCTGATGGAACACGCGGCGACGCTGGATCTGGAGGACTTCGAGGACCCGGACCTGCAGGACAAGCTGGACCGTGCGCGGCGCCAGACCATGGGCCGGATGAACCTGATGAGCCAGCTGTTCGGCCAGGTCCAGGACGCGATCACCGTGGCCAGCCTCGCTGTCGGCCTGCTGGTCTACGCGCCGTGGCTGATCCTGCTGCTGGCGCTGGCACTGGTGCCGGCCTTCATCGGCGAATCGCACTTCAACGCGGCCGGCTACAGCCTCAACTTCCAGTGGACGCCCGAGCGCCGCCAGCTCGACTACCTGCGCCAGCTCGGTGCCAGCGTGGAAACGGCCAAGGAAGTGAAGATCTACAACCTGCACCGCTTCCTGGTGGAACGCTACCGGCGGCTGTCGGTGGCGCTGTTCCAGGCCAACCGTGCACTGGCCCGGCGCCGCGCGTTCTGGGGCACGCTGCTGGCCGCGCTGGGCACGCTGGGGTATTACACCGCCTACGCCTACATTGCCTGGCGTACGGTACGCGGCGACTTTTCGATCGGCGACCTGACCTTCCTCGCCGGCAGCTTCCTGCGCCTGCGCCAGCTGCTGGAAGGCCTGCTGATCGGCTTCTCGCAGGTGGCCAGCCAGGCACTGTACCTGGACGACCTGTTCTCGTTCTTCCAGATCGAGCCGGAAATCCACTCGCGCGAAGGTGCGGTGCGCGTGCCGCAGCCGATCCAGCAGGGTTTCGTGTTCGAGAACGTCGGTTTCCGCTATCCCGATGCCGAACAGTGGGCGGTGCGCCACCTCGATTTCCAGCTGCAGGCCGGCGAAGTGCTGGCCCTGGTCGGCGAGAACGGCGCGGGCAAGACCACGCTGGTGAAACTGCTGGCACGGCTGTACGAGCCCGACGAAGGCCGCATCCTGCTCGACGGCCGCGACCTGCGCGACTACGACCTGGACGACCTGCGCGCAAACCTCGGGGTGATCTTCCAGGACTTCGTGCGCTACAACCTCAGCGCCGGCGAGAACATCGGCGTCGGCCAGGTCGAGGCGATGGACGACCAGGCACGCATCGCCGATGCCGCGCGACGAGGCATGGCCGAGGAAGTGATCGACGACCTGCCCGGCGGCTACGACCAGCTGATCGGGCGCCGCTTCAAGCAGGGCGTGGACCTGTCCGGTGGCCAGTGGCAGAAGATCGCCATTGCCCGCGCGTGGATGCGCAATGCGCAGGTGATGATCCTGGATGAGCCAACGGCAGCGCTGGACGCGCGCAGTGAGTTCGAAGTGTTCCAGCGGTTCAGGGAGCTGGCGGATAATCGTACGGCAGTGCTGATTTCCCACCGTTTCTCTTCGGTACGCATGGCCGATCGCATCCTGGTGCTGGCCGATGGCCGCATCGAGGCCAGCGGCACCCATGCGCAGCTGATGGCCCAGGGAGGACGGTACGCCGAGCTGTTCGAGCTGCAGGCGGCGGGTTACCGCTGAGAACGCCTCTCGTTCCGCCCAATGAGAACCCATCTCATTTGAGATAGAATCAACCCCGACGACTTCCGATAGATACGCCCATGTCCTCCGCTTTCGGCGCCGAAACGGTGCTTGAGGTCCGTCACTGGACCGATGCCTACTTCAGTTTCACCACTACCCGCGACAGCGGCTTCCGCTTCGAGAACGGCCAGTTCGTGATGATCGGCCTGGAAACCGAGGCACGGCCGCTGCTGCGCGCCTATTCCATCGCCAGCGCCAACTGGGAAGAGCACCTGGAGTTCTTCAGCATCAAGGTGCAGGACGGCCCGCTGACCTCGCGCCTGCAGCACATCAAGCCGGGCGACAAGGTGCTGGTCGGCAAGAAGCCCACCGGCACCCTGCTGATCAGCGACCTGCACCCGGGCAGGAACCTGTACCTGCTGGGCACGGGCACCGGCATGGCGCCGTGGCTGTCGGTCATCAAGGACCCGGAAACTTACGAGCGTTTCGAGAAGGTGATCCTCTGCCACGGCGTGCGCTACGAGAAGGATCTGGCCTACCGCGATTACTTCGAGAAGGAACTGCGTGAGCAGGAGTTCCTGGGCGAGATGATCGGCGACAAGCTGCTGTACTACCCGGCCGTCACCCGCGAGCCGTTCGCCAACCAGGGCCGCCTGACCCAGCTGATGGAAAGCGGCCAGATGCAGCGCACCCTCGGCCTGCCGGAGCTGAGCCCGGAAAACGACCGCGCGATGATCTGCGGCAGCCCGCAGATGCTGGCTGATCTGCGCAGCGTGCTCGATGCCCGCGGCTTCCAGGTCTCGCCGCGCATCGGCCAGCCGGGTCACTACGTGTTCGAGCGCGCGTTCGTCGAGAAATGATCTGCAACGGCAGTGCCGGCCGCTGGCCGGCTCTCCGTGCGCTCCGGGATTGCCGGCCAGCGGCCGGCACTACCCCCTTCACAGCAGCGCTTCAATCGCGCTGCGCAGCTGTTCCGGCCTGGTGGTTGGCGCAAAGCGCGCAGCCACCCGCCCCTGGCGATCGACCAGGAACTTGCTGAAATTCCACTTGATGCGGGCGCTACCCAGCAGGCCGCGCTTCTCGTGTGAAAGCCATGCCCACAACGGATCAGCCCCCTCGCCGTTGACCTCGATCTTCTCCGAAAGCGGGAAGCTGACCGGATAATCCAGCGAACAGAACTGGCGGATCTGCGCGGCGTCCCCCGGCTCCTGCGCGCCGAACTGGTTGCATGGGAAGCCGATCACCACCAGGCCACGCTCGCGATATTCCTTCCACAGCTGTTCCAGCCCGGTGTACTGCGGGGTGAAGCCACAGCGGCTGGCGACATTGACCAGCAACAGCGGGTGACCCCGGTACCCGGCGAGGGCCTGTGGCTGGCCGTCGAGGTCGCGGAAGCTGAAATCGTAGGCAGTGGTCATGGCGGTGAACCGTGGGCGGTGAATGCATGGTACCCGCGCCCGGCCGCGGCAACATGCCTTTTGACACAAGTGCGGGCGCCGCCGGCCGGGTTACCCTCGGGCCCTTGTTTGCCTTACCGGAGTTCCTGCCTTGACCACCCGCCTTGCCCTTGCCGTGGCCATGTCCCTCGGCCTTGCCCTGCCCGCCTTCTCGGCCGGCGCCGCCACCCCGGCCGCCAGCAGCACCGCCCAGCAGGCCAATCCGTTCTTCGCCGAAAGCCCGCTGCCGCTGCACTTCCCGCAGTTCGACAAGATCAAGGACAGCGACTTCGCCCCGGCCTTCGACGCCGGCATGGCGCAGCAGCTGAAGGAAGTGGAGGCCATCGCCAACAACAAGGCCAAGCCGACCTTCGACAACACCATCATCGCCCTGGAAAAGAGCGGTGATGTCCTCGACCGCGCGACCACCGTGTTCTTCAGCCTGGTCGGTGCCGACACCAACGACACCCGCAAGAAGCTGCAGGCCGACTACTCGGCGAAGTTCGCCGCGCACAGCGATGCGATCGCGCTGAACGGCAAGCTGTTCGCCCGCATCCAGGCGCTGTATGACACCCGCAGCCAGCTGGGCCTGGACGCCGAAGGCGTGCGCCTGGTCGAGAAGTACTACGACAACTACGTGCGCGCAGGCGCCAAGCTGTCCGACGCCGACAAGGCCAAGCTGAAGGAGATGAACGCCGAGCTGGCCAACCTGGGGACCAAGTTCAGCCAGAACGTGCAGTCGGAGGTGAACGCTTCGGCGATCACCGTCGACGACGTCAAGGAACTGGACGGCCTGTCCAAGGAGCAGATCGCCGCCGCCGCCGAAGCCGCCAAGGCCCGCGGCCAGGACGGCAAGTACGTGATCACCCTGCTCAACACCACCGGCCAGCCGCCGCTGACCAACCTGGCCAACCGCGCCCTGCGCCAGAAGATCTACGAAGCATCGGTGAGCCGCGGCAGCCGCGGCGGTGAGTTCGACAACACCGCGCTGGTCTCGCGCATCATGCAGCTGCGCGCCGACAAGGCCAAGCTGATGGGCTTCCCGAACTTCGCCGCCTACAACCTGACCAACCAGACCGCAAAGACCCCCGAAGCGGTCAACGCGATGCTGGGCAAGCTGGCCCCGGCCGCGGTGGCCAACGCCAAGCGTGAAGCCGCCGACCTGCAGGCGATGATCGACCAGGAACAGAAGGCCGCTGGCAAGCCGACGTTCAAGCTGGAACCGTGGGACTGGGCCTTCTACAGCGAGAAGGTGCGCCAGGCCAAGTACAACTTCGACGAGTCGCAGCTGAAGCCGTACTTCGAAATGAAGAACGTGCTGGAGAACGGCGTGTTCTACGCCGCGGGCCAGGAATTCGGCCTGACCTTCAAGCAGCGCACCGACCTGCCGGTCTACCACGATGACGTCACCGTCTACGACGTGTTCGACGCCGACGGCAGCCAGCTGGCGATCTTCATCTTCGACCCGTATGCACGCGCCTCCAAGCGCGGTGGCGCGTGGATGAACTCCTACGTCTCGCAGTCCAAGCTGACCGGCTTCAAGCCGGTGGTCGCCAATCACCTGAACATTCCGAAGCCGCCGGCCGGCCAGCCGACCCTGCTGACCTGGGACGAGGTGAACACCACGTTCCACGAGTTCGGCCACGCCCTGCACGGCATGTTCTCCAACGTGAAGTACCCGTACTTCTCGGGCACCTCGGTGCCGCGTGACTTCGTCGAGTTCCCCTCGCAGGTCAACGAGATGTGGGCCGACAACCCGGTCATCCTGAAGAACTACGCCAAGCACTACCAGAATGGTTCGGCGATGCCGCAGGCACTGCTGGACAAGGTGCTGGCGGCAGCCAAGTTCAACCAGGGCTTCGCTACCACCGAGTACCTGGGTGCGGCCATGCTGGACCAGCGCTGGCACCAGATCGGCGCCGACCAGGTGCCGGCCGCCAAGGACGTGATGGCCTTCGAGCGCGCCGCGCTGGAGAAGGACGGCATCTACTACGCGCCGGTGCCGCCGCGCTACAAGACCCCGTACTTCAGCCACATCATGGGCGGCTATTCGGCCGGTTACTACGCCTATATCTGGTCGGAAGTGCTCGACGCCAACACCCAGAAGTGGTTCAAGGACAACGGCGGCCTGAGCCGCAAGAACGGCGACCACTTCCGCGCCACCCTGCTGTCCAAGGGCGGCAGCGTCGACGCGATGCAGCTGTTCCGCGATTTCGCCGGCCACGAGCCGCAGATCGAACCGCTGCTGGAAAAGCGTGGCCTGACCGGCGCCGGCAACTGATCGCCCGCGCAGTAGCCTGAAACGAAAAACCGCCCGGGAAACCGGGCGGTTTTTTGTTGTGGTTGGGGTCAGAGCCCTTTTCTGAGAAAAGGGATCTGACCCCGGGGTTTCCGCCCCGCGCTGGCTTCAGCGCGGCGCCACGTACCCGCCCGGCACGCCTTCCGGCGACAGCACCAGCTGCCACAGCTGCGCGTGCCGGCAGCGGAAGGTGGCCATCGATCCGGCCAGGTAGAACCGCCACATGCGGCGGAAATGCTCGTCGTAGCGCGCGTCCAGCTGCGGCCACGCCGCTTCCACGTTGCGTCGCCAAGCCTGCAGGGTGAGGTCGTAGTCGGTGCCGAAGTTGTGCCAGTCCTCCAGCACGAAGCGCCCTTCGAACGCCTTGCTGATCTGCACCGCCGACGGCAGCATTGAATTGGGGAAGATGTAGCGCGCGATCCACGGATCGGTGCGATGCCGCGAGATGTTGGTGCCGATGGTGTGCAGCAGCAGCAACCCGCGCGAAGACAGGCAGCGCCTGGCCACCTCGAAGAAACTGGCGTAGTTCTTGTCGCCGACATGCTCGAACATGCCGATCGAGAAGATCGCATCGAACGGCTCATCCAATTCGCGATAGTCCTGCAAGCGGATCTCGATCGGCAGGCCGGCGCACAGTTCGCGTGCGAACCCGGCCTGTTCCTGCGAAATGGTCACGCCGACGCCGCTGACGCCGTAGCGCTCTGCTGCGAACTTCAGGGCTTCACCCCAGCCACATCCGATGTCCAGCACACGCTGCCCGGGGCGCAGCCCCAGCTTGCGGCAGACCAGGTCCAGCTTGGCCTCCTGCGCGGCATCGAGATCACCGGCATTGCGCCAGTAGCCGCAGCTGTACACCAGGCGTTGGCCGAGCATGGCCTGGTAGAGGTCGTTGCCAAGATCGTAGTGGCGGCGGCCCACTTCGTAGCTGCCCTGCCCGACCTGCAGGTTGAACAGGCGCGCCTTCAGCGCATCGGCCACTTCGCGCCAACCGTGCACCCGTTCATCCAGGTGTGCCTGCATCAGGTGGACGAGGAATTCATCGAGGACGTTGGCATCCCACCAACCGTCCATGTAGCTCTCGCCGAGGCCGAGCGAGCCGTGCGCCATGACCCGCGCGAAAAAGCGCGGGTCATGCACCTGGATGTCCTGTGGCTGGGTGCCGCCGATGCGGACCCCGGCTTCCTGCAGCAGGCCGGCGACCCGCTCCTGCAACCCTGTATCCACGCCACCTCCTCGACTGCGGTCAACCGCGTGCGAACAGCTCCACGTAGTCCTTGGCCACGTGCGGCAACAGCACCGCCGCCGGTACGTCGGCGGTCTGGGTGCCGTCCGAGTATGGACCCACCTGGTACGGCGGGAAAACAAAGCGCAGCGCGGTGATCTGCCCCTTGTCGTTGGTCAGCGGCTGGAACTGGCTGAAATTGTCGGCCTGGGGGCCGGTACCGTCGGCAATCATGCGCGATGCGTTACGCAGCGATTCCTGCAGCTGGGCCGGGTCCATGTCCTCGCCACTGAGGCGGGTGGCCACGCGTTCGCGCAGCTGGTCGGCGACGAAATCACTGATCGCCTTCCAGCCCTTGGCATCGGCCACCAGCTTGTCGGCACTGAGCATCTGCTGCTGCGCCGGCAGCCACACGAAACGCGCCACCAGCGGCTCGCCGTGGGCGCCACCGGTATAGCGGCTGCCATCGGCACTGACCACCACCAGCTGCGGCGTTTCCAGCAGCTTTTCGAAGCTCAACGACAGTTCGTAGGGCATGGTCGGCTTGTCATTGCCGAGCCCGTCCAGTGCCTGCTGCAGGTCGCTGCGTGCGCTGGTTGCGTAGTTCTGCAGCGCGCGCGCCAGGCCCGGGTAGCGATCGATGCCGGCCGGGTAGCTGATGCCCACCACTTCGCGCTCGTTGTTCTCGATCACGTCGCGCAGGTCCAGCGGCGCTTCCGGGGCCGGCGTTTCACCTGCGGCAGTGGCCTCGGCGGCGGGGGCCGCGTCGGTCGCCGGTGCCGGCTCGCTTTCACGCTGGCAACCGGCCAGCAACAGCACGCCCACCACGCCGGCCAGCACGCTGCCGTGCAATGGCCGGTTGTTTCCAATCTTCATCGGGATCCCCTGTTCATGTTTGTACATCATCGCCTGCCATGGCTGAAGCGTGGCCCGCTGGCATTCAGCCAGCGAGCAGGTCGTGGTACTCCTCGTGCCGCTGCAGGAAGGCCTCGGCGTAGGAACATGCCGGCACCACCTTGTACTTCTGCTCGCGGGCAAAGCGCAGTGCCACGCGGGTCAGCTCACCTGCGATGCCACGGCCGGCAATCGGCTCGGGTACCTCGGTGTGGGTGATGATCATGCGCCTGCGTTTGATCTGGTAATCGAGCACCGCCAGCTGTCCGCGCACACGGGCGGTGAAGCGATGGTTGGCCAGGTCGTGTTCGACCTCATAGGCCAGACCGGGGGGCGTGACCGAAGCCATGGAACTGTCTCCTGCGGCGACTGCGTGGATGGTGCGCAGCCGGGCGCCATGATCGCGTGAAGCCTGAACAGGGGCAAGTCCAATCCATTCACGTCAGTTTTCGACCCTCAAGCTGGAGCGAGGACGGCCGCTATCGCCTGTGGAGGGGTACGGCCATGCTGGCACGGCCCTTGCGACCGTTGATCATGCGCACCACCGCGGAGGCTCCGATGCACCCCAGCGATTCCC
The DNA here is from genome assembly GCF_059369635.1 of Stenotrophomonas sp. YJH_SMC_58. Lineage (NCBI taxonomy): Bacteria > Pseudomonadati > Pseudomonadota > Gammaproteobacteria > Lysobacterales > Lysobacteraceae > Stenotrophomonas > Stenotrophomonas sp. YJH_SMC_58. Next base: position 187,624 of record NZ_JCAFSW010000003.1, read on the forward strand.
ATTCCGACACCGACCGCGCCCTGCTGGAGGGCCTGCTGCAGCTGGCGGTGGAAGGGCAGACCGAAGATCAGGATTTCCAGCGCATCGGCGAAGAGGTATTCGCCCGCCTGCTGGACACCTACGGCCAGCAGACCCGCGCCTGATCAGGAGCGGGTCCCTGCCCCCCGGGGGCGGATCCAGTGGATCCGACCCCAGCCCCCTCAACCGCCGCCCAGGCGGAAGGTCGGGTTGGAGAGTTCGCGCAGGAAGTGGTTGAAGATGCTCGGCTGCATGGCCAGCATGAAGATCACACCGAACGCCGCGCCCGCCAGGTGGGCGCTGTGGTTGATGCGATCACCACCGCGCTTGTCCATCCAGATGCTGTAGCCCACGTAGAACGCGGCATAGACAATGGCCGGTGCCGGGATGAAGAACACCAGGATGATCGACCACGGCTTGATCAGGATGAAGGCGAACAACACCGCCGACACCGCACCGGACGCGCCCAGGCTGAGGTAGTTCGGGTTCTTCTGGTTCTTCAGGTAGCTGGGCAGGATCGAGACCAGCAGCGCACCGATGTAGAACGCCGGATAGGTCAGGTAGCTGCCGGTCAGCTGCACCATCACGCTCTCGATGAATCCCCCGAAGAAGAACAGGGTGATCATGTTGAAGATCAGGTGCGACCAGTCGGCGTGGATGAAGCCATAGGTCACCAGCCGGTCGTACTGGCGGTGACGGTCGATGGCCGGCGGCCACAGGATCAGGCGGTCGGCCAGCTTGCGGTTGTTGAACGCCATCCACGACAGGAGGGCGGTGATGGCGATCAACAGCAGATTGACGGGGGTCATGTCAGGCTCAGGCGCTACGGTAGTTGTCGACCATACGATAGCGTTTCGCGTACCAACCGAAGGCCAACGCCGCAACGAAGGCGAAACCGGCGAAGAAGAACATCAGGAATGCCGCCTCGCTCAGGCCCGTACTGGCGATCTTGTGGGTCACCGCATCGTTGCGCACAGCAGCGTTGGACAGCAGCACCCACAGGTTGCCGATGGTGGTGGTCAGGTTCCAGAAGCTCATCACCACGCCCTTCATCGCCTGCGGCGCCTGGCTGTAGGCGAACTCCAGGCCGGTGGCCGAGACCAGCACCTCACCGAAGGTCAGCAGCGCATACGGCACCATCTGCCAGAAGATCGACATGGCATTGCCACCGTCCATCACCACCTGGATGCCGCCGACCACGATCCAGGCCAGGCCACTGAAGGCGATGCCGGCGGTCATGCGGCGCAGCGCGGTCGGCTCGAAGCCGAAGCGGCGCAGGGCCGGGTACAGCACCAGGTTGTTGAACGGAATCAGGATCATCACCAGCAGCGGGTTCAGCGCCTGCATCTGCGAGGCGGTGAACCAGCTCGGCATCTGCATCTGCTGGCCCTGCAGGACCCAGGTCGAGGCCTTCTGGTCAAACAGCGAGAAGAACGGCGTGGTCAGCGCGAAGATCACCAGCACGCGCAGCACGGAGCGTACACCTTCCACGGCTTCGGTCGGGTGCAGGCCACGGGCGCGATCGAGCTGCATCCAGGTGCCACCGCCAATACCGGCCAGGATCGACACCAGCGCCAGGCACAGGCAGATGACGATGCCCAGCGAGCCAACCAGGCCGAACGAGGCCACTGCCAGGACCAGGCCGAGTACGGCGATCACCAGGCCCGGACGGCCCTGGCCGGCCACGCGCGTGGTCAGCGCGGTACGCACCACGTTGGCGAACGAATGCGGGTCCTTCGGCGGGAGCGGCACCAGCACGTAGCGCTTGCGGCCCAGCCAGAACACGAAGGTGGCGATGAACATCAGGATGCCCGGGATGCCGAACGCCCACTGCGGGCCCCAGTTCTTCAGCACCAGCGGGATCAGCAGCGAGGCGAACAGCGAGCCGAAGTTGATGATCCAGTAGAAGGCGTCGAAAACGATCTTGGCCAGGTGCTTGTTGCTCTGGTCGAACTGGTCGCCCATGAACGAGGCCACCAGCGGCTTGATGCCACCGGCACCCAGCGCGATCAGGCCCAGACCGAGGAAGAAGCCCTCGCGGCTGTTCTCGAACAGCGCCAGGCACAGATGGCCGGCACAGTAGACCAGGCTGAACCAGAGAATGGTGTGGTACTTGCCGAAGAACCTGTCGGCCAGCCAGCCTCCGAGCAGCGGGAAGAAATACACGCCGATCATGAAGCTGTGCATGATGTCCTTGGCTTCACCGGCACGGCCTTCCGCAGTGATTTCCTGCAGCAGCAGCGAGGTGATCAGGAACTGCACCAGGATGTTGCGCATCCCGTAGAAACTGAACCGCTCGCAGGCCTCATTGCCGATGATGTACGGGATCTGGCGCGGCATCTTTCCCTGGCCGGCGATGGGGGCAACTGCGTCGTGGCTCATCCTGTAAGGCAATCCTGCAAAGCGAAAGGCGCAAGGTTACCGGAAGCGGGGCTTGCGAAGCACGCTGCAGGGCTGCATGACAACGGTGCCAATCCATGGCAGGCAACGTCACTACATGCCGGAAGTCACGGCACCTGCACGACAAAAGCGTAAACTTATCGTTATGCGCCCCCTCGCCCACGCCCGTCTCCTGCTCAGCTGTCTCGTGCTGCTGCTGGCGTTGCAGGCACAGGCGCGGCCGCAGGCACCGGCCGCCGCCAGCGGTGAGGCCGAGCCCCGGCAGCTGACCGTGGCCGCGCTGGAACTGCCCAGCCGCGATGATGCGCAGTGGAAGCAGCGCCGCGAACAGGTGGCGCACCTGCTCACCGAGCTGCAGCCGGACGTGATCTCCGTACAGCAGGTGCTGCAGCAGCAGGGCCGCAATCCGGCCTGCTGGCTGGCCAGCCGGCTGCGCTACAGCTGCGACTTCGTTACCGCCGATCCGCCCAGCCAGCCGTTGCGGCACGGCAACGCGATGCTGACCCGGCTGCCGGTCAGCGAGGATGGCGTAACCCTGCTGCACCCACCCGGAACCTTCAGCGCCGCCGGCATGATGCGGCTGAAGCTGGGCCAGGCGCTGGTCAACATCTATGTGGCACGGCTGCGCCCGGACCCGGACGAGGCCACTGCCCGCCAGCACCAGACCAGCGACCTGATGACCTGGATAGGCGCCACCGCCGAGGGCATGCCCAGCCTGATCGCCGGTGATTTCTCGGCAACCACCGTCGAGCTCGTGCGCAGTACCCCGGGGTTCCAGCCGGCCCGGCGCAATCCGGGCGGCCGCCCCGAGCCGCCGGCAGCCAGCGGCGGTGGCGCCAGTGGTCATGGCCTGGACGTGCTGTTCCAGGTCAAGCACTTCGGCGGCATCCGCCAGCAGCCGATCCTGCTGCCGGCCGACGGTGACCTGCCGGGCCTGCGTCTGGGCGTAATGGCCACCCTGCGCCTGCAGGGCGATACGGCCACGGCCGAATAGGTAGTGCCGGCCACTGGCCTGCATTCCAGGGCTGCCGGCCAGCGGCCGGCACTACCAATGCGGAAAACAAAAAGGCCGGGGTCTCCCCCGGCCTTTTCATTTCATCTAGCCAACGAGATCAGGCAATCGCTTCCTGGTAACGGCGCTCGACTTCGTTCCAGTCGATGACGTTGAAGAACGCGCCGATGTATTCCGGGCGGCGGTTCTGGTACTTCAGGTAGTACGCGTGTTCCCACACGTCCAGGCCGAGGATGGGGGTGTTGCCTTCCATCAGCGGGCTGTCCTGGTTGCCGGTGCTCTCGACCACCACCTTCTTGTCCGGAGTCACGCTCAGCCAGGCCCAGCCGCTGCCGAAACGGGTCAGCGCTGCCTTGGTGAAGGCGTCCTTGAACTTGTCGAAGCCGCCCAGGTCCTTGTCGATGGCCTTGGCCACGTCGCCCACCGGGTTACCGCCCGCGTTCGGTGCCATCACGGTCCAGAACAGCGAGTGGTTGGCATGGCCGCCACCGTTGTTGCGCACCGGACCCTGCAGGTTCTCCGGCAGCGACTTGAGCTTCTTCACCAGTTCTTCGACCGGCAGGTCAGCGTACTCGGTGCCTTCCAGCGCCGCGTTGACGTTGTTGATGTAGGTCTGGTGATGCTTGGTGTGATGGATTTCCATCGTCGCCGCATCGATATGCGGTTCCAGCGCGTCGTAGGCGTAGGACAGCTTGGGCAGGGTATAGGCCATGATGCATCTCCTGATTGCGAGGGCACCCGACGGTGTCGGGCGTTGCGCGGTGAATGATGGGGACAGACCGCCAGATTACCAAGGGGGATGTAAAGGAAATTGCGTCCTGCCGGTGAGCACGACGGCAATTGTTACGCAGCGGTGACGCAGCGCCGTCCTCATGCACCGTGCAGCGCGCAGGCGCTACAGTGCGAGCACCACCCTCGCCCGTTTCCTTGCCCATGCGCAACCCCCGGCTGCTGATCACCGCCATCGCCCTGCTGCTGCTCGGCCTGGTCGTCAACCATTTCATGCAGCGCCCGCCGGCGCCGCAGTTCGCGCCGGACCTGCAGGGGGCGCCTGCCGCGCGCGCACCGGCCACGGCCACGCCCGGCAAGGGCAACGGTCTGCCCGCCTTCCTGCCCGCCGAAGCCCTGCAGACGATCGCGCTGATCCAGCGCGGCGGGCCGTTCCCGCACCGCCAGGATGGCAGCACCTTCGGCAACCGCGAACAGCAGCTGCCGCAGCGTCCGCGCGGTTACTACCGCGAATACACCGTGGACACCCCCGGCGCGCGCACCCGTGGCACGCGCCGCATCGTCACCGGCGGCGATCCGCCGGAGGCGTGGTACTACACCGACGACCACTACGCATCGTTCCGCAGCTTCACCGTACCAGCCCAGGGAGCGCAGTGATGAGCCACGATGATTTCGGCCTCGGCCTGCATGACATCAACAATGCCGGCGTCTACGCCATCGACAGCGACGACATCGACGCACTGGCCGCAGCGATGCGCGATGCCGGACTGAAGGTGATCCGCATCGATCTGGAAGGCGTGGCCGACAAGCGCACCCTGCTCGCCCGGCTGGCGGCGCAGCTGGATTTCCCGGCTGGCTTCGGCGGCAACTGGGATGCACTGTCGGACAACCTGCGTGATCTGCAATGGCTGCCGGCCGACGGTTACGCGCTGTTCCTGGCCGACGTGGATACGTTGCGCGCCTCCACACAGAAGGATTTCGACACGTTGCTGGACGTGATCGACGAAGCCAGCCGCGACTGGGTCGGCCGCGACGTGCCGTTCTGGGTGTTCCTGTCGCAGAGCGCGTAGGGCAATGCCCTGGTAGAGGCCGACCTTGGTCGGCATGCGCTGGTGCCTTGGTAGAGGCCGACCTTGGTCGGCGCTTCTGTGCCAATCAACGTCGGCACCTACCAAAGCGCGCGCCGGCCAGGGCGTGGCGCGCCCCTTGCCTACCGGCTCCCGTTATCTTCCTGCAGCTCTTTCTTGAACGGAACTTCCGGCGGCGGCCGTGCCACCGCCGGCTGGTCCTGCATGTTCGGATTGGTGAGGCCGCAGCCGCCACCCGCCTGCAGGATCGAGATCACGCAGGAGATCTTCGTACCGGTGCCCGGCAACGGAATCTCCATCGACTTGATGCCCTTGCGCACCCATTCGGCCAGCAGTGATTCCTGCGGCACCCAGTACTTGTCGAATGAGGTCGGCGTGTAGTCGTACGGCGGTCGCTTCAACCAGGTGCCAGACTGCGCGATGCGCTCCTTGCTCCAGCCATCGTTGGCGCCCCCGGGGGCACCACGTTCGGCGTGACCGCCACCTTCCTGCCCCGGCACGCGCACGCTGCCGTCGGCATTGAACAGGCCATTGCCCTTGCCGGCGGCACTGGCCTGGCTTGCGCCCCTGCTGGCGCCGTCGTGGTTGCGGCTCGACGCGCCCCAGTCGTCGCCCTTGGCAGGCGTAGCCCAGTTGCCCGGGTTGGAAGCCGGACGCGCGCCGGCCTGGGCCGGTGTCGTGCTGGAGGCGGATGGCCGTGGCGTGCTGCTGTTGGCCTGGGTTGCAGTGCTACTGGCCGCAGACGCCGGCGTTGCCGCTGGCGCGCTGCCACTGGACGTTGAAGGCGCCGCCGCGGGTGCCGACGCAACTTCGCGCTCGCGCACCTGCAGGTCACGGCCTGCCGGCGCACGCACGGTCGGCTCGCGCCCGGCCACAGCAGCCATCCGTACCTGCGGATCGACCACGGCCTGCACTTCGCGCTCGCGCACCTGCACATCGCGCTGCGGCACACGGACCTGTACATCGGCCGTGCGCAGCGGCTGCGATATCGCCGGTGCATCGACCGTACTGATTTCACGCTCCTGCACCGGGATGTCACGCAGCTGCGGCGTCCGCACCGCGATCTCCGGCGCACGCAGTGCGGCAGGGGCCGGCGGCGCCTGCAGCGGCTGCACGCTGCGCTCGCGCACCGTCGGTACCGTGTCGCGCGGCACGATGCTGATCTCCGTGCGCGGCACGCTGACAGGCGGCACCACGAAATCCGCACTGGCCTCGGCTACTTCGGTGGCCTGCACCGGAGACGGCGGCGGTGCCGCGACCGGCGCCGGCTCGGATTCGGCGGGCGGCGGTGGCACGCTGGCCACTGCAGCCGGAGCGGGTGCGGACGCAGCTGCCGACGCGGACGCCGGACGCGGCTCAGGCGCCGTTGCGGCCCATGCGTTCTGGCCAGCTGCAACCTGGCCCGGCGGTGCAGCGGCCGCCGCTTCCGCACCTGGCTGATCGCCACCGCCCTCCTGGGTAGCGCGACCGACGAACTCCACCTGCACGCGCTCGCCCTCGGCGCCTTGTTCTTCCGGCGCCGAGGTGCGGATCACTGCCACCCATAGCAGCAGCATGAAGAACAGCAGATGCAGCAGCGCACTGGCCAAGGCCGAGACCCAGCGCATCCAGCGCTGGTCGCGCGGCGCAGCATCCCAGTCCTGCCAGAACAGACGGCGCAACGCTTGCCAGGGTGACAACCGGGGCAACTGCCCGGGTGGCCCCGGCAGCGGACGCGGCAGCAGCACCGCGATCAACTCGCTGGCGTGCAGCGGCCGCGGCAACGGACCGAGCGAGCGCAGCCACAGCGCCCAGCCGTACGGCAGGCGCGTGGTTTTCTCCAGGACGGCCCTGGGCTGCTGGCGGGCCAGCAGCAGGTCGATGAACTGCTCGGCCCGGGTCAGAGGCACGCGTCAGCGATCAGGCGGCGTTGCCGCGAGGGATATACGGCGCGTGGCCACTGTCGTGGTCGGTCGCGTCGCGCACGGCGGTCACGCCCGGCACGCGGCCCATCAGGGTCTTTTCAATGCCCTGCTTGAGGGTCACGTCGGCCATGCCGCAGCCCTGGCAACCGCCACCGAAGCGCAGCAGCACCACGCCTTCGGCCGAAACTTCCTGCACGGCCACCTTGCCGCCATGAGAGGCCAGCTGCGGATTGATTTCGTTTTCCACCACCCAGTGCACGCGCTCGACCAGCGAGGCGGCATCGCCGGGCGCTTCGCCCTTGATGCGCGGCGCCTTGATGGTCAGCTGCTGGGTACCGGCACTGCCGGCGACGATGTCGATCTCGGCGCCATCGAGCCAACCGACGCTGCCGGCATCAACGTAGAGCGTGAAACCATCGCAGTCCACCGCCCACTCGTCGCCGAGCAGGTCGGTCGGTTCGGCGAACTCCAGCCGGGCGTCGGCGCGCGGGGTGCCGGGATCGACCGCGCTCAAGCGCACACCCATGCCGGGCACGCTCTCGCGTTCGATCAGCTTGCGGAAATGGGTCTGGGCAGTGTCGGAGATCTGGATCATCAGGCTATTCTAGCCAAGTAAGCGTCAGCCGCTCATTCGATTTATACACCGTCCGGCGCATTGTTCAGTCAACACGAGGTGGAGATTCCCATGGCCGACCTGATTCCACTGGCCCAGGCCCGTTGCGTGCCGCGCAAAGGCAGCGACCACAAGCTCGGCGAAGCCCGCCTGGCCGAACTGCTGCCGCAGATTCCCGGCTGGGAGCTGAGCGAGGGCGGACAGGCCCTGACGCGCACCTTCCGCTTCAAGGATTACTACGCCACCATGGCCTTCGTGAACGCGCTGGCCTGGATTGCCCACCGCGAGGACCACCATCCGGACCTGGGCGTGCACTACGACCGCGCTGTGGTGCGCTTTTCCACCCACGACGTGGGCGGCCTGAGCGAGAACGACTTCATCTGCGCTGCGAAGACTTCGGCCCTGACGGAGCAACTGCCATGAACGTACGCTTGCTGAGCCTGTCCCTGATTGCTGCGACCGGCCTGGCCGGCTGTGGCCCGTCGGAACCGCCGGCACCACCGCCGCCGCCGCCGACCGAAGTAGCCGCGGTGAAGACGCCGCCACCGCAGTACCCGCTTGAACTGGCCTGCATGGGCGTAGGCGGCACCAGCACCTTCAAGGTGACCATCGGCACCGACGGCAAGCCAAGCGAGGTCGCCCTGTTGACCGGCGCCGGCAACCCGCAGCTGGACGAACTGGCCAAAACGGCCGTTCAGGGCTGGCAGTTCAAGGCTGCCACCCGCAACGGCGCTGCCGTGCCGGCCACCATCCAGGTACCGGTCAGCTTTAACCCGCCGCAGCCGAAGCCCGATCAGTGCTTCGCCATCGAAGAACGCCTGCGCCGCGGCGGCTGATCGCGCGCGCCCCGACGAGGCCAGCCGACGCCCGCCTCGCCCTCCCCGCCCCGGGCTCATCCGGGGCGGCTGTCTGTTGACCAGGACCGCGTCGGTACATGCTGCAGATTCCCCCCGAAAATGTCTGGATCGCACTGGCGGTCACGCTCGCGGCCGGTCTGGCCACTGCCATCGGCAGCCTGCTGGTGCTGTTCTCGCGCCGCCCCAATCCGCGCCTGCTGGCGTTCGGCCTGGCCTTCGCCGGCGGCGCGATGGTCTACGTGTCGCTATCGGAAATCCTCAACAAGTCCATCGCATCGTTCGCCCTGGCCTATGGCGAGCGGACCGGCTTCACCTACGGCACCTTGGCCTTCCTGGCCGGCGTGATCGTGATCGTGCTGATCGATCACTTCATTCCCAATCCGCATGACAGCCTGGACAAACAGGACCCTGCATTCCGCGAAAACAGTCGCGAGTACCTGAAGCGGGTCGCGCTGCTGACCTCGGTGGCGATCACCGCGCACAATTTCCCGGAAGGCCTGGCGACCTTCTTCGCTACGCTGGAAAGCCCGTCGGTGGGCATGCCGCTGGCGTTCGCCATCGCCATCCACAACATTCCCGAGGGCATCGCGATCGCGGTGCCGGTGTACTTCGCCACCCAGAACAAGCTCTACGCGTTCAGTGCCAGCCTGCTGTCCGGCCTGGCTGAGCCGGTGGGCGCGGCGCTGGGCTACTGGCTGTTGTCAGGATCGCTGTCGCACGCCACGTTTGGCTGGGTGTTCGGACTGATCGCCGGCGTGATGGTGTTCCTGGCGCTGGACGAGCTGCTGCCGGCAGCCAAGCGCTATGCCAAGGGCCACGAGACGGTATATGGCCTGGTGGCCGGCATGGGCACCTTGGCGATCAGCCTGGTGCTGTTCAAGTGGTGAACGGCCCAGAAGGGCGCATCCACGCATGGCGTGGATCTACCCGAACAAGGTAGCGGCCGGGCATGCCCCGGCGCTACCCGGCCATTGTCAGCGGAGGCGATCCAGCGCCTCGACCAGCTCATCGGCCAGCGGCGCGTTCAGCACATACGGGCTCTTGCCGTCGTCCAGCGCGAACTCCAGCGAGGCCGCGTGCAGGAACAGACGCTTCAGCCCGATCTGCTCACGAAGCCGCTTGTTGACCGCCGGATCGCCGTATTTGTCGTCGCCGGCCACCGGATGACCCAGGTGCTGGGCATGCACGCGGATCTGGTGGGTACGGCCGGTCTCGATGCGCACCTCGCAATAGGAATGGCCGCCGCGGCGCTCCAGCACCCGAAAGTGGCTGATCGATTCCTTGCCGATCGCGTTGACCTGCACATGGCGCTCGCCGCCCTGGCGCAGGCCGACATGCAGCGGCGCATCGACCGTCATCACCCCGTCGGGCATGCGCCCGGCCAGCAGGGTCAGGTAGCGCTTGCGGATGCCGGCGCCGTGGTCTTCACGCAGCAGCGCCTGCAGTTCGCTCAGCGCCGAGCGCTTCTTGGCCACGATCAGCAGGCCCGAGGTGTCGCGATCCAGCCGGTGGACCAGCTCCAGGGTCTGCCCCGGGCGCAGCGCGCGCAGGGTCTCGATGGCGCCGAAGCTGATGCCGCTGCCGCCGTGGCTGGCCACGCCGGTGGGCTTGTTCAGGGCCAGCAGGCGCGCGTCCTCGAAGACGATGGCCTGCTCCAGCCGGCGCATGAATGCCTCCGGGGGACCCACCTTGTCTCCCTCTTCAGTGAGACGAACCGGCGGCACGCGCACTTCGTCGCCCGCCTCCAGCTTGCGCTCGGCCTTGGCGCGGCCACCGTTGACCCGCACCTGGCCACTGCGCACCAGCTTGTAGACCAGGCTGCGCGGGGCCCCCTTCAGCTGGCCGAGCAGGAAGTTGTCCAGGCGCTGGCCGGCGCGGTCGGCGGGAACGGTGATCATGCGCACGGAAGGCTTGTCGCCAGCGGGCTTGGTGGGGTCTTGGGCGGTCATCAGGCTGTTTATTCTGTTACACTCGGGGGGCGAGATAAGGGATTGATTTCGTTGGAAGTTACTCAGGGCCAGAAGCCCAGCTTCCGACGAATCCGGCACAGTGCGCGACCACCGCCCGCGGGGCGGCCATGTTAGCGGCTCACCGGCCTTCCCGGCCATCGCCGGATGCCTGACACGCAACCGTGCTGAACATGTCCCGCGTGGCGCTCCAGCCTGGCTGACAGCTGCCTGCGGCCCTGCAACACCCAAAAACCATAAGAGTGAAGCGCTCCCGCGGCCTGCCGTGGTGTCGTAGCGCTGGAAACCCAAGCCGCCCTCCCCGCGCTTGCGCGAATGGGCGGCGAGCCGTGTCCAGAGGCGAAACCCCATGGCGTTCCGCGCGGTAGCCGCTTGCGAGGAACGCAACAATGAAGCGAATGCTGATCAACGCCACGCAGGCTGAAGAGCTGCGTGTTGCCATCGTGGATGGCCAGTCGTTGTATGACATCGACATCGAACAGCCGTCGAAGGAACAGAAGAAGTCCAACATCTACAAGGGCCGGATCTTCCGCATCGAGCCCTCGCTGGAAGCGGCCTTCGTCGAGTACGGCGGTGGCCGCCATGGCTTCCTGCCGCTGAAGGAAATCTCCCGCGACTACTTCCAGGCCGGTGTCGACCACAACAAGGCCGGCATCCGCGAGCTGCTGAAGGAAGGCCAGGAGATCGTCGTCCAGGTCGACAAGGAAGAGCGTGGCAACAAGGGCGCCGCCCTGACCACGTTCATTTCGCTGGCCGGCCGCTACATGGTGCTGATGCCGAACTCGCCCAGCGCCGGCGGCGTGTCGCGCCGCATCGAAGGCGAAGACCGGGCCGCACTGAAGGACGCCCTGGACAAGCTGAACATCCCCGACGACATGGGCGTGATCATCCGTACCGCCGGCGTCGGCCGCGATGCGGAAGAGCTGCAGTGGGACCTGGACTACCTGCTCAATGTCTGGCGCGCCATTGCCGAAGCGGCACTGAGCAAGCCCGCCCCGTTCCTGATCTACCAGGAATCGCGCCTGATCGTGCGCGCCCTGCGTGACTACCTGCGCGCCGACATCGGCGAGATCCTGGTGGACACCGAGGAGATGTACGAGCACGCCCGCGAATTCATGCAGCAGGTGATGCCGCAGACCCTGCGCAAGCTCAAGCACTACAAGGACGACATTCCGCTGTTCAACCGCTTCCAGATCGAATCGCAGATCGAAGGCGCCTACGAGCGCAACGTGCGCCTGCCGTCGGGCGGCTCGATCGTGGTCGACCAGACTGAAGCGCTGACCGCGGTCGACGTGAACTCCTCGCGTGCCACCAAGGGCAGCGATATCGAGGACACCGCGTTCCAGACCAACCTGGAAGCGGCCGAGGAAGTGGCCCGCCAGCTGCGCCTGCGTGACCTGGGCGGCCTGGTGGTGATCGACTTCATCGACATGGCCTCCAACAAGCACCAGCGCGAAGTCGAGAACCGCCTCGCCAACGCGCTGAAGTACGACCGCGCGCGCGTGCAGGTCGGCCGCATCTCGCGCTTCGGCCTGCTGGAAATGAGCCGCCAGCGCCTGCGCCCGAGCCTGGGCGAGTCCAGCCAGATCGTCTGCCCGCGTTGTGACGGCCACGGCCGCATGCGCAGTGTCGAGTCGCTGTCGCTGTCGATCATCCGCGTGGCTGAAGAGCATGCGATGAAGGAGAACACCGGGCAGGTGCTGGTGCAGGCCCCGGTGGAGATCGCCAATTACCTGCTGAACGAGAAGCGCAGCGCCCTGCGCGAGATCGAACAGCGCCACGAGGCGCCGATCGTGATCGTCGCCGACGAGCAGCTGCACACCCCGCACTACACCGTGACCCGCCTGCGCGAGAACGAGCTGGGTGAAGAAAGCAGCAAGCCCAGCTACCAGCGCGGCACCCCGCGCAAGCTGCCGGTGCACGCGCTGACCAAGGGCCAGCTGAACATCCCGCCGCCGGCGGTGACCCAGGTCAAGCACACTTCCCCGGCCCCGGTGCGCGAGGAAGTGGAGCCGGCCGCGGCCGCTCCGGCCCCGGTCGCTGCAGCGCCTGTTGCGCCGGCACCGGCGGGCGGCGTGATCGGTTGGCTCAAGCGCGTGTTCGGTGGCGAACCGGCGCCCGCGCCGGCACCGGCCGCCCCGGCTGCACGCCAGCAGCAGGACGGCGGTCGCAAGGACCGCAACAAGGATCGCAACAAGGACCGCAAGGACCGTCGCGACGACAATCGTGGCAATGGCAACGCGCAGCAGCAGAAGGATGGCGGCAACCGCAAGGACCGCGGCGAGCAGCGCAAGGACGGCCGCAACGGCAACAATGGCAATGCGCAGCAGCAGCCGCAGCAGGGCAAGCAGAAGGAGCCGCAGCACAAGGATGGCCAGCAGCCGCCGCAGCAGCAGAACAAGCCGCGCAACGAGCAGCAGGGCCAGAACCAGCAGCAGCCGAAGCTGAAGCAGCCCAAGCAGCCGCGCCCGCAGCAGCAGGACGGTGACAAGCCGGCCGAGAAGCCGCAGCGCAATGCCGCCGAAGCACCTGCCGAAGCCGTGACCGCAGCTGCAGCCGTAGCCGCTACGGCCGTCGCCGCCAATGGGGTGAACGCGCAGGAAGCCACCGCCCCGGTCGCCCCGGTGGAAGCGGCCGCACCGGTCGACACCGCTGCCAATGCGGCCAGTGCGACCGACGTGGTTGCAGTTGCCGGTGAAGAGGCTGCAACCGACGCCAATGGCGAGCAGGCTGGCGAAGGCGCAACCCGCCGTCGCCGTGGCCGTCGTGGTGGCCGTCGTCGTCGCCGCGGTGGCGCCGAGAACGCCGCCGGCAGCGACGCCCTGGGTGATGACCAGGACGAGGGTGATGACGGTGATGACGCCGACAGCGCCGAGCCGAACATCGACAGCACTGCCGGCATTGCGCCGGTCGCGGCTGTGCAGCCCACGCGTTCGCAGCCGGAGTTCGACTTCGATGACGAAGTCGAACCCGCCGCTGTCGACGCCGAGAAGCCGGCCCGTGCTTCCGCCGCCGTTGTCGCCGCGCCGGTCGCGGTGGTGAGCAGCGCCGTGGTCGAAGCCGCCGCCCCGGTCGTGGCTGAAGTGCAGGCACCGGTCGAAGCTGCGAAGACCGAAGCGGTGTCCTCGCCGGTGCAGACCAGCATGCTCGATGCCATCGACGCAGCTACCCCGGCACAGCCGGTGGCCGTTGCCGCACCGGTCGCCGACGTCGCACCGGCGCTGGACGCTGCTGCGCCGGCCATCGAAGCAAAGCCGGTTGTGGCTGAAACGGCCGCGGTGGTTGAAGCCGCTCCGGTGATCGAAGCGAAGCCAGTCGCAGTCGAGGCCGCGCCGGTCGTGGAATCGAAGCCGCAGGTGGTTGAAGCAACCCCGGTGGTTGAAACCAAGCCGGTGGCCAGTGAGAGTGCCCCGGTGGTGGAGGCCGCCCCGGCCGTTGAAGCCACGCCGATCGTCGAGACTGCGCCGATCGTGGAACAGCCGGTCGCTCCGGTGGCGGTCGAAGCCGCACCGATCGAAGCCGCCGCCCCGAGCGCTGATGCGGTGGTGACGCCGTCGATCGATCCGGTCGCCGATGGCCATGCCGACGCTGCAGCCCAGGCTGCAGAAGCCAAGGCTGATGAAGAAGACGAAGAGGCCGCCAAGCGCACGCCGCCGGCGAACTGATCGCTCCTTGATAGCGTGAAAGCGAAACGGCGGGGATCAATGATCCCCGCCGTTTTTGTTTGCGCTTCGGGCCGAACCGTGCCAACCAAGGTTGGCACCCACCTGATGCACGCACAGCGCACTGGTAGAGGCCGACCTTGGTCGGCGCCGTGGGTCGGTCGCCAGCGGACACCTCCGTGCCAACCAAGGTTGGCACCCACCAGGGCACAACCCGCGCACGGCCACCGCTTTGGTAGAGGTCAACCTTGGTTGGCGCCGTTGATCGAGTGCACGCGGACACGCCCGTGCCAACCAAGGTTGGCACCTACCCAAGCGTGTCCCGTCAGGGTTTCGGCGCGAACTGCAGGCGGGTCCACACGCCGTAGTGGTCCGAGGCCCAGCGACCGCTGTCGTCGGGCTGGTCGAACAGGATCTTCGCCTCGCGCGCGACCATCTCGTCCTGCTGGAAGAAGATGTGGTCGATCCGCGACGGCGCCTGGTAATAGTGGCGGTTGAGCGTACTGACCCCGGACAGATCGGTGTTGACGTGCACGCTGCCGTAACTGTCGCCGTAGTGGCTGCGGAGCTCGCTCAGATCGCCGGCATCCACCAGTGCATTGAAGTCACCTGCGATCACCACCGGTGCGCCCGCCGACGTCGCGCTGATGAAGCGCAGCAGGTCCTCGACCTGGCTGCGACGGATGCGTTGTCCGCTCTCATCACTGCGCTCGTTCAGATGCGTGGCGTAGACGTTTACCGGCGTGCCATCGACGTCGATGCGCAGGTGGGCCACGGTGCGGTAGTCGTCCAGGGGCTGCAGCAGATGATCCCCCTGGGCAAGGATCGGCCGCCGGGTCAGAAGCGCATTGCCGTAGCGCTTGGGCGCGCCGACCGCATCGGTGGACACGAACACGTACTTGTAACCAAGTTGGCTGGCCAGCCATTGCGCCTGGTTTCGCACGTTGCGGCGTTGGATCACCTCCTGCAGGGCAACCGCATCCGGCTGCAGGCGCTTGAGTTCGGCCAGGATGGTGCGGCGCCGGCGTGGCCAGTCCTCGCGGTCATGATGCAGATTGAAGGTGACCATGCTCATGCCTGGCGCGGTGGCGACATCAGCCGCTGCCCCGGCGGCTGGATCGGCCGCCATCGCGGCGCCCGGCAGTGCCAATGCAGTGGCCAGCCCCAGGGCGCGCACGATCGTGCGCACTCTTGCCCCCTGCTGCTTCATCGTTACTGCCCCTTGCGCTCGGCGCGGCGCACCGCGCTCGGTACATCGATCTCGACCCGCGCCGGCAGCTGGTGCACGTGCAGTTCCTTGTTGACCCATTCGGCCGCTTCGCCATTGATGGTCGCCTCGCCCGGATCACCGGCGTACGGCCACGGCAACACCACGCCACCGAGCGGTGGCACCAGGCCCGGCTGCACCTCCAGCACCAGCTGCTTGTCGCTGCGCTGCAGGCGGTAGTTGAGCTGGCCCTGCGGCGTGCGCAGGCCCTGCACGGCGATGCCCTCGCCCTGCAGCCAGGCGCTCGGAATGCCGGCGGCCAGCACCAGCGCATCGTCCATGTCACGGCTGTACGCGAACATGTCCAAGGCCGAGCGCACGAAGTCCGAGGCTACCCAGGCGTGCGGCAGGTCACCGACGAAGAACGGCTTGCGCGGCGTGCGCGAGACCACCTCGGCCCACTGGTTCCAGGCCTGCGGCGCACGGTCCCTGAAGAAGAACTCGGTGGCCTGCCAGGCGCGGTCACGCCAGCCCAGGCGTACGAACGCCGCCACGTTGCGCCACTCGTACGGGGTGTAGTCCTTCCACTCACGCTTGCCGTCGCGGCGGGCCACGAACTCCTTCCAGTAGCGCTCGAAGGTCGCCTCCAGCGCCTGTTGGGGCAGTCGGCCCTGCTCGCCGCCCGGCGCCAGCGCGATGGTGGTCGAGGTCGCATCGAAATCGCCCAGCTCGGCCGAGCCCGGCAGGTAGTCGATGTCGTGCTGCTGCATCGCCGACAGCAGCGAGGCCTGCAGGTCATCACGGAACTGGTCACGCGATCCGGCGATCTGCATCGCCTCGACCTTGCCCAGTTGGGCCGCCAGCGATGCCGCGTCCTTGTAGCCGCGCAACGCCCAGAAATTATCCCAGTACGAATGCATCGGCTTGGCCGAATAGCCTTCGTGGCTGATCGAGGCCGGCATCATGCCGTAAAAGGCAGGATTGCGCGCGCGGTTCTCCTCGGTGCGCTCGCTGGCGCGCAGCTGCTCCATGTAGTTGTAGGCGCCCTGCACGTGCGGCCACATCAGCTCGGTGAACGTGCTGTCGCCGGTGTAGCGTCCATACTCGGCAATGCTGTAGATCAGTTCGCCATGGCTGTCGTTCTCCGGTACCGGGTCGCTGCCGCGCGCGTCGACGCAGCACGGCACCTTGCCGTTCTCGAACTGGTACGGCGCATACCAGTTGATGTAGTCACGCACGGCATCGCTGCGCCCCATGCGCAGCAGGCCCTCGGAAATCATCGCGCCATCGCGGATCCAGCTGCGCGCGTACGAGCGCGTGCCCGGCTGCAGGCGTGGGCCAACCCGCGAGATCAGCATGTGCGCGACGGCCGTGCGCAGGGTATCGACCAGTGCCTGGCCCGCAGCCGGCACCTGCAGCGAGACCACGCCCAGCTTCTGCCGCCATTGATCGGCCACCTGCGCCTGCGCCCTGGCCACGTCCAGCGCCTGCGGCGCCCAGCCACCGGTCTGCGGCAGCACCACCGCCACTTCGCGGCTCTGGCCGGGCTCGAGCTTGATCGTGTACATCAGCGCACCCGACGCCATGCCGGTGCTGTCCTTCACTGCGGTCGTGGCCGGGTACTTGCCGCTTTCCAGATGCATCGCATCAAGCTTGCCATCGAACGTACTGGCAAAGCGCGCATCCGGCACCTGCAGCGGATAGATGCGCGGCTCACCGTTGACCCGAACCAGCTGTTCGCCCACATCCAGTGCATCGATGCGGCTGAAACCACCGACGGTGTTGAGGAACTGGGTGGGCGGGTTGACCTGCCACGGACGGATTGCCAGCGCCAGGGTGTACTCGTGGGCGACCTTGTCTGGATTGCTCAGCCGGTAGCGGCCGATCAGCTGCGCGCGCTCGGGCGTGCCCTGCACGAAACTGGTCACCGAAAGCCCGGCCTTCTCATGCACCCAGTCGACGGTGGCGATCGGCAGGTAGTGATCCTGCAGCGACTGGGTGATGGCGACCTTCGACCAGTCCAGCAGCTTGCCGTCCAGGCGGATGAACGGCTCGATGCTGAAGCTGCCCTTGGCCGGCTCCAGCGCGCCATCTTCGCTGATCAGCGCCTGCTCCTGGCCACCATCGAGGCCGAGCAGGGTCCAGTACGGCTGTTCGCCCACATAGGCACGCGGCAACGAGCCACGCGGCAGATCGGCGGCCACCGAGGACAGGAAGGCATTGGGCGTGGCGGCGAACGCCAGCGGCTTGAGTGCGATGTCACGGATGCCATAGCGCCAGTTCGGGCCATCGCGCAGATCGAAACGCACGTAGCGCGCGTCGGTATCCGGCAGCGCCAGCCAATCGCGCCCCCCCGCACCGCCGGTCACCTCGCGCACAGTGCGCCAGTCCCGGCCATCCTCGGACGTCCGCACGGTGTAGCGATTGGCTTCCAGGTTCGGCAGCCAATCGATCACTACACCGCCGATCTCGCGGCTCTTGTGCAGGTCCAGGCTGATGGTCTGCTGCTTGACGCCACCGCTGATCCAGAACGTGTCGCTCTTGCCGTCGATCATACGGTCCTGCAGCGCGGTGGCCGTATCGGCAATCACCGATGGCACCAACGCCGAATCATCCTGCGGCGGCAGGCCCTGCAGGGTCAGCTTGTCGAAGCACACCGTGCCGCGGCCACCGACCTTGCTGTAGATCGTGAACTCGACGGCGGCGCTTCGTGCCATCTCCTTCTCGGGCGAGGGACCCCACGCCTTGTCGATCTGGCGGCGGCGGTACTCGACCGGCGTCCACGCCTTGGGGAAGCTGTAGCCGGGCCGGTTGACCCACCAGACGTTGTCGCCGCTGGCATCGATCAGCTTGAACTGCAGGTCGTTGCCCGGCGATTCGCCACGCAGCTGGAATCCGAAGCGGTAATTGACCGGGTATTCGATGTTCAGCGCGCGGCGGATGCCGACGTAGCCGGAGACATCGTGGAAGTCATAGTCCAGGCACAGCGCGCGGCCACCACCGGCGCCACTGACCGGGCGCAGCGAACCGCTGACCTGATCGGACAGCACCAGCGTCCAGGCTGCGATGTCGTCGAAGTCGTCCAGCACCTTCGGTGCCGGCAGCGCCGGAGGTGCGGCGATCGCCAGGGAAGTCCACAACAGGCCCAGTCCAACGGCGATCGCTCGCTTCATCCCTTGACGCTCCCCAGCAACAGACCTTGGATGTAGTACCGCTGCAGCACCAGGAACAGCGCCAGCACCGGGACCACGGTGACCACCGCGCCAGCCATCATCATTTCCACGTCCATGATGTGCTCGCGCGAGAGGGTGGCCAGCGCCACCGGCAAAGTGTAGTGCTCCTGGTCGGTCAGCACGATCAATGGCCACATGAAATCGTTCCATGCGCCCATGAAGGTGAAGATCGCCAGGGTCACCAGCACCGGCTTGAGCATCGGCAGCACAATCTGGAAGAAGATGCGCAGCTCCCCTGCCCCGTCGATGCGCGCCGCTTCCAGCAGTTCGTCCGGGATGGAACGCGCGTACTGGCGTACCAGGAAGATGCCGAACACGCTGGCCAGCGCTGGCACGATCACGCCACCGAAGCTGTTGACCAGGCCCAGCTGCTTCATCAGCAGGAACAGCGGCAGCATCGCCACCTGCGCCGGAATCACCAGCGCCGCCATCAGTACCTGGAACAGGCGCTCGCGGCCGACGAAGTTGAGCTTGGCGAACGCGTAGCCGGCCATGGTGTTGAGTAGCAGCGAACCGACCGTGATGCCGAGCGACACCAGCAGGCTGTTGGCGAAGTTGCCGCCCATGCCAGTGCGCGCGAACAGCTCATGGTAGTTGTGCGTGGTGATGCTGGAAGGCAGCAGCGGCGGCGGGAAATGGCTGGCCTCGCCCTGCGGCATGAACGAGACCGAGAGCATCCACAACAGCGGTGCCAGGCTGACCAGGGCCAGCACCAGCAACACACCATTGATCAACCACGGGTACCAGCGCGACTGGCCGATTTCACGACTCATACCAACTGCCTCTTGCGGCCGAAACGCAGCATCACGGTGGTCACCGCCAGGATGATCAGGAACAGCAGGAACGCCACGGCGGAGGCGCGTCCCAGGTTCCACCACTTGAAGCCTTCCTCGAACATGAAATACAGCACGCTGACGGTGCTCTGCAGTGGGTCGCCGCGGGTCATCACGTAGGGTTCGGCGAACAGCTGGAAGTAGCCGGACACAGTGATCACGCCGACCACCAGCAGCACCGGGCCGAGCATCGGCAGGGTGATGTGCAGGAACTGCTTCCAGCGCGAGGCACCGTCGATGCGCGCGGCCTCGTACAGGTCATGCGGGATCGCCTGCAGGCCGGCCAGGAAGATCACCATGTTGTAGCCGAAGTTCTTCCACACCGCGAACAGCATGATGGTCGGCATCGCCCAGTTGGGATCACCCAGCCAGTCGATCGGACTGATGCCCAGATGGCCCAGGCCGTAGTTCACCAGGCCGTAGCTGGTATGGAACAGGTAGCGCCAGATCACCGCCACCGCCACCAGCGTGGTCACCACCGGCGCGAACAGCGCGGTGCGGAACAACGCCTTGAAGCGTGCGGCCGGCGCATTCAGCAGCATTGCCGCGCCCAGCGACACGCCGATCGACAAGGGCACGCCGATCAACACGAAGTAAGTGGTATTCCACAGCGACTTCCAGAACATCGGTGTCTGCAGCAGATCGATGTAGTTGCCGAGGCCGACAAAGCGCAGGTTGCTGCTGTCAGCCAGGGCATACAGGTCGAAGTCGGTCACGCTCAGCGCCAGCGCCGAAGCCACCGGCAGGCCGAAGAACACGCCCAGCACGATCAGCGAGGGACCGGCGAAAATCCAGCCGGCGAGTGAAGTACGTTTCATTGCGCGCTCCCGGCGGCCACGGCACTGCTCGATTGCGGCGACGGAACGCGCTGCTGCAGGCGTTGTTGTTCATGCATCCAGCGGCGCTTTGCCAGCACCTTGTCCACGCGCTGGTCGAGTTCTTCGACGGCCTTGTCCTGCGGCAGGCCACCGCGCACCACCTTCTCGGTGACGATGCGCATTTCCTGCACGATGCGCTCCCATTCGAGCACCTTCGGCGTCGGCTTGACCCGCTCCAGCTGGTCACGGAACGCTGCGGCCAGCGGATCGTTGGCCAGCGACGGCGCACTCCACGTGCTGCGGCGCGGCGGCAGGTCGCCGATGATCGAATGGAAACGTGCCTGGATCTGCGGGCGCGACAGGAACTCGATCAGCTTCCACGACGCCTCCTTCTGCTGCGACTTGCGGAAGATCACCAGGCTGGTGCCACCGGCGATGCCCGCGCCCGGACCCTCCGGCCCCGGCAGCGCTGCGGTGCCCCACTGCCCTTCCAGTTCCTTCGGCTGCAGCTTCTTGAACTCGCGGATGTTCCATGGGCCGGAAATGTAGAAGACGTTGAAGCCGCGGAAGAACTCATCCCAGACGTTTGAGATCTGCGTCTCGGACATCTTCGGCGCCCAGCCCTGCTCGAACATGTTGGCGTAGAACGCCAGCGTGCGGCGGAAGCCGGGGCTGCTGAAGTTGCCGCGGGTGTCATCATCGCGCAGCAGCGGATCGGGCTGCTGCAGTGCCAGCGACAGCTGCTGCTCGAACTCGTTGATCGGCATCAGCACCGCATAGCGGTTCGGGCCCTGCATGCGCTTGATCGCTGCCATCTGCTCATCCCACTCCTGCCACGTGCGCGGCGGGTGGTCGTAGCCGGCCTTGGCCAGCAGGTCCTTGCGGTAGTAGATCAGGCGTGTATCGACATACCACGGCACGCCCACCAGCTCGCCGTGGATCACGTTGGTGTCCCAGATGCCCTGGAAATAATCATTCTCATCGACCACGGCAGAGCGATCGACGAACGGCTGCAACGGGGTCAGCGCATCGAGCTCGGCGAACTCCGGCACCCAGGTGTTGCCGAGCTGGCACACGTCCGGCAGGCCGTCGGCGGCGAACGCGGTCAGCAGCTTTTCGTGCGCAGCGGTCCACGGGATGTTCTGCACGTCCACCTTGATGCCCGGGTTCTCGGCTTCGAACTCATGGATCAGTTCGCTGACCACCTCGGCTTCCCGGCCCATTGCCCAGAAGCGCACAGTGGTGGTGCCCGGTTCGGTGCGGGCGCAGCCGGCCACGGCCAGTGCGGCCAGGGCTGGCAGTGTCCAGCGGCGCAGACGGTCGATCCAGTTCGGCATCGGGTTACTTGCCCTGGCCTGTGTTGCGGTTGGCATTGTTCTTCTGTTCCTGCGCGGCAGCCGCGCGTGATTCGGCGATACCCACCGCGCGTGCCGCCGCGGCCTTTTCGTCTTTCTGCAGTTCCAGCGGCTGGAACGAACCTTCCGGCGCCAGCCAGCCACCACTGAACCCCGCCCGCTCCAGGCCCTTGCGGATGTACGGGTTCTTCTTCATCACTTCCCAGACGAAATCATTGCGGTAGTTGGCGATCATGGTCAGGATCGGCCCCTGGTCGATGGCAATGTAGTCGCTGGCGACCCAGCCACGATCCGGCACCACGCGACCGGTCTTGATCGGGATGTCGTAGTTGAAGCTGGGATTGAACGAATCCAGGAAGCCGTAGCTGGAATAGATGTAATCGCCGTAGCGCTTGTGCATCTCCAGCGTGGCCGGGATCACCTGTTCCGGCGCGAACACCACCGACGCGATCGCGGCGGTCGGAGCGATGGTGCCGTCATCGAAGTTCTCGCGCAGGCCAGCGCCGCGCGAAGAGTAATGGCGGAACTGGCGCTGCTCGCCACGGTATTCCTGCGTGGTGTTCTGCGGGCCATCGCTGGCGGTCAGGCCCCAGACGTTCTCGCCGTAATCCTTCCACTGCATCGGGTTGGCGATGGCGTACTCACGCTGGGCAAGTGCGGCCGAGCGGCTGTTGAGGAAGTAGGTACTGCCGCGCTCGCGCATGTAGGCGTCCTGGATGTCGCGGAAGTCGATCCAGACGTGGCTGTACTGGTGGCCGAACAGCGGGCCGAAGGACAGGTATTCCTGGCCCTGGTAGACCCCCCAGTCGTTGTCATAGGTGCGCGTCCACACCGTCCACGCATCCGGGCTGACCGGGTGCGTCGGCGAACCCAGGGCAAGGATGTAGACCATCATCGCCTCGTTGTAGCCCATCCAGTCGTGGTCGATGAAACCGCTCTCGGGGAACCAGCCCATCGAGATCAGCGGCGCACGCTGCTGCAGCCAGGGCCAGTCGACCTTCTTGTACAACGTGTCGGCGATCTGGCGGATTTCCTTCTCGCGCGGATCGTCACCGTCGTAGTACGACTGCGCGAACAGCACCCCCATCATCAGCAGCGCGGTATCCACCGAGGACAGTTCGACCCAGCTGTCGTAGCGACGGCCTTCCTGCATGTCCAGGAAGTGGTAATAGAAGCCCTTGTAACCCGCCTTGCCGGTACGCTGCGGGCCCATCGGCACGTCGCGGAAGAATTTCAGGGTAGTCAGGGTGCGGTCGATCGCCTGGTTGCGGCTGACCCAGCCGTTCTCGATGCCGATCGGATACGCGGTCAGTGCGAAGCCGACCGAGGCGATGCTGGCGAACGGCCGCGACGGATAGCGGTCCGGGGTCAGGCCATTGATCTCGTTGGTGGTATCCCAGAAGAACTGGAAGGTGCGGCGCTCGATGTCATCGAACAGCGGCGGCAGCTCAGGTTTCATCGGCCGCGGCGGTGCATCGGCCTCGATCAGGATCACCGGCGGCCGCGGCTTGGCAGGCTCCTGCTGGGCCGGCTGGCAGGCGGCCATGGCCAGGCTCAACGCTGCGGCGGACAACAGATGACGTGCCTGCATGGCGCGATTTCTCCGGTGGTCTGATCGATGGGAAAGCATACCGTCCAATGATCTGAAATCGTTTACAAGGTGCGTTCTTAAAAAACCACGAAAAACGTGGTTTGACACCGCGATCATTGCCCATGCCGATGCCCCCTGACCGGCAGCGGCATGGGCAATGGACCGGCGCAGGGCCGGCCATTGCCGTTTTCACGCGACCGATGCCGCCGGCGGAGCGGCGGCATCGGGGTCATGCATCCATCCGGGCTTAGAAGCGGAAGCCCACTTCGGCCTTGACCTGGCGCGGCGTACCGACGATGTCGCCGGTCTCGTTGTAGCTCACCAGCAGCTTGCCGTCGCTCTTCACGTAGTTCAGGTTGGAGAAGTTGTCAAAGTTGAGCACGTTGATGATGTCGATACGCGCATACAACTCGGTATCGCCGGCCAGCTTGAAGGTCTTGGTCGCCTGCAGGTCAAGCGACCGGTAGCCGAAGATCTTGCCGCCGAGCAGGAAGCGGCCATTGCCCCCCGGGTAGCCGGCGGCCGGGGTCGGCAGGCAGTTCGGGTTGCCGGCCTGTGCCACGCAGGACCAGTCGTTGCCCGCCACCGGGGTGGCCAAGGTCAGCTTGCCACCGAAGGTGATGCCCCAGAAGCCATCGTAGGAGCCCGTGACCACCAGGCGGTGGCGCGGCGCGCCGTTGGACTTGATGTATGGGTATTCGCCGATGGTGCCGCGATCGAACGAGTAGTGCTCGTCAATGTTGCGGTTGTGGCGCGCAGTGGTCCAGGTATAGGCAATCGAGGTACCCCAGCCGCTTTCCTTGGTGTACGGCTTCTGCGCCGACAGCAGGATCTGGGTAGCGCGGGTCTTGATGCCCTGCTGGCCAATGATCAGGCTGCCGAAGCCCGGGATGTTGCAACCCCACGGTTGGCCGTAGGTTGGCTTTTCGGCACCACACAGCATCTGGTTGTCGAAGAAGTTGCCGTTGCGGAAGCGATTGCCCAAAGTGTAGGCGAAGCCATCATAGGTCAGCGTGCGCGAGATGGTGGCGTCGGTCAGCCACTCCCCGATCTGGTTGCTCATGCCCAGACTGAACTGGTCCGCGTAGGGCACCTTCAAGTTGTTGTTGAGCAGGTCCACTTCCAGGCCTTCGTTGCTGGTACTGCCCAGCAGGGCCTGCACGTTGCCAATGCCATTAAGCAGGTTCGGGTTCCAGTCGAAGCACGGGTTCTGCCCGTACAGGCAGGCTCCGCTGCGCGGGTCGCGGAAGTACACGGTCGGCTGCGGCAGGGCCAGCTTGGTGGTTTCCAACGCCAGGTAATCGAAAAGATCACGGTCGTAGGAACGACCGGCGCCACCATGGATCACATGCTGCTCGTCGGCATTGATGTCATACGAGAAGCCCAGCCGCGGCTGCCAGGCATCCTTGAATGCCTTGCGGTTGTGGCCGTTACTGATGTAGTCGTTGATGTTCAGGCCGCTCAACGCGAGCGTCTGCGCGTAGCTCTGCCCGGCCGGGCCATGCGGATCCTGCGCATTGAGCGCGCTGACCACTTCCGGCGGAGTCACGAAGTCCAGGTAGGTCGGGTTCTTCTCGTAGTCCCAACGCAGGCCCAGGTTCAACTGCAGGTGGTCGTTGACCTGCCAGTCGTCCTGAATGAACAAGCCGATCTGCGTGGTCTTCGAGCGCACTTCCGGCAACACGCCACTGACCCCAGTAATCGGCTTGGTGAATTGCGCCTTGTACGGCGTATCAATGCCGAATTCCGGGTTGCCCACGGTGTAGTAGAACTGCGGGTTGATCTGCTGCGCGTCGGAGGCGTACAGATTGATCTTCTTGTACTTGGCGCCCATCTTGATGGTGTGGTCGCCAGCCCACTCCAAGCCGTCCAGGGTCAGGTTGTCTTCGATCGACCAGCCCTTCTGGCCCTTCACCTGCGAGGCGAAGGCGCTGGCACCACCGATTTCCACAATGGTGCGTTCCTGCGGAGTGTTGCCGTCGATGTCACGGCCGTCCGGCGCGGTGTACACGTAGCCGTTGCCCAGAGTCAGCGGCAGCGGGTTGTTGAACGACTTCTCGTGGGTGACCATCAGCTCGTTGTAGAAGCGCTCACCGCTGTGATTCCAGCGCAGCGCGAAACGACGGTCTGTGTTGTCAGTGACCTTGCCATGTTCCTTGGAGGTCTGGTCACTGAACTGCTGCTGGTTCTCGTCACGATCCTGGACTGTGAACTCGATGCGGTCGTTGTCGGTCGGCTCGACGTCGATCTTGGCGAAGATCAGGTCCTGCTTGAACGGCTGGCTGGCCGGGCCCAGGCCGGCGGCGGCCGCCGCCGGCAGCTGCGAGGCAGCGCTGGTGACCGCGCCATTCGGGGCAATGGTCACTGGCAGATCGAAACGCTTGGCTTCGTAGGTCACGAAGAAGTGGGCCTTGTCCTTGATGATCGGGCCGCCCAGCGCGAAGCCGTATTCCTTCTCCGCCGATTCTTCCTTGCTCTTTCCCGGCTGGCGTTCGGCCGGGGTCATCGCACGCATATTGTCGTTGGTGTAACGATAGAAGGTCTCGCCCTTGAACTCGTTGGTACCCGACTTGGTCGCGGCGGTGATCGCGGCGCTGGACACCTGGCCGTACTCGGCCTTGTAGTTGCCGGTGATGACCTTGTACTCGCCGATGGCCAGCTGCGGGAACGGGTTACCGGCACTGCCGGACTGACCGGCCACGCCGCCGCCCTTGACGTAGCTCTTCTGGCCCACGCCGTCGATGTAGACGTTGGTGCCGTCAGCGTTGGTAGCGCCGCCGCGCAGCGAGGTGTTGCCCTTGGCGTCGCGGGTGAAGATCATGCCCGGCACTGCGTCGGCGAACTCCAGGAAGTTGCGCGAGACCTGCGGGGTGGTCTGGATCTGCTGCAGGCTGACGGTCTTGCCGACTTCGGACGTGCGCACTTCCTGCAGCAGGGTCGGCGCGACGACGTTGACAGTGTCCAGGTTGGTGGCTGCGGTCGTACCCGGGGTGCTGCTGGCAGCGCCGGCAAAGTTCAGGGTAGCGGTCGAGGCCACGGTGACGGTGACCTTCTGCGACTGGCCGTTGGCGACCACGTCATAGGTGCCCGGGTCCAGGCCCATCAGCGAGTAGCTTCCATCGGCACGGACGGTACCGCGACGGACGGTGCCGGTGGCCACGTTGGTGGCGGTCACCTCGGCGCCGGCCTGCGCGCCGGAAACCTGGCCGCGCAGGCTGGCATTGGCCGACTGCGCCATGACGTTCGGAGCAGCAGCCAGCATCAGGCAGCTGACCAGTGCGGTGCTCAGCAGCCGGCGTGCCGGCGTGCGGAAGGTGGTGTGCATCATCAACTCAATCTCCGGGTGGCGGTAACCGCTTGCGCGGTCCCTGCGATCAATCAAAAAAGAAGGAACGCCTCCGGCTTCAACGGCCGGATGGCGGAGTGGTGGAATCGCGAACTATCAAGCGGGGAACCAGGGTCTGCTTGTCCCCTGTCCCATCCGTGGAGGTGCCGTCCATCAACTGCATCAGGCGCGTCATGGCCCGATCGCCGAGTTCGGCGATGCTGACCTGCATGGTGGTCAGCGACGGGTGGACGAAACGCGCCAGTGGAATGTCATCGAAACCGGCCAGGGCGACGTCGGACGGAACGTGGACACCTGCCTGCGTGAACGCATACAGGCAACCCAGCGCCATCATGTCGTTGGCGGCGAACACGGCATCAGGCAGCGCTCCGGCTGCCAACAACTCCTGACCGGCGCGATGGCCGGAAGCTTCGTCGAAATCACCGGGCAGCTCGATGCCTTCGGCGTCACTGCCGAAAGCCGCCAACGCGTCACGGAAGCCACGCAGGCGCTCGCGCGCGTCGAAGTTGAGGTCCGGGCCAGAAATGAAAGCGATACGGCGGTGACCCGCGTCAAGCAGATGGCGGGTCATCGCCATCGCACCGGCATGGTCATCGATGCTCAGCACCGGGTGGTCCTGCCCGGGCAGATAGGTGTTGATCAACACCGTTGGCAATGACTGCGGCAGGTTGTCGGTCAGGAATCCCGGGCTCTCCGCATAGGGCGAGAGCACCAGCAGGCCGTCGACGCGGCCGCGCATGGCGCGCAGGGCAGCGCCCTGCTGCTCCTGGTCACCGTGGTAACTGGACACCAGCAGGTGCTGGCGGCGGTTGCGGGCGACGTTGTCGATGCCGCGCATCAGCTCGGAGAAGAATTCGCCGTACAGGTCAGGCAGTACCACGCCCACCGTATTGGTGCGACGGCTGCTGAGGCTGCGGGCGGCGGCGTGCGGGGTGTAACGCAGCCGTGCGGCCACCTCCAGCACAAGCTGGCGGACCGGTTCGGCGACATTTTCATGCCCGTTGAGCGCGCGGGAAACCGTGGCCACGGAGACCCGGGCTTCGCGAGCGACGTCTTTGATTGTGATAGCTGCCTTGTTCACGAAGCCGCCCTCCACGGCTTGGACCTACCAGCATTGGCGCGGAATGTAAGCGTTTCCATCTGGGCTTGTAAACAGTCCGTTAGGCGAATGTCCTGAAATGGACATGGAAATCTGTCTGTGGCGGGCCCGCAGACGGACCCGCCAGGACAGTGTGGGACAAGGGCTCAGCCCTGTTCTGACGGGGTCAATGCGCGAATGGACAGCGCGTGGATGTCGGTCTCCATCATCGCGCCCAGCGCGGCATAGACCGCGCGATGCCGGGCCAGTGGACCCAGTCCGGCGAAGCGTTCACTGACCACATGCACGTTGAAATGGCCGCGGCCATCGCGCGCACCGGCGTGGCCGGCATGACGATGACTGTCGTCTTCGATTTCCAGCACGCTGGGGGCCAGCGCGTGCTGCAGTGCGTCACGCATCCGCTCGATCCGCTCCGCGTTCACGGCAGGACCTTGCGGAACGGACGCACCTGTACATGGGTGTAGACGCCCGCGGCTACGTAAGGGTCGGCATCAGCCCAGGCCTGGGCCTGCACGAGCGACTCGAACTGCGCGATCACCACCGAACCACTGAAGCCGGCCGGGCCCGGGTCCTCGCTGTCTACTGCCGGGCACGGTCCGGCCAGCAGCAGGCGGCCTTCGTCGCGCAGCGCGTGCAGGCGCGCCAGGTGTTCCGGACGTGCCTGCAGTCGCTGTGCCAGCACGTCCTGGCCGTCATAGCCTTCAATCACATACCACACGGCATTTCCTCGCTTGCGTTGTCGGGTGCGCAGATTCTAGCCAATGCCGCCCTCGCCCCAGCCCGGCTGGACACTGGCGCGACAAAGGCTTACCCTAGACACCATTGCACGTGGCTGGATGCAGCAGCCCGTCGGTTTCTGCGGCCAATGCAGCCCCCGACGACCGTCCCGCTGCTTCGAACCGGACCACCTGGCCGGGCCACGTAGACGACCTCCCCGTAGTTCCGTCGCTGCCGTTTCCTGCGGCGCGTCCTGCTGTTTGATATGTGTGGAATCGCGCCGATCCCGGCGTGTCTGGTGCCGTGGGGCGCCGTGGCGTTGGCCCGGTGAACCCGCTGCCGCGACTGGTCCGATGCAATCCTGATGTCCATTAGATGACTTCCGAACTCGCGCTCGACGCGAACCCGCCAACCCGGCCGCCCGCCCCCCAGCAGCAGGAAATGCCGCTGGCCGTGGTGCATGGGCAACCGGTCCTGCAGATTCCGCAGGACCTGTACATCCCGCCGGACGCGCTGGAAGTCATCCTGGATGCCTTCGAAGGCCCGCTGGACCTGCTGTTGTACCTGATCCGCCGCCAGAACCTGGACGTACTGGACATTCCCGTGGCCGAGATCACCCGGCAGTACGTGGAATACATCACCGTGATGCGCGAGCTGCGCTTCGAGCTGGCCGCCGAGTACCTGGTCATGGCCGCGATCCTGGCCGAGGTGAAGTCGCGCATGCTGCTGCCGCGCCCGGTCAGCGAGGAAGGCGACGAGGCCGACCCGCGCGCCGAACTGGTGCGCCGCCTGCAGGAGTACGAACGCTTCAAGCAGGCCGCCGAGGACATCGACGCCCTGCCCCGCCAGGACCGCGACACCACGGTGGCACACGCCTTCATGCCCGAACGTGCTGCGGTGAAGCTGCCGCCGCCGGTGGACCTGAAGGAAATGCTGCTGGCCCTGCACGACGTGCTCAAGCGCGCCGAGCTGTTCAGTGGCCACGCCATCAAGCGCGAGGCGCTGAGCGTGCGGCAACGCATGGGCGAAGTGCTGGGCCGGCTTGAAGATGGCAAGTTCTACCGTTTTGAAGGGCTGTTCACCGCAGAAGAAGGCAAGCTGGGCGTGCTGGTCACGTTCCTGGCGGTGCTGGAACTGGCCAAGGAACAGCTGCTGGACATCGTCCAGGAAGAGCCGCTGGCGCCGATCTACGTGAAGTCCCTGGCCGCCGGCAACACCAATGCCCCGCTGCAGTTCAGCAGCGAGTTCGACGACAACGACGCCGCCAACGAGAACGAGTGAGCGCTGACTGCCGATGGACCAAACGCTGATCAACCGCATTGTCGAGGGTGCCCTGCTGGCCTCCAGCCAGCCGCTCACCCTGGCCCAGCTGAAAGACCTGTTCCCGGAAGAGGAGCCGGCACCGCCGGGCAGCATCGAACGTGCGCTTGAGCGCCTGCGCGAAGCCTGCGAAGGCCGTGGCGTGGAACTGGTCGAGGTCGCCTCCGGCTTCCGCTACCAGGTGACCGGCGAAGTGCATGGCTGGATCAGCCGGCTGTGGACCGAACGCAAGACCCGCTATACCCGTGCCACCCTGGAAACCCTGGCGCTGATCGCCTACCGGCAGCCGATCACTCGTGGCGAGATCGAGCAGGTGCGCGGCGTGGCGGTCAGCAGCAACATCATCCAGGCGCTGGAGGAACGCGAGTGGATCCGCGTGGTCGGCCACCGCGACGTGCCCGGCAAGCCTGCCCTGTTCGGCACCACCAAGGGCTTCCTGGACTACTTCGGCCTGAAGCGCCTGGACGAGTTGCCGCCGCTGTCGGAACTGAAGGACCTGGGCGAGCTGGAACCCCAGCTGGCCCTGGACCGCGACGCACCGGCCGCCGCCAGTGCCGAGGGTCCTGACATTTCAGCTGGCGCCGATGGCGCTGCTGCCAACGATGACGCCGGTCTGGCCGGCAGCGACACCCCCGATTCCGCCGACGCAGCGTCTGCGTCGGCTTCCGATGAGCAAGCACCTTCGCCCCTTGATGATGGGCACCCCGATTCCGCGCCGGGCGAGCGCGCGGTGCCCCTGAACGAACGCGAAGACAACGCCGTCGCGATGACGACCGTGGCTGTTGACCAAGCCGATTCCGAACCAGAGGCCGACCCCGAAACCGTCGGCCGGAGCAAAACTGATGAGTGACACCCCCCGTAACAAGCTCTCGCTCAAGCGCGAAGCCACCTCCGAACAGTTCAAGCTGGAAGAGCGCCTGCACAAGGTGCTGGCCCAGGCCGGCCTGGGTTCGCGCCGCGCGCTGGAACAGCGCATCGCCGAAGGCCTGGTCAAGGTCAACGGTGAAGTCGCGCAGACCGGCATGTCGGTCAAGAGCGGCGACAAGATCGAGCTGGATGGCCGCGGCTTCGTCGCCACCGCCCTGGCCGAACCGTCGCGCGTGCTGGTCTACAACAAGCCGGAAGGCGAAGTGACCACCCGCGAAGACCCCGAAGGCCGCCCGACCGTGTTCGAATCGCTGCCGCCGCTGAAGGGCGCGCGCTGGATCGCCATCGGCCGCCTGGACATCAACACCACCGGCCTGCTGCTGGCCACCACCGACGGTGAACTGGCCAACGCCATGATGCACCCGTCGTTCGAGGTCGAGCGCGAGTACGTGGTGCGCGTGCGTGCGCCGGAAGGCGAGGAAAAGGTCTCCGACGCCATCGTCGACCGCCTCAGCCGTGGCGTCGCGCTGGAGGACGGTCCGGCCAAGTTCGATGAGATCGAACGCATCGGCGGCACCGATTCGCACGACTGGTTCCGCGTCGTGGTGAAGGAAGGCCGCAACCGCGAAGTGCGCCGCCTGTGGGAATCGCAGGGTTGCCAGGTCAGCCGCCTGAAGCGCACCCGCTACGGCAAGGTTAGCCTGCCGCGCGAACTGGCCCGTGGCCATTCGGTGGAACTGGGTACCGCCCAGGTGGAAGCGCTGCGTGCGCAGCTGAAGCTGGAAGAAGGCGCACCGTCGGCTCTGACCCTGCAGCCGGTGATCGGCCAGCGCCGCGCCGCCAAGACCACCGTGCGCGTGCGCGAAGGTGGCCGCGGCAATGCCTACGTCAATGGCCACAACACCGCTGACGAAGGTCGCGAGCTGCGCCGTTTCGACAACGTCCGCGAAGACCGCGGCCGTGGCCGCGGCGGCAAGGGCGGCGGTTTCAAGGGTGGCCTGACGGTCAGCGGTGAAGCAGCAGCCAAGCAGTCGCAGAGGCCGTTCAAGCAGCGCACCCAGAAGAACGACCGTTCGCTGCCGGAAGGCAACCCGGCCGCGTTCCGCACCTGGTACGTGCCGGATGGCGTGAGCACGGGCCCGAGCGGCCATCGCAATGCCGGTCCGGGCGCGCGCGGCCCGGGTACCCGTGGTCCGGGCGCAGGCGGCCAGGGCCGTCCGTACGGCAAGCCGAAGGGTCCGGGCGCCGGTGGCGGACAGGGCCGTGGCGGTTTCGGCGGTGAAGGCCGTGGCGGCGCAGGCGGCCAGGGTCGTCCGGCCGGTGCCGGCAACCGCTCGCAGGGCCAGGGCAACAAGCACCCGTATGGCCATCCGGGCAATGCCCCGAGCTTCCCGTCCGACCACGCCACGCCGGGCTTCAACCCGTATGGCAGCCCCAAGCCGGCGCAGGGCGCCCGTCCGGGCGGTCGTGGGCCGGGTGGTGGCAACCGTGGTCCGGGCGGCAATCGCGGCCCCGGCGGTCCGGGTGGCAACCGTGGCCCAGGTGGCCCCGGCGGCAACCGCGGTCCGGGCGGCCCGCGCCGCAGCGGCCCGCGCGGCGGCTGATCACCAGCACGCCTGAAATGAAAAACCCCGGCGCAGGCCGGGGTTTTTCGTTGAAAAGGGGACGGAGGGGATTAAGTCGTTTTTGCCACGGCCTGTGTCAAAGGGGCGAGAGCGACTTAATCCCCTCCGTCCCCTTTTGCGTGGCGCTGGAACGCGGCGGGTGTGGTGCCGGTCATGCCGCGGAAGAAGGCGATGAACGGGCTCTCGGCGGAGAAGCCGGTGTCCTGCGCCACGTGCGCCACGCGTTGGCCAAGCAGCAGCAACTCCATGGCCCGCATCAGGCGCCATTGCTGGCGCCAGGCCTGGTAGCTCATGCCGGTATCACGCTGCATCAACCGGCCGACGGTACGCGCGCTCAGGCCCGTGCGCGCGGCCAGCTCCCCCAGTTCGGGCGGCAGCTGTTCGGCCACCGGGAGGCACCGTGCGATCCGCGGATCACGAGGCAGAGGCAGGTCCATCGGCGCCACCGGTGCAGCAGCGATTTCCAGCACGCACAACGCCAGTTGGTGGTGCGCGCGCGGCGACTGCCAGTCATGGTCGAACGGCGCCTGCGCGATCGGCTCCAGCAAGGCCTGCAGCAGCGGCCCCACGCCGATGATCGCAGGCTGCCGGGGCAGCTGGGCCGACAGCGCGGCGTCGAAGTACAACGAACGGTAGTCGACCGCCTGGCGCATCTGCGCGCGATGGAGCAGCCCGCCCGGAATCCACGCGGCACGCGCGGGCGGCAGCAGGCTGATGCGATCACCGTAGGTCAGGCGCGTGCAGCCCTGCCGGGTGTACAGCAGCTGCGCGCGTGCATGCTGGTGCCAACCCGAGTCGTGATCCGCCAGTGAGGCTGCAATCCCCAGCACCGGAGCACTCCAGGCATCGGCGTCGAAGTGCGCGTGCGGCTGCAACCAGGCCATGTCTGATTTCATACATTCGATGACAGGATAGACAGAGTGCGCCATTGCGGACGCGACCACAATGCGCGGCCCTGTTCCTGGAGCGCCCGCATGTCGCGCCGCCTGTTGTTGCTCACCATTGCACTGCTGATGTTCCCGCAGTTGGCACAGACCCTGTACAGCCCGGCCCTGGCCGATCTGGCCGAACGCTTCGCCCTGCCACCGAGTGCCGCCAGCCAGGCCATGAGCCTGTACCTGTTCGGCTTCGCTGCAGGCGTGCTGCTGTGGGGGCGCCTGGCCGATCGTATCGGTCGTCGCCCTGCCCTGCTATGCGGCCTGGCCGTGTTCGCACTGGCCGCCTGCGGCGGCCTGCTGGCCAGCACCTTCGGCCAGGTCCTGCTGGCGCAGGCACTGGCCGCACTGGGTGCGGCGGCAGCCTCGGTGGTAACCCAGACCGTACTACGCGACCACCTGCAGGGACCCGCGTTGGCGCAGGCGTTCTCCTGGATCGGCATGGCCCTGGCCCTGAGTCCGGCCATCGGCCTTGCACTGGGCACGCTGCTGGTCGCCGCCCATGGCTATGTCGGCGTACAGTCCGGCCTGCTGCTGATCGCTGCCCTGCTGGCAGTCGCATGCCTGACGGGCCTGCGCGAAAGCCGCCCTGCACAGATCCCGCACGCGCCCATGCTGCCGCTGCTGCGGGAACTGCTGCGCGATCGCTGGATCTGGTCACACGCGTTGCTGGTGATGGCCTTCAACGTGGCGATGTACAGCTGGTATGTGCTCGGCCCCTTCGTGTTTGCGCGCCTGCACTGGCCAGCCACCTGGTTCGGCGCCAGCGGCGCGGTGCTGGCACTGGGCTCGGCACTGGGCGCGTGGGGCAATGGCCGCCTGCTGCGTGCAGGCGTTGCCGCAACCACGCGCATCCGCATCTCCGCAGGACTGGTCCTGACGGGAGGCCTGCTGGCCGCGCTGCTGCATGATCACCCTGCCCTGATCGCGGCGATGGTGCCGGTGGTGACGGGCTTCGGCCTTGCCATTCCCAATGTGCTCGGCCAGGCCCTGCGCGGCTATCCACACTGTCTCGGCAGCGCAGGCGCGCTGTTCGGCCTGCTCTACTACCTGTTGATCGGTGCGGCGATGGCGCTGGTCGGTGCAGTGCAGATGCTGGCACCGACCGTTATCGCGTGTGGCCTGCTGGCGCTCTGGCTGAAGCGGGGTCGGTCAATTGACGGCGAAAGCCCGGGACGTGCAGCGCCTCGGTGAAGAAACCGCTCCTGCGGCCATGGGGACCCCGGGTCCCTGCCCCGGGGCCAGGATCAGCGGGCAACCGACTACTGGACGTTGATCACTTCGTCCATCGGCGCCAGGAAGTTGCCGGCATTGTTGCGCGACGCCGAGATCACGTAGGTTCCAGGCGTTGCGATGGTCGCGGTGCAATGTCGGATCGGCGTGGTGTTGCCACCGTCGAGATTGTCATTGGTACGGCACAGGAACTGGCCATTGGCATACACCGAGAAATTACTCGTTCCATCCACCTGGCCGCCCCCTGTGATGTAGATTTCCGAGGGCGAGCCCGCCACACGCGGCAAGGTCCCAATCTCGAACCGGGACGTCACGGGATGCGGCAACAGCCTTGGACAGGACACGACGATTCCGCTGTCGGACAGGCAGACTTCGGCGTGGGCGATGGCGGGCGCGGCGATGAGGGCCACGAGCAGCACGGACGTTCTGAGCTCCATTCAGCGTCTCCTATGATCCCAGCAGAATCGCTGGGATGTCCCTGTTATTCACTGCAGGGTTACTGCGGGATCAAGGAAACGTTAATCGCTGCGCGCACACAGCCCCCGGATCACGGCGGGATCCCTTCTGGGCGGGGACATTGCACGCCTGCGCTGGGGCTGCCACCCATCCCTTCCTGATGACTTCACGTCGATGCAGGATGCCCACCATCGCGCAGCACATTTCGTGCCTGTCCCAATGTTCACACCCCGGGTTAGGAATTGCTGCAAACACGAGGTGTTGTGCACCACGCCCGGAATTCACATCCGGTTGCTGGCTATCGTGCGCGCGCTCCCACACAAGGCAGATGCCCATGATCACCATCACCGCCGAACAGGCCCGCGCCAACGTCGATGCCGCCAAGCGCCCGATCGAACTGTTCTACCGCGATCTCGACAACGCTATCCAGATCGGCTCGGAAAATGGCCGCCGCTACATCGTGTTCGGCTTCAGCCAGGTGATGGCCAGCGAGCAGCTCGTCGAAGATGTGGTCGCACAGCTGCTGAAGAATGGTTTCGGTGTCGAACGGTTGTTGAGCGATTCCGAACAGCACTACATCCGCATCAGCTGGGGAACTGCCGCGCCGTCGCGCCTCAGCGCCGGCTGAGGGTGAACGCGGTGCCGTCCACGCCCAGATCCCAGCCCTTGCCGGTACCGGACAGGGCCAGCGAGATGTCGCCCTTGGTCATCACCTGCGCGTTGCTGGACTTCACCGCACCGGCATGCGCGCCCACCGAGGCGTAAGTACCCAGCAGCTCGTTGACGCTGACTGCGCCGGTGAAGCTGCCACGTCCGTTGGTGATCTTCGACTTGCCCACGGTCAGGCCGCCGCCCTTCATCTGGATGCGCACCGGCATGCTGGCGCCATTGCTGCAGGTGACCGTGCCATTGCCGGATGCAGTCTTGTAGATCAGCGACCAGCCAGAGAGGTTGTAGCGCAGCTCGCAGTCGAGGTTGCCAGCGGCGTGCGCGGCCGGGGCCAGCGATGCGGCAGACAGGGCAAGCAGCAGGGCGAAGGGCTTGTTCATGGCAGGACTTCCAGTTCGGTCGGACTGCCGGCGAATCTAGCAGCGCGCGCGTGCACGTTGGATGCAGGCGCACGCGCTGGTGCAGCAGTGTTCAGGCCGTCGCTCAGGCCTGTTCGTCCAGGTGGAAGGCATCGGCATCGAGCATCGCCGGGAAACGCGCGCGGTGTGCGGCCAGCGCCTCGGCCGAGATGGTGGTGGTGACCACCTGTTCGCGTTCGCGGATTTCCACCTGCGGCTGGCCCAGGAAATCCAGCACCGCGCTGTCGCCTGCGTAGTGCAGCTGGTTGCCATCGACGCCGACGCGGTTCACCGCCGCCACGAAGCACAGGTTCTCGATCGCCCGCGCACGCAGCAGGGTCTTCCACGCATAGGCGCGCGCCGACGGCCAGTTGGCGACGAAGATCTGCAGGTCGAAATCCAGCTGCTGCGGACGCTCCACGTTGTAGCGGTTGCGGCAGAACACCGGGAAACGCAGGTCGTAGCAGACCTGCGGATTGATCCGCCAGCCCTTCCATTCCACGCTCAGGCGGTCGCGACCGGCGGCATAGCGCTCGTGCTCGCCGCCGTAACGGAACAGGTGGCGCTTGTCGTAGTACTGCAGGTCGCCATCGGGCGTGGCGAGCAGCAGGCGGTTGTAGACGCCCTCGCCGTCGCGCAGCTGCACGCTGCCGATCACCGCCGCGTTCAAGGTCCTGGCCTGTTCGCGCACCCAGGCCACGGTCGGGCCGTCCATGCCTTCGGCCTGGGCAATGGCGTCGTTGGAGAAACCACTGGTGAAGGTCTCCGGCAGGATCACCAGGTCGGTGGTGCCGGCCAGCGGTGCCAGCAGCGCGCCGTAGTAGGCGCGGTTGCCGGCCGGATCGTGCCAGCGGGTGTCGCCCTGGACGAGGGAAATGCGCAGGTCCTGCATGTTCAAGCCTCGCTCAGAGCAGGCGCAGGCGTTCGATCGCCGCGTCCATCGTTGCTTCATTCTTGGCGAAGCACAGGCGCACCAGGCGCTGGCCGGCCGGCGGGTTTTCGTAGAACGGCGACAGCGGGATCGCGGTCACGCCCTTCTCGATGGTCAGCCACTTCACGAACTCATGGTCCGGCAGGTCGCTGATGGCCGAGTAGTCGACCAGCTGGAAGTAGCCGCCGGGGACCGGCAGCGCCTTCAGGCGGGTGCCGACCAGCTGCTCGCGGAAACGGTCGCGCTTGGCCTGGTAGAACGCGCCCAGCTCCAGGTGGTGTTCGGGTTCGTCGCGGATCATCGCGGCGAAGCCATACTGCGCCGGGCCGAAGCTGGTGAAGGTGTTGTACTGGTGCACCTTGCGGAACTCGGCGGTCAGTGCCGGCGGTGCGATCGCATAGCCGATCTTCCAGCCGGTGCAGTGATAGGTCTTGCCGAAGCTGGAGATGACGAACGCGCGCTCGCGCAGTTCCGGGTAGCGCAGCGCCGATTCATGGCGGCGGCCGTCGTAGATGATGTGTTCGTACACCTCATCGGAGATCAGATAGATCTGCGTGCCACGCAGCAGCTCGGCCAGTGCCTGCATGTCCTGCGCCGACAGCATCGCGCCGGACGGGTTGTGCGGGGTGTTGACGATCAGCATGCGGGTGCGCGGGGTGATCGCCGCACGCACGCGGTCCCAGTCGACCGCGAAGGTCTGCGGATCCAGCGACACATGCACGGCCTTGGCACCGGCCAGGTCGATCGCCGGTTCATAGCAGTCATACGCCGGGTCGAGCACGATCACTTCCTCGCCGGCACGCACCACGGCGTGGATGGCGTTGAAGATGGCCTCGGTACCGCCACTGGTGACGGTGATCTCGCTGTCCGCATCGACCTGCGCGCCGTAGCAGTCCAGCGCCTTCTGCGCGATGGCCTGGCGCAGCGGCGCCACGCCGGTCATCGGCGGGTACTGGTTCAGCCCGGCGGCCATCGCCCTGGCGGTCTCGTCGATCAGGCGCTGCGGCGCCGAAAAGTCCGGGAAACCCTGGCCCAGGTTGACTGCGCCGTGTTCGGCGGCGAGCTGGGACATCACGGTGAAGATCGTGGTACCGACCTTGGGCAGCTTGGTGTTCGGTTGCATCGGCCTGGGCTGTGGGGGAACAGGCCTGCGAGTTTACGCAATCCGCGCGTCGGTAGTGCCGGCCGCTGGCCAGCACCCCTGGGACGATCTGCGACGCCGGGTCGCATCTGCCGGCCAGCGGCCGGCACTACCATCGGCATTCACCGCTACAATTGCCATCGCACTCCGGCATGAAGACCCCTGCCCCTTGAACACCCCTGCATTGCTGGCCGCAAGCGGCCTGAGCTTCTCCCGCAATGACGAGCCGGTGTTCGGCCCGCTGGACTTCCATGTGGACGCCGGCGAAGCCCTGCTGGTGCAGGGCGGCAATGGCGCCGGCAAGACCACCCTGCTGCGCGTGCTGGCCGGCCTGGCCCGGCCCGGCGCCGGCCAGGTGCGGATCGATGGCAAGCCGGCGAGCAATGCCGAACGTGCACGCTACGTGGCCTACCTCAGCCATCTGCCGGCCCTGAAGCCAGACCTGGACACGCTGGAGAACCTGCACTTCCTGTGCGGCCTGCATGGACGGCGTGCGCGGCAGATGCCCGGCAACGCGCTGGCCATCGTGGGCCTGGCCGGTTATGAGGACACCCTCGTTCGGCATCTGTCCGCCGGGCAGAAGCGGCGGCTGGCACTGGCACGCATCTGGCTGTCGCCGGCGCCGCTGTGGCTGCTGGACGAACCCTATGCCAACCTCGACCTGGAGGGCATCACCCTGGTCAACCGGATGATCTCGGCGCACCTGCGTGCCGGCGGCGCTGCGCTGGTCACCACCCATGGCGCCTATGCCGCACCGCCGGTGCGTACCCGCCTGCTCGACCTCGGCGGTGCCGCATGATCGCGCCGGGTACCGAACCAGGCCTGTGGCAGACCGCAGGCGCCCTGCTCAAGCGCGACCTGCGCCTGCTCTGGCGCCGCCGCGGCGATGCGCTGCAACCACTGCTGTTCGCGGTGCTGGTAGTGGTGCTGTTCGCGCTGGCCCAAGGCCGCGAACCACAGCTGCTGGCCGCCACCGCCGGCGCGGTGCTGTGGCTGGCCGTGCTGCTGGCGGGACAGCTGTCGCTGGATTCACTGTTCCGTTCCGACGCCGAAGATGGCTCGCTGGAACAGTGGCTGCTGGCGCCGGTGCCGCTGGCCTGGCTGGTGCTGGTGCGCGTGCTCCTGCACTGGGCGACCACTGCGCTGCCGCTGATCGTGGTCAGCCCGCTGTTGGCCGAAATGCTGCATCTGCCGCATGACCAGCTGCCGATGTTGCTGGCATCGTTGCTGCTGGGAACGCCGTTGCTGAGCCTGATCGGTGGCGTGGTCGCCGCACTGACCGTTGGCATCCGACGCTCTGGTATTCTCGTGGCGCTGCTGTCGCTGCCGCTGTACGTGCCGGTGCTTGTGTTCGGCGCCGGCAGCCTGGCGGCAGCCGGACGCGGGCAGGATCCAGTCGGTGCGCTGCTGATGCTGGGCGCTGGCCTGCTGCTCGCGCTGGTGCTGGCTCCGCTGGCCACTGCCGCTGCAATACGTATTTCTCTAAGTTGACCGAGCTGAGAGCCAATCCACCCCTGCTGGATAGCCGCCACGCATGAATCCGATTGTCCGCTGGTTCCACCAACTCGGTTCGCCTCCCACGTTCGACCGTTTCGCTGCCCGCTGGTCGCGGGTGTTCTACCTCGCGGCGGTGCCGGTGCTGCTGGTCGGCATGTGGCAGGCGCTGCTGGTGGTGCCGCCGGAAGCCAAGCAGCTGGACAGCTTCCGCATCCTCTACATCCACGTGCCCAGTGCCTGGATGAGCCTGTTCGTGTTCGCGCTGATGGCGCTGTATGCCGCCATCGCGCTGATCTGGCGGATCAAGGTCTGCGAGATCCTGGCCATGGCCTGCGCGCCGATGGGCGCCGGCTTCACCCTGATCACCCTGCTGACCGGCAGCATCTGGGGCAAGGGCACCTGGGGCACCTGGTGGGACTGGGACCCGCGCATGACCAGCGAACTGGTACTGCTGTTCCTGTACCTGGGCGTGATCGGCCTGTACCACGCCATCGAGGACCGCCGCAGCGCCGCGCGCGCCGCTGGCCTGCTGGCCATTGTAGGTGTCAGCCTGCTGCCGGTGATCCGCTATTCGGTGGACTGGTGGGGTGGCCTGCACCAGCGCCAGTCGATCAACGTGTTCGGTGAATCGGCAATCAGCAGCGCGATGATCGCGCCGCTGTGGTGGATGGTGATCGGCACCAAGTTCTGGTTCGCCGGTTCGGTGCTGGCCAAGGCCCGCGCCGACAATCTCGACCGCGAGGCCGGCAAGGCCTGGGTCGGCGGCCGTGTCGATGCGGCGCGCGCCTCACGGGAGGCCCAGCCATGACCCACCTGCCCTATGTGATCGGCGCCTACGCCGTATTCGTGCTGGTACTCAGCGCCGATGCCCTCGGTTCGTGGCTGCGCCTGCGCGTGGCACGCCGGCTGGCGCTGGCCCGCCAGCAGCGGCAGCAGACCCGCGCCGGCAGGCCGGACGCAGCTGCGCCGCTGTCGACGGAGCTGGAACGATGACCCCGGTACAGCGTCGCCGCTTGGCATGGGTGCTGCTGGCCCTGCTCGCCTCCGGGCTGGCCACTGCGCTGGTGGCGATGGCACTGGAGCGCAACATCGCCTATCTGTACACGCCTTCGGAAGTGCTGCGCGGCGATGTCGATGCGCAGTCGCGCTTCCGCTTGGGCGGCATGGTGGTGAAGGGCTCCTTCAATCGGCCGGTCGGCTCGCTGGAAGCACGTTTCGAAGTGACCGACGGCGACGCGCAGCTGGCAGTGACCACCTCGCGGATCCTGCCAGACATGTTCGCCGAAGGCACGGCGGTGGTCGCCAGCGGCCGCCTGCAGGACGGCACCTTCGTCGCCGACGAAGTGCTGGCCAAGCACGATGAGAAGTACGTGCCGAAGGAAGTGGCCGACAAGATGGGCGATGCCCACCGCAAGCACGATGTGCCGGTGACGGCCCCCGAGGTGCGCTGAGTGCTGCCCGAACTGGGTCAGATCCTGCTGATGTGCGCATTGCTGGCCTCGCTGCTGCAGGCCGGCCTGCCGCTGGTCGGCGCACATCGCAACAACACGGCATGGATGGCGGTCGCACGGCCAGCCGCGTTCGCGCAGCTGCTGCTGCTCGCCGGCGCGTTCGCGGTGCTGACCGCCGCGTTCGTGCAGCAGGATTTCTCAGTGCGCTACGTGGCCGAGAACTCCAATTCGCTGCTTCCGATGATCTACCGCTATTCGGCGGTCTGGGGCGCGCATGAAGGCTCACTGCTGATGTGGGCGCTGGTGCTGGCATTGTGGACCGGCGCGGTGGCGCTGTTCTCCCGGCACCTGCCGGCACCGGTGCAGGCGCGCGTACTGGCGGTGATGGGCATCGTCAGCGTTGGCTTCCTCGCCTTCCTGATATTCACTTCCAACCCGTTCCTGCGCCTGAACCCGGCGCCGCTGGAAGGGCGCGATCTCAACCCACTGCTGCAGGACCCGGGGCTGATCATCCATCCACCGATGCTGTACATCGGTTACGTGGGTTTCGCCGTTCCGTTCGCATTCGCGGTGGCGGCCCTGCTGGAGGGGCGCATCGATGCGCGCTGGCTGCGCTGGACGCGGCCGTGGACCAACGTCGCCTGGGGCTTCCTGACCCTGGGCATCGCGCTGGGCAGCTGGTGGGCCTACTACGAGCTGGGCTGGGGCGGCTGGTGGTTCTGGGACCCGGTGGAGAATGCCAGCTTCATGCCCTGGCTGGTCGGTGCGGCATTGATCCATTCGCAGGCCGTCACCGAAAAGCGCGGCACGTTCGGCAGCTGGACCCTGCTGCTGGCGATCGCCGCCTTTGCGCTGTCGCTGCTCGGGACCTTCCTGGTGCGCTCCGGTGTGCTGACCAGCGTGCATTCGTTCGCCGCCGATCCCTCGCGCGGCCTGTTCATCCTGGTGTTCCTGTCGGTGCTGGTCGGCGGCAGCCTGCTGCTGTAC
Organism: Stenotrophomonas sp. YJH_SMC_58; assembly: GCF_059369635.1. Taxonomy (NCBI): domain Bacteria; kingdom Pseudomonadati; phylum Pseudomonadota; class Gammaproteobacteria; order Lysobacterales; family Lysobacteraceae; genus Stenotrophomonas; species Stenotrophomonas sp. YJH_SMC_58. Next base: position 229,583 of record NZ_JCAFSW010000003.1, read on the forward strand.
GCGCTGCGCGCCAGCCAGCTGAGCGTGGACGCCGACGACCCGCGCCGTGGCTTCACCGCAACCTCGCGCGAGACCCTGCTGCTGGCCAACAACCTGCTGCTGGCCACGGCCTGCGCGATGGTGCTGCTCGGCACGCTGTATCCGTTGCTGGCCGATGCGCTGTCGCTGGGCAAGATCTCGGTCGGCCCGCCCTACTTCGGCAGCCTGTTCCTGCTGCTGATGGCGCCGATGATCCTGCTGCTGCCGTTCGGCCCGCTGGTGAAGTGGCAGCGCGACCAACCTTCGCGTGCATTCGCCCTGCTGGCGCCCTGGCTGGGGCTGGCGGTGCTGCTGGGCGCGCTGGCCTGGTGGCAGGCGCCGCAGAACGGCTGGAAGGCCGGTCTCGGTGTCGCCGCCGCGGCCTGGGTCGGATTCGGTACCGCACGCTTCGTCTGGCAGCGCCTGCGTGGCAATGGTCGCTTCACCGCCGAGATGCTCGGCATGATCGTCGCCCACGCCGGCATCGCCGTGTTCCTGGCCGGTGCGTTGCTGGTGGAAGCCCTGAACGTGCAGCGCGAAGTGGCGCTGGCACCTGGCCAGCAACTGGTGGTCGGCCGCTACGAAGTGCGCTTCGAGGGCGTGGACCATCGCGAAGGTCCCAATTTCATCGCCGACCGCGGTCACCTGCGGGTGTTCCGCAACGGCCGCGAACTGGCCCTGCTGCACCCGGAGAAGCGCCAGTACGCCAGCGGCGGCCAGGTGATGACCGAGGCCGGCATCGATGCACGCTTCGACGGCGATGTCTACGTGGCATTGGGCGAGCCGCTGGGCAACAATGCATGGGCGGTACGGGTGCACATCAAGCCGTTCGTGCGCTGGATCTGGCTGGGCGCGCTGTTGATGGCCCTGGGCGGATTCATCGCCGCCGCCGACCGCCGTTTCCGTCGTCCGTAGGAGTTTCCATGTCCGAGTCCCCCGCCCCGCGCCCCTCCCGCCCGCTGCCGCCGGTAGCCATCGTGATCGGCGTGCTGTTTTTCTTCGGCCTGCTCGGGCTGATGATCTACGGGGTTATGAAATCGGGTGATCCGCAGCGCGACGTGCTGCCCTCGGCGCTGATCGACAAGCCGGCGCCAGCGTTCGCGCTGCCGGTGCTGCACGACCCGGAAATGATCGTGCACAGCGACGAACTGCGTGGCGCGCCGTACCTGTTGAACGTGTGGGGCAGCTGGTGCGCGGCCTGCCGCGAGGAACACCCGGTGCTGACCCGTTTCGCCGAGAGCAAGCGCGTGCGCGTGATCGGCTACAACTGGAAGGACGAGCCGACCGATGCCCTGCACTGGCTGGAGCAGCTGGGCAACCCGTTCATGGTCGTGCTCAGTGATGTTGAAGGCCGCACCGCCATCGACTGGGGCGTGACCGCTGCACCGGAGACCTTCCTTGTCGACGGCAGCGGCATCGTGCGCTGGAAGTACAGCGGTGCGATGACCCAGCGCGTGGTCGACGAGAAGCTGATCCCGGCGCTGGAGAAGATCGAGAAGGCCCAGGGCAATGCCGGCAGCACGTTGCACACGGCGCCCTGAGCCCATGCGCTGGCTGCTGGCGCTGCTGCTCCTGATGCTGCCGCTGGCCGCGCTGGCACAGCAGCCGCTGCATGATCCGCAGCCGCTGCAGTTCCGCGATGGCGCCGAAGAACGCCGCTTCCACGACCTGGCTGCGCAGCTGCGCTGCGTGCAGTGCCAGAACCAGTCGCTGGCCGATTCCAACGCGCAGATCGCGCAGGACCTGCGCCGCGAGGTGCTGCAGCTGATGCAGCAGGGCCACGACGACGCGCAGATCAAGCAGTTCCTGGTCGCGCGCTACGGTGAGTTCGTGCTCTATCAGCCACCATTGCAGCCGGGCACCTGGCTGCTGTGGGGCGGTCCCCTGCTGATGCTCGGTGCGGGTGCTCTGGTGGTGCTGGGCATCGTCCGCCGCCGTGGCCGTACGGTCGGCGCCGCAGCGGCCGGCAAGGCCGATGAAGGAGACGGATGGTGAGCCATTGGCTGCCGATGCTGGCCGGTCTGGTTGCTGCGTTGATGGCAGCGCTGGTGCTGTGGCCGCTGCGCCACTCTGGCCGCCGCGGTTTCGTGGTCGGCGTGTTCGCACTGGGCGTGGCCGGTGCCTGCCTGTACCTGCTGGTCGGTGATCCGCGTGCAGCACAGGTGCAACCGACGCCTTCGGTAGCCACCCTGCGCGATGGCGTGCAGGCCCTGCAGGATGCACTGAAGCGTGACCCACAGCGGGCCGATGGCTGGGCGCTGCTGGGCCGGTCGCAAGCCGAACTGGGCAATGCCGCAGCCGCGGCGGACGCGTTCGCGCGGGCCGCCACTCTCGCCCCGGAAGACCCCGGCGTGCTGGTGGAAGCGGCGCAGGCACGTGCCCAGGCCGATGCCGGCAAGCAGTTCGATGACACGGCGATGGCCTGGCTGCAGCAGGCGCGTGCGCTGGCGCCCGATGCCGAGCGTGCCAGCTGGCTGCTGGGTATCGCCCTGCGCCAGCGCGGAAAGAATGCCGAGGCCGCAGATGTGTGGAGCGGCCTGCTGCCACGGCTTGAGCCCGGCGCCGCGCAGGCGCTGCAGGCGCAGATCGCCATCGCCCGTGAAGCCGCCGGTCAGCCGTCCGGTGCAGCCGTTGCGGCGCCACCGGCGCTGTTGCAGGTGCGCGTGCAGTTGCCTGCGTTGAAGGGCACCGAGTGGCCGGCCAGCACCCAGGTATTCGTGCTGGCCCGCGCCGCGGGTGGACCGCCGATGCCGGTGGCCGCACGCAAGCTGCCCTTGGCCGGATTCCCGGCCACGGTCGGGCTGGGTGACGCTGACAGCCCGATGCCAACCGCACCGCTGTCGGCCCATCGCGAAGTGGAAGTGCTGGCACGCATCTCGCGCACCGGCAGCGCCAACCGCAGCGAGGATGACCTGCAGAGCGTACCGGTGAAGGTGAGCCTGCCCCACGACGGTGTTGTGGAGCTGCGCTTCCCGTAACGCGCCGCGGTAGTGCCGGCCGCTGGCCGGCAACCTCATGAATCGTGATGCGCCTGCGAGGTTACCGGCCAGGGGCCGGCACTACCTGCATCGCCGATGGAAACCAGCGTGTCGCCAGCTCCACATGCGGCCCCGCTAGAATGCCTGCATGACCGAATTCATCCCGCCCGGCACCCGCTTCCACGCCCTGCCCTCGCCCTTCCCGTTCAAGCGCGGCGGCGCCCTGCACGGCGCGCGCGTGGCCTATGAGACCTGGGGAACACTGGCGGCCGACGCCAGCAACGCGATCCTGATCGTGACCGGCCTCTCGCCGGATGCACACGCGGCAGCCAACGACGCCAACCCGGCAGCGGGCTGGTGGGAAGGCATGGTCGGACCCGGCAAGGCGATCGATACCGACCGCTGGTTCGTGGTCTGCGTGAACTCGCTGGGCAGCTGCAAGGGCTCGACCGGTCCGGCCTCGCTCAACCCGGCCACCAGCCAACCGTATCGTCTCGACTTCCCCGAGCTGTCGATCGAAGACGGCGCGCGCGCCGCGATCGAAGTCGTGCGCGCCCTGGGCATCGAACAGCTTGCCTGCGTGGTCGGCAATTCGATGGGCGGCATGACCGCGTTGGCCGTGCTGATGCTGCACCCGGGCATTGCGCGCAGCCACGTCAACATTTCCGGCAGTGCGCAGGCGCTGCCGTTCTCCATCGCGATCCGCTCACTGCAGCGCGAGGCGATCCGCCTTGATCCACGCTGGAATGGCGGCCACTACGACGACGACGCATATCCCGAGTCCGGCATGCGCATGGCGCGCAAGCTGGGCGTGATCACCTACCGTTCGGCACTGGAATGGGATGGCCGCTTTGGCCGCGTGCGGCTGGATTCGGACCAGACCGACGACGATCCGTTCGGCCTCGAATTCCAGGTGGAAAGTTACCTGGAAGGCCACGCACGGCGCTTCGTGCGTTTCTTCGACCCCAACTGCTATCTGTACCTGAGCCGCTCGATGGACTGGTTCGACCTGGCCGAGTACGCCGATGGCGATGTGCTGGCTGGGCTGGCGAAGATCCGGGTGGAGAAGGCGCTGGCGATCGGCGCCAACACCGACATCCTGTTCCCGGTGCAGCAGCAGCAACAGGTCGCCGATGGCCTGCGTGCCGGAGGCGCCGACGCCCATTTCATCGGATTGGAGTCACCGCAGGGTCACGACGCCTTCCTGGTCGACTTCGATCGTTTCGGCCCCGCCGTGCGCGGCTTCCTCGACGCGCTGTAGTGGCTTGGCGGCGCAACCTGGCGCTCGCCGCGTTTGGCGCGTTGATCGCGCTGATGGTCAGCGGTGTGCTGCCGCTGTGGCTGGGTGGCTGGTGCATGCTGGCCAGCGCGGTGTCGTTCGCGCTGTACGGCCAGGACAAGCGCGCGGCGCAGCGAAAGCAATGGCGCATTCCCGAACGCACCCTGCAACTGCTGGCCTTTGCCGGTGGCTGGCCGGGCGCGCTGCTGGGCCAGGCGCTGTTCCGACACAAGCACCGCAAGGCCGCATTCCAGGGGGTGTTCTGGTTGTGCGTGCTGGCCAACGTGGCCTCGATCGCGGTGATGCTGCGCGAGTTCTCGCGGTAACCCTCGCAATCGGTAGTGCCGGCCGCTGGCCGGCAATTCCGTGTCCGTATCAAGCGCCATGAGGTTGCCGGCCAGCGGCCGGCACTACCGGTTCACGCTTCGCGTACCAGAGCCCCGTCGCGCAACCGGTACTGCGCATCAACCACGCCTTCGGGCAGGTCGTCGTGGGTGATCATCAACAGGCTGCGCCCGTCCAGCAAACCGGAAAGGTCCTGCAGCAGCGCGCGTGCGGTATCCACGTCGAGGCCTTCGGTCGGTTCGTCCAGCAACAGGATCGGCGCATTGCGCAGCAGTGCACGGGCCAACGCCAACCGCCGCGCCTGCCCGGCCGACATCGTCGCGCCGTTCTCGCCCACCCAGGCCTGCAGGCCGCCGTTGCGCTCGGCCCATTCGCCCAGGCGCACGCGGCGCAGCACCGCCCACAACGCGGCGTCGCTGGCATCGGGATCACCCAACCGCAGGTTCTCGGCCACGCTGCCGGCAAACACCGGCGCGTTCTGCGGCAGCCACGCCAGTTGCCGGTGCCAGTCGGCCTGGGCGAAATCACGCAGGTCGCGGCCACCGTAGGTCAGCCGTCCCTGCTGCGGATCCCACAACCGCAGCAGCAGGCTCGACAGCGTGGTCTTGCCGCTGCCGCTGTCTCCACGGATGGCGATGCGTTCGCCTGGCGCCAGGGTCAGCTGCAGGCCGGACAACACCGGCCGCGCGCCGCCTGGCCATTGGAAATGCACGTCATCCCAATGCACGCGCGCAGCCGGCGGCACCACCTGTGGCGCCTGCGGATCGTCCACCGTCGGCGGTTGCTCGACGATCGCCTGCAGGCGATCGGCGGCAATGCGCCCGGACTGCAGCGACTGCCAGGCCAGGCCCATGCCGGCCCACAGCTCGACCAGCGCCACGGTGAGGAACACCAAACCTGCGGCCATTTCCGGTGCGATGCGCTGCTGCTCGGCCGCGTGCAGGGCCAACGCCAGCATCGCCACCAGGCCCAGCCCCGCCACCAGGCCGTGCAGGGTCGAGGCCGCGATCAGGCGCCAGCGGCGGCGGCGGTCACGCGAGGCCAGCTGCTTGGCTGCCACGCGCACCTTCAGCTGCCACGCTGCATCGGCATGCAGCGCGGCCAGGTCACCCGCACCTTCCAGCCCTTCGAATGCGGCGGTACGCAATGCGGCACGATGCGCGGCACGGTCGGCCTCTTCGTCGTCATGGCCACGCACGCCCAGCCACGGCACGCCGAAGGCTATCAGCAGCGCCAGCACCGCCAGCAGCACCGCAGCCGACGGCAGGATCAGTGCTGCCGAAACGATCGCGACCAGCGACAATCCGCCCAACGCCACCAGCGGCCCGATCGCACGCACCAGCAGGCCGTCCACTTCACCAATGTCGCCGAGCAGGCGCGCCAGAAGGTCGCCGGTGCGCGTAGCCCCCAACCGTGCGGGTGCCAGCGGCAACGCGCGGCGGAAGAACCACACGCGCAGGTCCCGGGCGATGCGCAGCGTGGCGTCGTGGCCGACCAGCTTCTCGAAGTAGCGCGACACGATGCGCGCCATCGTCAGCCCGCGTATACCCGCGGACGGTGAGAAGAAGTTGAAGCCTTGGCCGAGGCCGGCCGCCCCAGCCAACGCGGCGGCGGTGAGGAAGCCACCGGACAGGCCAAGCAATGCGGTGCCGGCCAGCATGGTGGTCCACAGCAGCAGCACGGTCAGCAGCAGGCGCGGCCGATGGCGCAGGAACACCGCACGCAACGAATCAGGTGAACGGCTCATGCGCGCACCGCCTGTGCCGGTTCCACCAGGCGGCCTTCCGGCAGCAGCAGGCAACGATCGGCCCAGGCGATCACCGCCGGGCTGTGGGTGGCGACCACCACGCTGCGGCCACGTGCATATGCGGCCAGGCTGCGCAGCAATGCCGCTTCGGTATCGGCATCCAGGAACGCGGTGGGTTCGTCCAGCAGCAGCACCTGCGGATCACGCAGCAGCAGGCGGGCCAGGCCGATGCGACGCGCCTCACCACCGGACAGGCCGAAGCCACGTTCGCCGATCACCGTGTCCAGGCCCTGTGGCAGGCGCTGCGCGAACTGCAGCACCTGCGCGGCCTCGGCCACCGCACGAAGACGCGCATCGCTGGCACCCGGATCGGCCAGCCGCAGGTTGTCGGCAATGCTGCCGTGGAACAGGTAGGGGCGCTGGCTGGCATAGGCCACCTGCACACCGGGACGCAGCTGCAGCTTGCCGGCGCGCGGCGGCAGCCAGCCGGCCAGCGCTTCCAGCAGAGTGCTTTTACCGGAACCGCTGGGACCAACCAGGGCCAGGCGCTGGCCCGGCTCCAGCCGCAGGTCCAGATCCTGCAGCACATCCTGCGGCGCGCCCAGCGGGCGCAGCACCAGCCCTTGTGCCTGCAGCGGCGGCAAGGCGGCCTCGGCCGGCTCCACCGCCAGCGGTGCAACCTCGTTCTCGACCAGGCCCTGCTCATCGGGCAGCGACTGCAGCAGGCGCTCCACTTCGGCGGCGGCGGCCAGTGCATTGGCGCGATCATGGTAGTGCGCGGCCAGCCGTCGCAGCGGCGCATAGAATTCCGGTGCCAGCAGCAGGCAGAACAGCCCCGCACCCAGCGTCGGCACCGCTGCATGCAGCGACATCATGCCCAGATAGCTCAGGCCCAGGTACAGCGCCACCATCGCCACGCTCACCGAGGCGAAGAATTCCAGCACCGTGGACGACAGGAAGGCAATCCGCAGCACCTTCAGCGTGCGCACGCGCACGCCTTCAGCGGCGGCCTCGATACCCTCCAGCTCGGCGTCACCGCGGCCATACAGGCGCAGCAGGCCCAGGCCCTTGATGCGGTCGGCGAAATGGCCGCTCATGCGTGCCAGCTCATCCAGCTGCGCACGGCCGGCCGCTTCGGCGCCCCAGCCCACCAGCATCATGAAGAACGGCACCAGTGGCGCGGTGAACAGCAGGATCAGCGCCACCACCCAGTCCACCCAGGCCACCGCGGCCAGGATCAGCAGCGGCACCACCACCACTTCAGTGCGCACCGGCAGGAAGCCGCTGTAATAGCTCTCGATCGCATCACCGTGATGCAGCATCAGTTCGCCCAGTTCGCCGGTGCGGCGCTGCCGCAGCCACAGTGGGCCGTGGCCCAGCAGGCGTGCGAACACGCGTTCGCGCAATGCCAGGCGTGCGGCGTCGGCCACGTCACCGGCGGCGGCCTGGGTGGCGCTGCCCAGCAGGGTGCGCAGCACCAGGATCACCGCCAATCCCGCCAGCACCGGCAGGCCAGAGGCCAGCGGCACGCGCTCCACCAGCACCTGCTGCACCAGCCAGGCGATGGCGGCAGCCTGGCCGATCAACAGTGCGCCGGACAGGCTGATGCACAGCGCGGCCAGGCGCTGGCGGCCCCGGGCGGAGCGTGCCAGGTCGGCCAGCCAGGCCGTGCGCACACGCCGCTGGCGGGCGGTTTCAGCTTCCGGGGACAGGCCGTCAGGGGTCGTTTCGGCAGCGCTCAAGAGGTCTTCACGGGCAACGGGGGAGACACGGCATTGTAGGCGCAGGCAATAGCCCGCCCCTGCGGCCGGCGGTCGCAGTCTTCATCAGGTTGGCATACGATCAACCGGGGCACCTGTTCATACATTGATCTGGATCAAGGCTGTTTGAAGTAGTCGGTCACATCATTCACGTCGTAGACCACCCTTCCCGCCACCTGCAACGGCACTATCCAACGAGGTAGCCAGGCCATGATTGATCAGACAGTCGTAGAACTGTCGCGGCTGCAATTCGCGCTGACCGCGATGTACCACTTCCTATTCGTACCGCTCACCCTCGGCCTGTCCTTCATGGTGGCCATCATGGAGAGCGTGTATGTGATGACCGGCAAGGAGATCTGGCGCAGGATGACCCTGTTCTGGGGCGTCCTGTTCGGCATCAACTTCGCCATGGGCGTTGCCACCGGCATCGTCATGGAATTCCAGTTCGGCATGAACTGGTCCTACTACAGCCACTACGTGGGTGACATCTTCGGTGCGCCACTGGCCATCGAAGGCCTGATGGCGTTCTTCCTGGAAGCGACCTTCGTCGGCCTGTTCTTCTTCGGCTGGAACCGCCTGAGCAAGGTCAAGCACCTGATGGTGACCTGGCTGATGGCGCTGGGGACCAACCTGTCGGCGATCTGGATCCTGGTGGCCAATGGCTGGATGCAGAACCCGACCGGTGCGGTGTTCAACCCGGAAACCATGCGCATGGAAGTGGTCGACTTCATGGCGGTGGTGTTCAACCCGGTGGCGCAGGCCAAGTTCGTGCACACCGTCAGCGCCGGCTACGTGACCGGTGCGGTGTTCGTGATGGCGATCAGCGCGCTGTTCCTGCTGCGCAACAAGCACAAGGACCTGGCCCGTCGTTCGTTTGCGGTGGCCGCGGCGTTCGGCCTGCTGTCATCGCTGTCGGTGGTCGTGCTGGGTGACGAGAGCGGTTACGCCGCCAGCGAACACCAGAAGATGAAGCTGGCCGCGATCGAAGCGATGTGGGAGACCGAGCGTGCGCCGGCCGACTTCACCGCCTTCGGCATCCCGAACCAGGAGACTCACCAGAACGACTACGCGGTGAAGATCCCCTACCTGATGGGCCTGATCGCCACCCGCTCGTTGAACCAGCCGATTCCCGGCATCCTGGAACTGGTCGAGCGCGCCGAACACCGCGTGCGTGGCGGCCAGCTGGCCTACGGTGCATTGGAACGCCTGCGCGCCAACAAGAACGACGTTGAAGCGCGCGAGATGTTCGACCGTCACTGGCAGGACCTGGGCCACGGCCTGCTGCTCAAGCGCTATCGCGATGACATCCTCAACGCCACCCCGCAGGAAATCTCGCAGGCGGCGATGGATACGGTGCCGCGCGTGATGCCGTTGTTCTGGACCTTCCGCGTGATGGCCGGCCTCGGCTTCTACCTCATCGCTTTCTTCGCCCTGGCCTTCTACTACTCCTGCCGCAACAATTTCCAGGACAAGCGCTGGTTCCTCAAGCTGGCCCTGTGGACGCTGCCGGCACCGTGGATCGCGATCGAGTGCGGCTGGTTCGTGGCCGAGTATGGTCGCCAGCCGTGGGCGGTCGATGGCGTGCTGCCGACCTTCTATGCAGCATCGGGGCTGGCCCTGCATGAAATCGTGCTGACCCTGGCCGGCTTCACTGCCATCTACACCGCGCTGATCGTGGTCGAGATCAAGCTGATGCTCAAGGCGATCCGCAAGGGTCCGGACGAGGTGCTGCCGTCACTGCAGTCGCCCCAGCCGCATGCTTCCCACAATGCCTCGGCGCCGGCCGCCGGCCAGGCCTGAGGCAGGAGAACCAAGATGGATTTCATTCTTCTGGACTACACCACGCTGCGCGTGATCTGGTGGCTGCTGCTCGGCATCCTGCTGATCGGTTTCGCCGTGATGGATGGTTTCGACCTGGGCGTGGGCACCCTGCTGCCCTTCGTCGCCCGCAACGACGCCGAGCGCCGGCTGGTGATCAATACCATCGGTCCGGTATGGGAAGGCAACCAGGTGTGGCTGATCCTGGGCGGCGGCGCGATCTTCGCCGCATGGCCGCCGCTCTACGCGGTCAGCTTCTCCGGGTTCTACCTGGCGATGTTCGTGATCCTGTTCGCGCTGATCCTGCGACCGGTCGGCTTCAAGTTCCGCAGCAAGATGCCCAGCGAGCGCTGGCGCAACACCTGGGACTGGGCGCTGTTCATCGGTGGCTTCATCCCGGCGCTGATCATGGGCGTGGCGGTGGGCAACGTGGTGCTGGGCGTGCCGTTCCACTTCGATGACAGCATGCGCATCTTCTACACCGGCTCGTTCTTCGGCCTGCTGATGCCCTTCGCGCTGCTGGCCGGCCTGCTCAGCGTGTCGATGCTGGTCGCCCACGGTGCCGCCATGCTGGTGCTGAAGACCGACGGCCCGGTGGCCGAACGTGCGGCCCGTTTCGGCAGCATCGCCGCGATCATCGCCTTCGTGCTGTTCGCGGTGGGCGGTGCCTGGGTGGCCTTCGGCCTGCCGGGTTACCAGATCACCTCGCAGGTGGTCACCGACGGCGCCACCAATCCGCTGCTGAAGACCGCCGAACTCGGCGCCGCCGGTGGCTGGATGCGCAACTACAGCGCCATGCCGGCCACGATCCTGGCGCCGCTGCTGGGCCTGGCCGGCCTGCTGGCCAGTGCGGTACTGCTGCGGGCCCGTCGCGGCGGCTCGGCCTTCATCGCCTCGGGGGCCGCCATCGCCGGCATCATCCTGACCGTCGGCTTTGCGATCTTCCCGTTCCTGCTGCCGTCCTCGAGCCAGCCCACCTCCAGCCTGACCGTGTGGGACGCCTCGTCCAGCCACCTGACCCTGTGGATCATGCTGCTGGCCACGGCGGTGTTCCTGCCGATCATCCTCGCCTACACCACCTGGGTGTACCGCGTGCTGAAGGGCAAGACCACCACCGAAGAGATGGGCAACAACCCGAACGCGTACTGATTGCTTGCACGTGTGCCGACCAACGGTCGGCACCTACCCGGAATGAAGGAGACTGATCATGTGGTATTTCGCCTGGATTCTCGGTGCCGGCCTCGCCTCGACGGTGGCCATCCTCAACGGCATGTGGTTCGAAGCCCGCGAGCAGAACCGCATCGAGAAGGAAAATCGTCGCTGAGCTGTAAAAAAGCCTTGCCGCCTTGGCCTTCACACGGTATCTTAGGCGGCTCCTTCGGGGTGTAGCTCAGTCTGGTAGAGCGCTACGTTCGGGACGTAGAGGTCGCAGGTTCGAATCCTGTCTCCCCGACCACTCACGTGGTCGCATTGAAGCCTGGTGAAGTCGTCCAGGCTTTTTTGTTCCCTGAAGTGGCACTGCTTCGGCAGTGTGAAGAAAACAGCATTCCCCCCCTTGCCGCCATCGGGGTGAATCGCTAGAATAGGCGGCTCCCTTCGGGGTGTAGCTCAGTCTGGTAGAGCGCTACGTTCGGGACGTAGAGGTCGCAGGTTCGAATCCTGTCTCCCCGACCACTTCGGTGGTCACCAAGAAGCCTGGAAGACATCACTGTCCTCCGGGTTTTTTTGTATCAGGCACCTGGCCGCCCGCATGACGGGACCTTGCCGGAGCCCGCACGTACAATGGCCGCGCTGCCGGCCCGCCAGCAGCCCTCCCCCACCTGCCGCTTCGGCGTAGACCGATGCCGGCGCTGCATGCCACTGCCCCGGCGTGCGACACCTGCAAGGACCACCGATGAGTTCCTCCACTTCCGATTCGCCGTCGCTGCTGCACGGCCGCGTCCTCGCATTCGCCGCGATCCTGCTGGCAGCGATCAACCTGCGCACCGCGGTCACCTCGATCACCCCGCTGCTGGACGTGCTCGGCCAGCAGTTCGGTTTCGGTACCACCATGACCGGCGTGCTGGGCATGCTGCCGACCGCGTCGTTCGCACTGTTCGGCGTGGCCACGCCGGCGCTGGCGCGGCGCCTGGGCCTGGAGCGCACCACGCTGCTGGCGATGGTGATGGCGATGGCCGGCCTGCTGCTGCGTTCCAGCGCCGGCAACGTCGGCACGCTGCTGTTGGGTTCGGTGGTGGCACTGGCCGGCATGGGCATCGGCAACGTGGTGGTGCCGCCGCTGGTGAAGCGCTATTTCGCCAACAAGGTCGGCACCATGAGCACGCTCTACATCAGCGTGCTGCAGCTGGGCACAATGCTGCCGGCGCTGCTGGCGGTGCCGGTGGCCAACGCCGCAGGCTGGCGCGTGTCGCTGGGCATGTGGGCACTGCTGGCACTGGCCGCAGCATTGCCGTGGCTGGTTCTGGCCAGGCGCGCACCGAAGCCGCAGGCAGATGCCACCGACCCGGCCGCACAGCCGCATGGGAAAGTCTGGCGCACCTCACTGGGCTGGAGCATGACGCTGATGTTCGGCATGACTTCGCTGATGACCTATTCGATGTTCACCTGGCTGCCACGCATCGTGGTCGAGGCCGGCGGCACACCGGCCTTTGGTGGCGTGATGGTGGCGGTGTTCTCGGCGCTCGGGCTGCTGCCGTCGCTGGTCATTCCGTCCATGGCAGTTCGCATGCAGAACCCGTTCCCGCTGGTGCTGATCGGTTTCTTCTCGTTCGTGATCGCCTTCACCGGCCTGCTGCTGGCACCGATGAAGGCCCCCCTGCTGTGGGCGTGCCTGCTCGGCGTCGGTCCATCCACCTTCCCGCTGGCGCTGACCCTGATCAACCTGCGCACGCGCACCCCCACCGGCTCGGCGGCACTGTCCGGCTTCATGCAGGGCGTGGGTTACAGCTTCAGCTGCCTGGGGCCGTTCCTGGTCGGCTGGCTGCATACGGTCAGCAACGGCTGGACGCTCCCGTTCAGCTTCCTGTTCGGCTGCGCCACCCTGATGCTGTGCGCCTCCTGGGTGGCCTGCAAGCCGCGCAAGCTGGAAGACCTCTGGTAAGCCGCGCAGGGCCTCGCAACCCGCCCTACCTACCGCTCGTCAGCCCGTCTGCGCATTTTGACACCGGGCTGACAATTCCGGGCGGATAGTGCCCACGAATGCCCATCCTTGCCGCGTGCCGGCATCGGGCATGGGGGCGGCAGCGCCGCCCAGGCCGCCATTCGGTGTGCGGGGGACTCTCGTTTCAGACAAGACATTGCAGGTCGCTGTCCGGGTTTGTATCCGTCCTTGCTGGACGGGAATGCACGAAGGGAGTGACGCGGGCCACGGCCACGCCAAAAGCTGGCATGTGATGTGCGTCACATTTCTCAGGTTGTCTGGTTCGGAAGCCAAGGGGGTCCCCAATGGTTGTCCACCGCCGGCTGGCGCTCTGCGTCGGCCTTGCCTGTACCGCCCTGGCCTGGGCCAGCAGCGCTGCCCCGTCTGACCGCGAGGCGGCCCTGGCCGAGATCGGCCGTTACCGCGACCAGGCCCGCTGGCTGGATGCCCTCGGCGCGATCGAGCGCGCCAGCCAAGAGCAACCCAACGACGACCTGCTGTTCAAGCTGCGCGTACTGACCCTGGGCGACATCGGCAACGCCTGGCGCGCCTGGGAGCTGTACCAGCAGCGCCCGCAGCTGTTCGACGCTGCACAGAAGCAGCGCATCGAAGGCGACTACCTGGCCAAGCTGGTGGTGTGGAGCCTGGCCTACAGCAGCAGCGAAGACAGCCGCCTGGAAGAAGCCGAATCGACCCTGGCGCGCATGCAGCGCTACCTGGGCAGCGAAGGCACCCCGCCCGCGCAGGCGCCGCTTCGCGTCCGCATGGACCGGCTGATCCTGCTCAACCGGCTGGGCCGCCATGCGCAGGTGCGCGAGGAAGCCCGCGCACTGCAGGCCGAAGGCCATGCCCTGCCCGACTATGTGCTGCCTGCGGTCGGCGATTCGCTGATGGGCACCCTGCATCCGGAAGAAGCCATACCGGTGCTGCAGGCGGCAGTGGCCGGCGACCCGACACGCGATGCCTCGCATTCGGAACTGGCCTATGCCTACCTGGAGAGCGAGCAGCAGGAAAAGGCGATCGACCTGCTGCAGGCCTGGCGTGACAAGGAGCCGGCGTGGCGCTGGAGCAACGGCAAGTCACCGTACGCGAACTGGTCACGTTACGAGGCCGACCTGAATCTGGCGATGGTACGCGCCTACAGCGGCGACCTGCGCACCGCACAGCACGACCTGGAGTCGATGGTCGACATCGCACCGGGCAACGGCGGCCTGCAGAGCGCGCTGGGCAGCGTGTACATGATGCGCGGATGGCCACGCATGGCACTGCAGCGCCAGCAGATGGCACATGCGCTGGACCCCCGCGACATCGAGCCGCGGCTGGGCATGGAGGAGGCCTACGTCGCCCTGCAGCGCGATGACCTGGCAAGGCCACTGCACGACGATCTTGTCGCACGCTACCCGACCCAACCCGCCGTCGAACGCATGGACCAGGCCTGGCGGGCGCATCGCGGTTGGCAGCTGAAGGCATGGACCGACATTGGTCGCAGCTCCGGCGGTGGCGGCACCTCGCCGCTGGGCAACAACGACCGTCACTACGGGGTCGAAGTGCAGACACCGGTACTCGACGACCGCTGGCGGTTGTTCGCCTTCGCCGACAGGCGCTCGGTCGACTTCCAGGACCAGCGCATCGACCCGCTGTGGCTGGGCGCGGGCGTACGCTACCGCTTTGGCCAGCTGGATGCGGAAGCGGCGGTACTGCGCGCCAACGACCACATTGGCGATACCGGCCTGCGCATCGGCGTGGGTTGGCAGTTCAACGATTACTGGCATGCCGGGCTGGTGGCCGCACGCAATGACCCGGAAGCCTCGATGCAGGCGCGCGTGGCGGGCATCAGCGCTGACAGCGTGAGCGCGCAGGTCGACTACCGGCGCAGCGAGCTGACCCACTGGATGTTCGGCGCCAGCCGCTTCCGCTACGACGACGGCAACCACCGCGAGCTGTTCAGCACCAGCATCGAACAGCGCCTGCTGACCCGCCCGCGCTGGTTGATCGACGGCCTGGCCAGTGCCTACACCAGCCGAGGCAGCCGCGACGACGCGCCCTACTTCAACCCGAAGCGCGACCGCATGGTCGAGATCGGGCTGCGCATCGACCAGCAGCTGTGGCGGCACTACGAGCGCCACTTCCGGCACCGCCTGACGGTCTCGCTGGGTGACTACTGGCAGGACGGCTTCGGCAGCGCTCTGGTCCCTTCGGTGTCCTACATGCACGAATGGCAGCTGGGCCAGGGCCGCGTGTTCGAGTACGGCGTGCGCTGGTCGCGGCCGGTCTACGACGGCCACCGCGAGCGTCATATCGGCTTCGAAGCCGCACTGCGCTGGGGAGAGTGACATGGCCCGCATCCTGCGACTGATCGTGCTCCTGCTGCTGGCCGCCACGCCGCCGGCGTTCGCGCAGCAGGCCCTGCATCTCGATGCCACTGACAACGGCCTGCTGATCCTCAGCTACCACGACATCCGCGACCGGGTCGCGGCCAAGGGCGACGCCGATACCTACGCGGTGAGCACGCAGAACTTCGCTGCGCACCTGGATTGGCTGGGGGCACACGGCTACCACCCGGTGTCGCTGTCGCAGGTGATCGACGCCTCCCAGGGACGCGCCACGCTGCCACCGAAACCGGTACTGCTGACCTTCGATGATGGCCTGCGCAGCGTCTACGACAAGGCGTTCCCGCTGCTGCAGGCGTACCGCTACCCGGCGCTGGTGGCAGTGATCACCGATTACGTGGACATGGCACCCGGGCGCACGATCGACTATGGCTACCGGCCGTTCGGCCACGATGACTTCGTTACCTGGGCGCAGCTGAAGCAGATGCACGACAGCGGCCTGATCGAAGTGGCCAGCCATACCGACGACCTGCACCACGGAGTGCTTGCCAATCCGCAGGGCAATTCGACGCCAGCGGTGGTCACCCGCATCTACCGGCCGGCCACGCGCAGCTACGAGAGCGAGGCGCAGTACGAGCAGCGCCTGCGCGCAGATCTCGGCCGCAGCGTGCAGCGCATCCAGCAGCACCTGGGCGTGCGCCCGCGCGCCATCGTCTGGCCGTACGCCGCCTACAACCAGTTGAGCAACGACATCGCCGAACAGCTGGGCATGCCGGTGTCCTTCGATCTGGAAGGCCGCAGCACGCCAGTGGCCAGCGACCTGCATGGGCTGGCGCGCTTCCTGGTCAGCGACAACCCGACCGTGGAGGGCCTTGCCTACGAGCTGCGGCGCGACGTTGCGCTCGACGGCATCCGCGCGTTGCAGGTCGACCTGGATGATGTGTACGACCCGGACCCGGCGCAGCAGGGGCGCAACCTCGATGCGCTGATCGAGCGGGTCAAGCGCATCTCGCCCACCCACGTCTACCTGCAGGCGTTCGCCGATCCGGACGGCAACAACACCGCCGATGCACTGTACTTCCCCAACCGGCACATGCCGATGCGCGCGGACCTGTTCAGCCGGGTCGCCTGGCAGCTGAAGTCGCGCGCGGGGGTGAAGGTCTACGCATGGCTGCCGGTGCTCGGCTTCGAGCTGCCCGACCCCGTGCAGCGCAAGGCACTGGCGATCCACAACGGCGATGCCGACGGCATGTACCGGCTGGACTTCACCAATCCGAAGGCACGCCAGATCATGCTCGACATCTACGAGGATCTGGCCGTCAACTCGTACTTCGAAGGCCTGCTCTTCCATGATGATGGCTACCTGCGCGACACAGAACTGCCGACGCTGGCGGCCGGCGACGATGGCAGCGCTCGCACCCGGGCGCTGATCGACTTCACCCTGGCCCTGCGCGACAGTGCGCAGCGTTGGCGGCCGAAGCTGGCCACGGTGCGCAACCTGTACGCGGAGCCGGTACTGCGTCCGCAGAGCGAAGCCTGGTTCGCGCAGCGCCTGGACCTGTTCAACAAGGCCTACGACCAGACCGCACTGATGGCGATGCCGTGGATGGAAGGCAGCAGGCATCCGGAACGCTGGCTCGACCAGCTGCTGGCCGCGGTGCGTGCGCACGATCCCCAGTTGCAGCACACCCTGTTCGAACTGCAGACCGTCGATTGGCGCAGCGGGCAACCGATTCCCGCCGAGCGGCTGCGCGCACAGATCCGCCAGCTGCAGGCGCAGGGCGTGCACCACTTCGCCTGGTACCCGGACGACTTCATCGCCGGCCAGCCTTCCACCCATGATGCCCGCGCGGCGATGTCCGCCGGCAACTTCCCGTACCCGGAGAAGTGACATGGACATGCACCCGCTGCTGCAGGTCCTGTTCCAGTTCGCCTTCTACTACCCGATGGTGATGGCGTTCTTCTGGATGTCGGGCGGCCTGTATTACTACTTCCGGCGCGAACGCCATTCGCGCCCACGCAACGACCCGCCGCTGATGGTCGATCCACCGTTCGCGAGCCTGTTGATTCCCTGCCACAACGAGTCCGCGAACCTCGACGACACACTCGGCGCGGCGCTGGCACAGCGCTATCCGGCCGACTACGAGGTGATCGCCATCGACGATGGCAGCAGTGATGACACCGGCGCCCGGCTCGACGTGCTGGCGGCGAAGCATCCGCGGCTGCGCGTGCTGCACCTGGACCGCAACCTCGGCAAGGCCAACGCGCTGCGCATGGGTGCGCTGGCGGCCCGCTCGGAGTACCTGGTGTGCATCGATGGCGATGCCATGCTGGAGGAACACGCCCTGCACTGGATGGTCTGGCACCTGGTCAGCGGCAACCGCGTCGGTGCGGTCACCGGCAACCCGCGCATCCGCAACCGTTCCACCCTGCTTGGACGCCTGCAGGTGGCCGAATTCTCCTCGATCATCGGCATGATCAAGCGCGCGCAGCGCGTGTACGGGCGCATCTTCACCATCTCCGGAGTGATCGCCGGCTTTCGCCGCACCGCCCTGCACCAGGTCGGCTGGTGGTCGGACGACATGGTGACCGAAGACATCGACATCAGCTGGCGCCTGCAGCGTGCGCATTGGGACATCCGCTACGAACCCAACGCGCTGTGCTTCATCCTGATGCCGGAAACGCTGAAGGGTCTGTGGCGGCAACGGCTGCGCTGGGCGCAGGGTGGCGTGGAAGTGATGCTGCGGCATGCGCGTTCACTGCTGCACTGGAAGGAACGGCGCATGTGGGGCGTACTGCTGGAGTACGTGCTGAGCGTGATCTGGGCCTACACCATGTTGTTCATCGTGGTGCTGTGGGTGCTGGGCAAGCTCATCGACATGCCGCCGCAGCTGTACATCGCCAGCCTGCTGCCGCAATGGCATGGCGTGATCCTGGCCCTGGTCTGCCTGATGCAGTTCGCCAGCAGCCTGATCATCGACCGTCGTTACGAAACACAGATTGGACGCAACTACTTCTGGGTCATCTGGTACCCGATGGCGTACTGGCTGATCAGTCTTTCCACCACCCTGGTGGCGTTGCCGAAGACCCTGCTGCGCCGTCGCAGCAAGCGCGCCACCTGGACCAGTCCCGATCGGGGGATCCGATGAACGCACAACGCCCGTCCAACCGCTTCGACTCGCGGATGATCCGCAAGCCGCATCGCCAACCACGCTTCCAGCGCACCGCCTGGGGCTTCGTCACCCTCGCGTTCTGGGGGTTCTACTTCTACCTGTGGGCACCGTTGGTGACCCTGTTCTCGTGGCTGATCGGCGGCCAGCTGGCCTGGCAGCAGCTGTACCAACGGCAAAGCCAGTTCGACCCCTATGTGCTGGTGGCACTGCCGCTGATGCTGCTGTGTGCCAGCGTGCTGCTGATCGGCTGGGCCGAGTACAACCGCGCGCGCTTCCGTGGCCACGAGCGACGCCTGCCGCGACCGCTGGCCAGCCTCAATGAAGTCGCGGCCGATCTGGGTGCCAGCACCGGCCTTGCCGAGCGCCTGCTGGGCTGCAAGGCCGCCACGCTGCACATGGACGATCACGCGCGGCCGATCGGTATCCGCCGCGAGGTGGTGTGACGCCCCGGTAGTCGCCGACCCGGGTCGGCGCTTGGGCCTGGTGGGCGCCGACCTTGGTCGGCACCGGGGTCTAACGCGAAGAGCATCCGCGCATCGCGTGGATCTACTTGCGCGTCTGCCCTTCACCGCGCACGACAAATCGTTCGACGGTGAGTGCTTCCAGGCCCATTGGGCCGTACGCATGCAGGCGCGTGGTGGAAATGCCGATCTCGCTGCCCAGGCCCAGCTGGCCACCGTCGGAGAAGCGCGACGAGGCATTGACCATCACCACCGCCGAGCGCAGCGCAGTGACGAAGCGCTCGGCATGGCCGGCGTCTTCGGTGGCGATCACTTCGGTATGGTCGGAGGTATAGGCACGGATGTGCGCGATGGCCGCCTCGAGGTCATCAACCACGCGCACGGCCAGCACCAGGTCGAGGAACTCGGCAGCGTAGTCGTCTTCGCTGGCGGCGGTGCTGCCCGGCAGCAGCGGCTGCGCGTTCGTGTCGGCGCGCAGCTCCACGCCACGCTCACCGAGCGCCTGCGCCACGCGCGGCAGGAAGGCTTCGGCCACATCACGATGCACCAGCAGGGTTTCCAGCGAGTTGCAGGCCGACGGACGGCTGCACTTGCCGTCCACCAGAAGGTCGATGGCTTTGCCGAGGTCGGCGCTGGCATCCACGAACAGGTGGCAGACACCCTTGTAGTGCTTGATCACCGGCACCCGCGCATGCTCGGCAACGAAGCGGATCAGGCCTTCGCCGCCGCGCGGAATCGCCAGATCGATCAGTTCATGCAGCTGCAGCAGCTCCAGCATTGCTTCGCGGCGCAGGTCGGTCAGCACGGTCACTGCCGCCGCCGGTACACCATTGGCCTGCAGGGCGCCGGCCAGCGCCTGGGCGATGGCGGTGTTGGAGTGGATCGCTTCGGAACCACCGCGCAGGATCACGCCATTGCCCGCCTTCAGGCACAGCGCGGCCGCTTCGGCGGTCACGTTCGGGCGCGCCTCGTAGATCATCGCGATCACGCCCAGCGGCACGCGCACCTTCTGCACGCGGATGCCGTTTGGACGCACATCGTCGCGGGTGATCTGGCCGACGGGATCGGGCAGCGCGGCGATCTCTCGCACGGCTTCGGCCATCGCGAACAGGCGTGCCGGGTCCAGCGCCAGGCGGTCGAGCATGGCACTGCCAATGCCTTTCTCGCGCGCAGCGGCAAGGTCGCGCGCATTACCGGCCAGGATCAGCCCGGCATTCACTTCCAGTGCCTGGGCCATTGCCAGCAGCAGCGTGCGGCGCGCCGCACTGTCGAGGCCGGCAACGATCTGGGCCGCGTCACGGCAGGCACGCGCCTGCGCTTCGATTTCACTCATCGGGGAGTCCTTCAAACCGGTCATGGCAGCACCAGATCGTCGCGATGGACGACGCTGCCACCGTAGTTGTAGCCCAGCACGGCCTCGATGTCGCGCGAATGGCGGCCGGCGATCCGGCGCACATCATCGGCCGCGTACTGGCTGACGCCGCGCGCCACGCAGACGCGGCCCTGTGGCGCGTTCCAGCACACCTGCACCATGTCGCCACGGCGGAACATGCCCTCCGCGCCGGTGATGCCGCCGGGAAGCAGCGAGGCGCCCTTCTCGCGCATCGCCTGCGCCGCGCCGGCATCGATCACGATCGCACCCTCGACCAGCGGCGCGTGCCGCAGCCAGTGCTTGCGGGCCGCCTCACGGCTGCGCGCGGCGTAGATACGGGTACCGAACAGGCGGTCCTGGGCCAGCGCGCGCACCACGTCACCGCTGCGGCCATTGAACAGATAGGTTTCGATGCCGAGACGACCCGCCTTCGCCGCCGCTTCCAGCTTGGTCCGCATGCCGCCGGTACCGGCGCCCGAGCCGGCGCCGCCGGCCATCGCCAGCACCTCGTCACTCAGTTCCGGCACCTCATGCAGCGGCCGCGCATCGGCCACGGCGCGCGGGTCGGCGCTGTACAGGCCATCGATATCGGTGGCGATGAACAGCGCATCGGCATCGACCAGTGCCGCCACCGTCGCCGCCAGGTTGTCGTTGTCGCCAAGCTTGAGCTCGTCCACCGACACGGTGTCGTTCTCGTTGACCACCGGCAACGCGCCCAGCCGCAGCAGTTCGTTGAGCGTGGCGCGTGCGTTGAGGTAGCGGCGGCGGTTGCGCAGGTCGTCATGGGTCAGCAGCACCTGCGCCACCGGGCGCTCGAAGAAGCGCTGCCAGAGCCCGATCAGCTGGGCCTGGCCGAGCGCAGCCAGCGCCTGCCGCGCCGCCATCGCCGCGCCAGGCTCATCGGCCCGCGGCAGGATCGCGCGCCCGGCAGCGACCGCGCCGGAAGACACGATCACCACCTCGCGCCCGGCCAGGACATTGGCCGAGACGAACTGGGCCAGGCCCAGCGCGTGGCGTGGTGACAGGCCGCCGCCATCGGCTGCCAGCAGGCTGCTGCCGACCTTCAGCACCGCACGCCGCCATGGCGGCAGCGCTTGTTCGGGGAACGGCGAGGCGACGTTGGCAGCGTGCTGGATCATCGGTCAGTGTCTCAGCGGGTGTTCCATTCGTGCACGGTCAGCTCGGAGGCCTGCATCGTCACCAGCGGATCGGTGGCGACGATGGCCTGCGCCTGCGCCAGGCTGTCCACGTTGCACAGCACATAGGCGCCACCACTGCCGTCGGCGAAACCACCGGTCAGCTGCAGCTTGCCCTGCGCCTGCAACGCATCGAGGAAATCGCGGTGCGGCTGCACTGCTGCATCGTTGAAGTCCGGCCGGCGCATCGCCATCACCAGGTAGACAGTGCCCGCCATCAGGACAGCGCCTGCCAGCGCGCGCGCAGTTCGTCCAGGCGCAGGTCGGCGGCCGAACCCGGCGACACGCGCGCGGCGAGGCTGCCTTCCGGGGTACGCCCCTGCCCTGCACTGTCGGCACCGGCCGCAGCGGCCTTGTAGGCCTCACGGAACGGCACGCCGGCCACGGCCGCTTCCACCGCCACGTCGGTGGCATACATGCCCGAATCGATGGCCGCACGCAGCTTGTCGTCACGCCATTCCAGATTGGCCAGCAGCGCCGGCAGCAGCTCCAGCGCGGCCAGGCCACGGCCGAAGCCGTGGAAGATGGCACCCTTGGACGACTGCAGGTCGCGGTGGTAGCCCGACGGCAGCGACAGCAGCTGCTCGATCTCGGTGCGCGCTGCGGCGACGCTGGCGTGGGTCGCACGCATCAGCTCGATCACGTCCGGGTTGCGCTTGTTGGGCATGATCGAACTGCCGGTGGTGTACTGCGCCGGCAGCGCGACGAAGCCGAACTCGGCGCTGGTGAACAGCGACAGGTCCCAGGCGATGCGGCGCAGGTCCAGCGTGGCACCGCCGAGCGCTTCCAGCGCGGCCAGCTCGAACTTGCCGCGCGACAGCTGTGCGTAGATCGGCGAGATCTGCATGCGCGCGAAACCGAGCGCGGCCGTGGTGTGTTCGCGGTCCAGCGGCAGGTTCACGCCGTAGCCGGCAGCCGTGCCCAGCGGATTGGCATCGACCAGCGCATGGGTGTCACGCGCGCGGATGGCATTGTCGATGAAGGCCTCGGCCCAGCCCGCCCACCACATGCCGGCCGAGGACACTACGGCGCGCTGGATGTGGGTGTAGCCGGGAATCGGCAGGTCCTTCTCGGCCTGTGCGCGGTCCAGCGCGACCTTGGCCACTTCGGCGCTGAGCTGTGCCACGCGCTGCAGCTTCTCCTTCAGCCAGAGGCGGGTGGCGACCAGGATCTGGTCGTTGCGGCTGCGGCCGGTGTGGATCTTGCGGCCGGCATCGCCGAGGCGTTCGGTCAGGCGCGCTTCGATCGCCGAGTGGCCATCCTCATACTGGGTATCGAGCACGAAGCGGCCTTCGCGGAAGTCCTGCGCCAGCACCTCCAGTTCGCGCAGCAGGCCGTCCAGCTCGTCGGCACTGAGGATGCCGATGTGCTGCAGGCCCTGCGCGTGCGCGGCGCTGGCGGCGATGTCGTGCAGGAAGAACTCGCGGTCGAGGATCACGTCGTCGCCGGCGAGGAAGGTCTGGATCTGGGCGTCGACAGCGACGCCGGGCTTCTGCCAAAGAAGGTCTGCCATGGGGGCTCCGGAAGGCGTGTTCAGTGCGGGATGGACATCAGTTCGTCGATGCCCAGCGCGAGGTTGAGGTTCTGCATGGCCTGGGTGGCCGCGCCCTTGAGCAGGTTGTCCAGGGTCGCCACCACGACGACCCGCTTGCCGCCCGGGGCCAGGGTGAAGCCACCGACCTGGGCACCGTGTCGGCCGGCGATGCGGCTGACCCACGGCGCTTCATCCACCACGTCGATCAGGGGTTCGCCGGCATAGGCCTGCTGGAAGCGCTCGGCGATCTGTTCGCGGGTCTGCACGCGGTTCAGCCACAGGTTGGCGGTAAGCGTGATGCCCCGGAAATGCGGCGCGACATGTGGCATGAATTCAACAGCCACACCCAGCTGCACCGACACCTCGCGCTCGTGCACGTGGTTGGTCAGCGCGTAGGGCATCAGGTTGTCGGCCAGCAGTTCGACGTTGTTCTTGTCCGACGGCGTGGTACCGGCGCCGGAGTAGCCGGAGACACCGAAGCACTGCGGCGGACCGGCCAGCAGGTCCAGCAGCGGATGCACCGCCAGCTGCATCGCCGTGGCATAGCAGCCTGGGTTGCTGATGTGCTTCTGGCCGTTGTAGCGGCCGCGGGTCAGCTCTGGCAGGCCGTAGTACCAGCTGTTGTCGAAGCGATAGTCGGCCGAGAGATCGACGATGACGGTGTCCGGCTTCGCCGCTTCCAGCGCAGCCACGAACGGTGCGGCCAGGCCATTGGGCAGGGCCAGGATCACTGCGTCCACACCCTTGGCCGCCACCGCGTCGGCGTCCAGGTTCTCGTACTGCAGATCGCCCTGGAATTCCGGGTGATGGTCGGACAGGCGCTGCCCGGCGCGCTCGCGCGAGGAGACGAAAGCCAGTTCCAGCCGCGGATGGGCGGCCACCAGCTTGATCAGCTCGGCGCCGGTATGGCCGCGGGCACCGACGATGCCAAGGGTAAAGGTCGAATCGTTCATGCGTGGCTGTCCAGGCGGTACTGCAGGTGGCGCCTCACGCCCTGCCATTCCGCGTCGATGATGGAGAAGATGACGGTGTCGCGCGGCGTGCCGTCGGCATGCCGCTTGTGGTTGCGCAGCACGCCATCCTGCTTGGCGCCGAGGCGGGCGATGGCAGTGCGCGAGGTGGCGTTGAACCAGCTGGTTTCCAGCACCACGCTGATGCAGCCCAGCGTTTCGAAGGCGTGCTGCAGCAGCAACAGCTTGGCTTCGGTGTTGGCACCGGTACGCTGCACGCGCGGCGCATACCAGGTGTAGCCGAGGCTGAGTTTCGGCACACCGGCATCCATGTCATAGAAACGGGTACTGCCAACGATTCCGCCAGCCGCATCACGGATCACGAACGGCAGCACCTTGCCTTCGCTCTGCGCCTGCAGCGCGGCCCGCACATAGGTCTCGGCCTGTTCCGGCGACGGCACCTGGGTGTACCAGAGCTGGTCCAGGCCGCTGCCTTCAAGCGCATCGCGCAGGCCGGGCACGTGTTCCATCTGCAGCGGCTGCAGGGTTACGTGCTGGCCGCGCAGGGTGGGAACCGTGTTCCAGGCATCGAGGTTGCTCATTGCTCAGCCCTGCAGGCTCGGGGTGCGCTGCGCGCAATGATCGACATAGGTCTTGATCCGGTCTATGCCATCGGCACCGAACCAGAATACCTTCCAGTGGTCCTGCTTGTAGCAGCCGTCGGATTCGGCGTAGTAGAAGTGATTGATCGGGTTGCCATGGCGCGAGCGCCAGAACAGCTGCGGCGTCTCTTCCAGCATCACGTTCCAGACCGCACGGCCCAGGCCCTCGCCCTGCGCGTCGTCGAGCACGGCGAACTTGTCCAGGTACACGCCCTCTGCCTCGTCGGTGAGGATGACCGCGGTGCGGTAGTTCTCGCTGACGTAGGCACGCAACAGCTTGGTCTTCTCGAAATAGTCCGGCACCAGCGCGCGGCCGAAGCTGGATTCGATCAGGCCCTTCAGGCGCGGCAGGTCCAGTTCGTTCCAGGCGGTGGCGCGCAGCACCTTTTCACCCTTGCGCACCAGCGTGCCCGAACCCTTGTGGGTGAACAGTTCCTTGGCCAGGTCGGCCGGGCGCGTGATCGACACCGACGATTCCAGCGGCAGGCGGTCGAGCAGATCCTTGATCTGTTCGATCTTCACCTTCATGCCGCCGTGGATCCACGGCTGCGCGATCAGGTGGTCGTACTCGGTGGACAGGTTGATCGAATCGATCACGTTGCCCACCTCGTCCAGCAGGCCGCCCGTGCCGGTCAGGAAGATGATCTTGTACGGCTGCAGTTCCTGTACCAGCTCGTTGGCGGCGAAGTCGGCGTTGACGTTGAGGATCTGGCCGCCGGCGGTCTCGCCCAGGCTGGTGATGACCGGGATCGAGCCGGCGCGCAGGCTGGCCTCGATCGGTGCCAGGTTGACCTTCTTCACCTCGCCGACCAGGCCGTAGGTATCCACATCCAGGTACTCGGCTTCGAACACGCCGCCGGTGATCGAGGTGGCGCGCGCGCCGTTCTGCTGCAGCGCCTCGACCAGCCGCAGGTTGGACTGCTGGAACACCCGGCGCACGATTGCCAGCGCTTCCGGCGAGGTCACGCGCAGGCCGTTCACGGTCTGCTTCTCGATGCCGGCGGCCGACAGTTCGGCATCCAGCTGCGGGCCGGCGCCGTGCAGCACGATCGGGGTCAGCCCGACTTCCTGCAGGAACGACAGCGAAGAGGTCAGCGCGTCGAGGTCGTCGCGCAGCACCGCGCCGCCGACCTTGACCACGGCGAAGCGCTTGGCATCCAGCTGCGAGAAGCGCTTGAGGTACTGGCTGATCTCCTTCGCGCTGGCCATGCTGGAAAGCAGGCGCACGATGGTCTGGCGGGTCTGGCGATGGGGCTGGAGGGCAGGAGACATTTCGGTTTCGTCGGAAAGGGAAGAATCAGGCGCCGGCGGCGATGATGCGATGCACGGCGTCGGTGTAGCGCTGCAACTGCTCCAGCGTCACGAACTCATCGGCGGTGTGGGCCTGGGCGATGTCACCCGGGCCGAACACCAGCGTGGTGTAACCGCCGGCCGAGAACAGCGAGGCCTCGGTCCAGAAGTCCACCGCGTTG
Organism: Stenotrophomonas sp. YJH_SMC_58; assembly: GCF_059369635.1. NCBI lineage: Bacteria > Pseudomonadati > Pseudomonadota > Gammaproteobacteria > Lysobacterales > Lysobacteraceae > Stenotrophomonas > Stenotrophomonas sp. YJH_SMC_58. The sequence continues at coordinate 255,817 of NZ_JCAFSW010000003.1, forward strand.
CCGATCGGCAGTTCCAGCGCATCGGCCACGTCACGTGCCAGCAGGCGGCGGTTCTCGGCTTCGGCGATGTCGCCGGCCGGCAGGCTGGGGCCACGGAAGGTTTCGGTGAATACCGCCGCTTCCGGCTCGGCGAAACCGGCGAAGGTGGCCAGCAACGCGTCGATGTTCATCGACGGCAGCGGCCGGAAGCCGAAGCGCACTTCGGCAGCGGGCGCGATCATGTTGGCCTTGATCCCGCCTTCGACGCGGCCGATGTTGAAGCGCAGGCCCGTCAGCCCACCGAAGCGCGCCGAAGCCAGCGATTCCACATGGTCCAGCGCGCGGTTGCCCCAGCGCATCGCCTGGTGCAGCGCGCTGGCAGCCGCATCCTGCTTGCCCGAGGCGTGCCCTGCACGACCGGCGAACTGCATCAGCACCGAGCTGATGCCGCGATGCGCCAGCACCGCTTCGCTCATGGTCGGCTCGGCCACCAGCACCGCTTCGTACGGAATGCCGCGGGCCAGGAACGCGGCGATGCAGCGCGGATCGTTGGCTTCTTCATCGCTGGAGAACAGGAACGCGGCATCACCATCGCTGGCATTGGCCGCAGCCACCAGTGCAGCGGCCGCGCCCTTGATGTCACACACGCCCAGGCCGATCACCCGGTCGTCCAGGCGCCGCATCACATGCGGGTCGGCACTCCAGTGCGGCGAGTGCGGCACCGTATCCAGGTGCACGTTGAACAGGTACTTCGGCGTACCACGCACGGCGTACAGGCTGACCGCGCCCGCGCCATGGTCGATCACCTCGACGTTGAAGCCGGGCAGGTTCGCGCGCAGGTAATCGAAGATGCCACCGGTGGTGATCGCACGCGGCGGGTTGCGGGTGTCGAAAGACACCAGGGCCTGCAGGTGATCGAGCGTCTGTTCAAGCATGTGTCTGAATATCCGTAGGGTTCGAAATCGGTAGTGCCGGCCGCTGGCCGGCTCCGCAATGATCCAGCCGTGCCACGAGCCGGCCAGCGGCCGGCACTACCCTCCATCGACGTTGCGAGGCGCCGGCCAGCGGCCGGCACCCCGTCACAGGTCAACCACGATTGACCTGCGCATAGACAGTGGAGCTCATGCCGAACAGCTTGATGAAGCCCTCCGCCTCTTCCACGCCCCAGTCGGCCGACTGCGCGTAGGTGGCACCCTTGGTGTTGAGCAGGTGCGGCGACTTCACCGCCACTGCATCGACGCGGCCACCGCGGGTTTCCAGCACCACTTCACCGTTCACCTTGGCCTGCGAGGACTTCAGGAAGGCTTCGATGTCGGTCTTCAGCGGATCGTGGTAGAAGCCTTCGTACACCAGCTCCACCCACTTGCGCGCCACGTCCGGCTTGAAGCGGTTCTGCTGCTTGGTCAGCACCGCATCTTCCAGCGCGCGGTGTGCGGCCAGCAGCGAAACCAGGCCCGGGGCCTCGAACACGATGCGGCCCTTCAGGCCGATCACGGTGTCGCCGGTGTACACGCCGCGACCGACGCCGTACGGGGCGAACAGCTTGTTGAGCTGGGCCAGGATCTGGTCGCCCGGCAGCGCCTTGCCGTTCAGTTCAACGGCTTCGCCTTCAACGAACTTCAGGGTGACGGTCAGCGCCTGCTCCGGCCACTCGCTGCGCGGTGCGCACCAGCCACGGGCGCCCTCGCCCGGGGCTTCCCAACGGTCGATCTCGCCGCCGGACATGGTCAGGCCCAGCAGGTTCTCGTTGATGGTGTAGGCCTGCTGCTTGGCGCGCACGCCGAAGCCGCGCTCTTCCAGGTACTTCTGCTCGTAGGCGCGGGTCTGGGTGTGTTCCTTCTGGATCTCGCGGATCGGCGCGATGATCTGGTAGTCACCCAGCGCCTTCACGGCCAGGTCGAAGCGGACCTGGTCGTTGCCCATGCCGGTGCAGCCGTGGGCGATGATGTTGGTGCCCAGTTCGGCGGCACGCTTCAGCGCGGCATCGACGATCAGGTAGCGGTCCGAGACCAGCAGCGGGTACTGGCCCTGGTAGCCTTCGCCGGCCCACACGAACGGCTTGACGAAGCCTTCCCAGATGGCCGGGCCACCGTTGACGGTGACGTGGCTGGCCACGCCCAGTTCGGCGGCGCGCTTTTCGATGAAATCGCGCTCTTCATCATCCACGCCGCCGGTGTCGGCGAACACGGTGTGCACGTTGTAGCCGCGCTCCTGCAGGTACGGCACGCAGAAGCTGGTATCCAGGCCGCCGGAGAAGGCGAGAACGACGTCTTTGTTGCTCATGGGAGTCAGGTCCACTTGGGGGATGGGAATTCGGTAGAGCCGACCGTTGGTCGGCTGGAATGATGGGTGCGCCGCTGCGGGAGCAGCCGACCAACGGTCGGCTCTACCCCTTGTTCGATCTAGCGCCCGGCAACGGCCGCCATGATCGCCTTCTGCACGTGCAGGCGGTTCTCGGCTTCGTTGATGGCGATGCACTGCGGCGAATCCATCACCGCGTCGGTGGCCTTCACGTTCCGGCGCAGCGGCAGGCAGTGGCTGAACACACCGTTGTTGGTCAGTGCCATCTTCCGCTCGTCCACGATGAAGTGCTTGAACTGGTCGCGGATCGGCTTCTCCGGCTCCCAGTTGCCGAAGAACGGCAGCGCGCCCCAGCTCTTGGCGTAGACCACGTCGGCGCCGGCGTAGGCGCTGTCGATGTCATGGCTGATCTTCAGCGAACCGCCGCTCTCGGCCACGTTCTGCTCGGCCCAGCCCATGTAGCGATCGTCGAGGATGTAGTCGGCGGTCGGGCACAGCAGGGTCACGTCCATGCCCATGCGGGTGGCGATGGTCAGTGCCGAGTTGGCCACGGCGGTGTTCAGCGGCTTGGGGTGGTAGGTCCAGGTCAGCACATACTTCTTGCCACGCAGATCCTGGGTGCCGAAGTGCTCCTGCAGGGCCATGACGTGGGCCAGCTCCTGGCACGGGTGGGTGATGGTCTCCATGTTGATGACCGGCACCGGCGAATACTTGGCGAAGCTGTTGAGGACGATGTCCTGGCGGTCGTAGGCCCAGTCGATGAACTTGGGGAACGCACGCACGGCGATGATGTCGCAGTAACGGCCCAGCACCTTGGCCACTTCCGCAATGTGTTCTTCGGTATCGCCGTCCATCACCGTGCCGAGGTTGAACTCGATCGGCCACGCATCCTTGCCCGGTTGCAGCACCACCGCGTGGGCGCCGAGCTGGAACGCGCCCAGTTCAAAGCTGGTGCGGGTGCGCATGGAGGGGTTGAAGAACACCAGCGCGATCGACTTGCCCTTGAGCTGGTCGCCGAGCTTGTTGCGCTTGAACAGCGCGGCCTGGGTCAGCAGCGCGTCAAGATCGCTGCGGCTCCAGTCCTGGGTGTTCAGGAAGTGCTTGGGGGACATCATCTTTCCTTGCGTGGCGGCGCCGGGTTCGACGCGGTGGAAGGGAAAAGCAGGAAGCAAAGGTGGATCGAAAAGGTTGCAGTTGCAGCTTTCAGCACATGCATTTTTTAAGCGCGGAAACGAAAAAACCCAGCCGGCGGGCTGGGTTTTTTTCGGACGAACAGCAGAAAGCTCCGGTTACCCAGCGAGGATGTGGGGTTCCGGTCGACGCGCACGCGAGGTCATGCCCGACGCCTGTCGGGCTGCGCTGCTGTCGTGCTGGAAGTCGGTGAGCTTCATGGCCGCCAATCTTTGCATGCGGCCGGGGCCGACGCAAGGGGCCGGGGTCGCAGAATCAGGGATTACCGGCGGCGCCCTGCTCGGGGCCGACCCAAGGGGTGATCGAAACCCGGATCTTCAGCCGGTTGCCGGGGTCTTCCGGCAGGCGCGACCGGTACTTGGTGCCCTTGTAGACGTAATCCACGTCATAGGCGATCGGCCGGCGGAATTCACGCCCGACCGGCACGATGCGGCAGTCGCGGGTCAGCATCGGGCCGTTGTTGGCCGGTGCCGGGGCGGGCGTCTCGGCGGCGGTCTCCTCGGAGACCTCTTCATCGCTGCGCTTGAACATCGAGCGCACCGAGTCCCAGAAGCGGCTGATCCGGCCCTTGTCCTCGACCGGCTCTTCACCGGTGACGTTGACCGGGGCCAGGGTGCGGGTCGAGATCGGCTCGCAATGCTCCTCGGTGCGGGTCGCGCGCAGGGTCTGGAACACCGGCTCGACGTTCAGCACCTGCGCATAGTCGAACTTCACGTTCTCGACGATCACCACCCGGTTGCGCGGCTCGGCTTCCTGCGCCTGGGCCACGGCGGCCGTCGCCGACAGGCAGGCCAGGGTCAGCAACGCGGTGGATTTCAGTGGCGACGGGAGCAAGGACACGGCAATAGTGTAGGCAGTGACGAGCGCAAGGGGCTGAACATTACCCGTCCACGCCGCTCCTGCCCACCCCACCTTGGGGGGAGCCGGCGTCCACCGGTGGCAATCGGCGCCCCAAAGCGGGCCGACACGTTCTAAAATCACGGGCTTGTCCCCCAGCCACAGCCCCATGACCCTGCGCCTGCACAACAACCTGACTCGCCAGCTCGAACCGTTCACCCCGCTCGATCCGGCCTGTCCGACCCTGTATGTGTGCGGCCCCACGGTCTACAACTACGTGCACATCGGCAACGCCCGTGGCCCGGTGGTGTTCGGGGTGCTGGCCGATCTGCTGCGGCGGCGTTTCGGTGGCCTGCGCTACGCGCGCAACATCACCGACGTGGACGACAAGATCAACACCGCTGCACGCGAGCAGGGGGTGCCGATCAGCACCATCACCGACAGGTTCGCCGCCGCCTACCGTGAAGACATGGCCGCGCTGGGCGTGGTGCCGCCGGACATCGAGCCGGAAGTGACTGCGCACATGCCGCAGATCATCACCATGATCGAGCAGCTGATCGCCAATGGTCATGCCTATGCCGCCGAAGGCCACGTGCTGTTCGCGGTGGCCAGCTTCGACGGCTACGGCAAGCTCTCGCGACGCGATCCGGAAGAGATGCTGGCCGGCGCCCGCGTCGATGTCGCCCCCTACAAGCGTGATCCGGGCGATTTCGTGCTGTGGAAGCCGTCCAGCGACGACCTGCCCGGCTGGGAATCGCCCTGGGGCCGCGGCCGCCCCGGCTGGCACATCGAATGCTCGGCGATGGCGGCCGCCCATCTGGGCGAGACCATCGACATCCATGCCGGCGGTGTCGACCTGCAGTTCCCGCACCACGAGAACGAGATCGCGCAGAGCGAATGCGCGCATGGCGGCAGGATCTTTGCCCGCTACTGGCTGCACAACGGCATGCTCAACTTCGGCGGCGCCAAGATGAGCAAGTCGCTGGGCAACATCGAGCGCGTACACGACCTGGTGCGCCAGCATCCGCCGGAAGCGCTGCGTCTGGCCCTGCTGTCGGCCCATTACCGGCAGCCGCTGGACTGGTCCGATGGCCTGATCGAGCAGTCGGTGCGCACCCTGGACCGCCTGTACGGCACGCTGCGCGAGCTGGCGTCGATCGAAGCCAGCGCGGTGATCCCGGCCAGCGTCGAGGCGACCCTGGATGACGACCTGAACACCCCGCAGGCGCTGGCCGAAGTGGCCCGCATCGCCGCCGATGCACGCCGCGCCACCGACCCGGCCGAACAGGCACGGCTGAAGGGCGAGCTGCTCGGCGCCGGCCTGGCGCTGGGCCTGCTGCAGGCCGATCCGGCGCAGTGGTTCGGTACCGCTGCGGGCGATGACGGCGACGATGCCCGCATCCAGGGCCTGATCGACGAGCGTGCTGCGGCCAAGAAGGCGCGTGATTTCGCCCGTTCCGATGCCATCCGCGACCAGCTGGCCGCCGAAGGCATCGTGCTGGAAGACACCCCGCAGGGCGTGCGCTGGTCGCGCAAGCGCGGCTGACCTGCCCTGCCCCGTGGCCGGCCCGCCGGCCACGCCCCCACTGTAGAGACTGTTGTGACCGACTCCCCGTTCCCGCTTGAACCTACCGCCGCCGAGGCCCAGACCGCCATCGCCGAGGAATTCGGCTTCTTCGGCGACTGGTCCGAGCGCTACCAGTACCTGATCGACCTCGGCCGCAAGCTGCCCGCCTTCCCGGACGAATGGAAGACCGAAGAGCACCGCCTGCTCGGCTGCCAGTCGATGGTCTGGATCGTGCCGGAAGGCAACGCGCAGTCGCTGCGCTTCCATGCCATCAGTGATTCGGCCATCGTTTCCGGCCTGATCTTCCTGGCCCTGCGCGTGTACTCCGGGCGCTCGGCACAGGAAATCCTGGACACCGAGCCCAGCTACATCCAGGACATCGGCCTGGCCCGTCACCTCTCCCCCACCCGCAGCAACGGCGTGGCGGCGATGCTGGCCTTCATCCGCGAGACCGCGCAGGCCCAGCTGCAGCGCGACCCGTCGTGAGCGAGCCTGCCACAGCCGAAGACACCGCGCTGGGCCTGCTGTCCCGGCCCGGTTTCGCCAAGCTGCTGGCCTACCGCATCTTCGCGATGCTGTCTTACCAGGTGGTGGCGGTCACCGTCGGCTGGCACATCTACGAAGTCACCCGCAATCCGTTCTCGCTGGGCCTGGTCGGCCTGGCCGAGGTGCTGCCGTTCTTCTGCGTGGCGCCGTTCGCCGGCTATCTGGTCGACCACCTGCCGCGCCGTCGGCTGGGCATGGTCGCCTGTTCCGGGCTGATCGCCACGGCGCTGGTGCTGACCAGCGTTGCGACGGGTTGGCTGCCGTTCGAGGGCGTGTGGCCGATCTATGCGGCCATCGCCCTGACCGGCATGGTCCGCGCCTTCCTGTCGCCAATCTACAACGCACTGTTCGCCCGCGTGCTGGCCCGTGACCAGTTCGCGCGTGGCGCTGGCCTCGGCGCCGTGGTGTTCCAGGCCGGCATGGTGGCCGGCCCGGCGCTGGGCGGCGTGCTGGTCGGCTTCGGCGGCAAGGGCCTGTCCTACGCGGTGGCTACGGCCTTTGCGCTGGTGGCGATGGCCTGCCTGGCCACGCTGAAAGTGGAGGAGCCGGTGCACACCGGTCCGGCCGCGCCGATCTTCAAGAGCATCGCCGAAGGCGCGCGATTCGTGGTCGGCAACCGGATCATGGTCGGCGCGATGGCGCTGGACATGTTCTCGGTGCTGCTGGGCGGCGTGGTGGCGATGCTGCCGGCCTTCCTGCACGAAATCCTGCACCACGGTCCGGAGGGCCTCGGCATCCTGCGCGCGATGCCGGCGCTCGGTTCGGTGTTCGTGGGCCTGTGGCTGGCCCGCCACCCGCTGCACCGCAATGCCGGCCGCGTGTTGCTGTTCGCGGTGGCGGGGTTCGGCCTGTGCGTGATCGGCTTCGGCCTGTCGCAGCACTTCTGGCTGTCGGCGCTGATCCTGCTGTTCTATGGGGCCTTCGATGGCGTCTCGGTGGTGATCCGCTCGACCATCCTGCAGTTGGCCACGCCGGAAGAAATGCGCGGACGGGTGTCGTCGATCAACGGCATCTTCATCAGTTCGTCCAACGAGCTGGGCGCGTTCTATGCCGGCACGATGGCCCGTCTGCTGGGGCTGGTGCCTGCAGTGGTGCTGGGTGGGTTTGCGGTGCTGAGCGTGGCCGGGATCACCGCGTGGAAGAACCCGACGCTGCGGAAACTGAATTTGCGTGATCTGCAGTAGCGTCGGCTCGTCGTTTCCGCGACAGCCGCTTTACGTGCGCCGACGCATTGGTAGCGCCGGGCCATGCCCGGCGGCCCTTTTCCGCGACCGCGGCGGGGTGTTACTTTCTTTTCGCGAAAAGAAAGTAACCAAAGAAACGCTCCGCCATCCGCGAGCCGGCGCTGCGCGCCGGTGCCCCGTGCTCCTCGGTGAATCAGGGGACGGCGCCGAACTCGCTGCGCTCAAACAGCGGCGCCTCTTCGCCCCTGATTCCCCTGCGGTGCTCGGCTCGCTACAAGGCGGACTCAACAGCCGCGAGCGCACGCATGACCGCTCTTGGTAGAGTCAAGCCATGCTTGGCTGCTTTTGCTTTCTGCTTTTGCTTTTCCTCTTCCTTGCCCTCCAGCTTCGGCCTGAGCCGAACGTGGGCTCGGCCCTACATCGGCCGCGCACGCAGGAAACCGTTGAGAGCCTGCGGGTGGGTCCGGGCAGGACCGTCCGCGGCATGGATGCCGCGGCCGAGCTTACAGGGATGTACTTGCAGCGTGTCCTGCCCGGACCCACCCGCAGGCTCCCTCTGATACGCGGAAGGCGCCGTTCTACCCAGTCAACCACCCCAACAAAAAACCCGGCCGAAGCCGGGTTTTCTGCATGACCATACAACGAGCGGGAATCAGTCGCCCTGCTGCTTCTGCAGGTGCTCCCAACGCTCCTGGGCGTCGATGGTGCGTTCGGCGGTGAGGCGCGCTTCCAGGCGTTCCAGGCCGATTTCCTCGCCGGTGTCGACGCAGTAACCGTAGTCGCCCGCTTCCAGGCGCTTCAGGGTGCTGTCGATCTTGCCGATCAGCTTGCGATAGCGGTCGCGGGTACGCAGTTCCAGCGAGTTCTCGGTCTCGCGGGTCGCACGCTCGGCTTCGTCGCCGATGTCACGCACTTCCTCGCGCAGGTTCTCGATGGTCTGCTTGGACTCTTCCACCAGGTCCGCGCGCCAGTTCTGCAGGCGCTGGCGGAAGTATTCCTGCTGCAGCGGGCTCATGTATTCCTCTTCCGAGGACGGCTTGTAGCCAGCCGGCAGGATCGGGCGGCCGGTGGCCTCGTCGGTCTTGTACTCGACCACCTTGTACTTGCTGCGCGGGGCCGGTGCCGCCGAGCGGGCGGCGACGGCCACGGCAACCTTGCCGACAGGGCGCGACACGGTCTTCGGGGCGGAATCGGATTTCACGGCGGTTTTGGCAGGCGATTTCGAAACGGGCACGGGATTCTTGGATTGCGGGGCCTTCGAGGCGGCAGGAGCGGCGGCCGGGGCCGGCTTGGAGGCCGGTTGGGCTGCTGCCACTGCCACGGTCTTGGCCGGGACAGGCTTGGCCGGAGCCGGCTTGGCAGCAGGCTTCGGTGCGGACTTCACTACTGGGGCCGGGGTCGGCTTTACGGCCGGCGCGGCAACATTCTTGGCAACCTTCTTTACAGCGGCAGGTGTGGCGACCGGCTTGGCCGCAGCGACCTTCTTTGCTGCGGGCTTGGCAACCGGCTTGACCGCAGCCTTCTTCACCACCGCCTTCGGCGCCGGCTTGGTTGCTGCCTTCTTCGCCACTGGCTTGGCGGCAGCCTTCTTCACCGGCGCAGCCTTGCTGGCGGCCTTCTTCACCACCGGCGCCTTCTTGCTGGCAGCGGCAGGCTTGGCCTTGGCGGGCGCAGCAGCCTTCTTCGCCACCGGCTTGGTTGCCTTGACCGGCGTTTTCTTTGCGGTGGCCTTCCTGGCCGCCGGTTGCGAGGACGCTGCCTTGGTCGCCGGCTTGCTGGCCGGTTTCCTGGCAACGGGCTTTGCCGCCAACTTCTTCACAACAGGCTTGGCGGTTTTCTTGGCGGCCGTTGCGGCCTTCTTTGCAGTTTTTTTAGCAGCCACGAAACGCTCTTCCTTGGATTCCCCGGGGCCCGGGAAAGCGGGCCTTTATAGCCTACCCGACCCGCAGCAGCAACCTCGGCACCCTGCTCCATTCAGTCCTGGAGTCAAGGCGCCCTTGGAGGCAGTCCGACGAACACGGACCGCCTTGCGCGGTACGGAACCTGGCCAGCACCCGCAGGTGCTGGTACCGGTCGCAGGCCATCGGCGACATGCGACCAACGGCCCATCCTGCACAAATGCGGCCTTCATGCCAACTGGCATAAGATGACTGGGTGATCTCGCGCCTGCTCATTGCCCTGCTGCGCTTCTACAAGCGCTTCATCAGCCCCTTGCTGGGGCCACGCTGCCGTTTCGTGCCGAGCTGTTCTGAATACGCGATGCAAGCCATCTCGCGGCACGGCCCGCTGCGCGGCAGCTGGCTGGCAGCACGCCGGCTCGGTCGCTGCCACCCGTTCCATCCCGGCGGCTTCGACCCCGTGCCCGAGTCTCCCAACGCCCCCTCTTGCCGTTGCACAGGAAAACACTGACATGTCCTCCACCCTCATCACCAACGCCCGGATGGTCAACGAAGGCCGCACCTTCGACGGCGACCTGCGCATCGAGAACGGCCGCATCGCGCAGATCGGCAGCGGGCTGGCGCCGCGCGACGGCGAGCAGGTGGTGGATGCGGCCGGACGCTGGCTGCTGCCCGGCATGATCGATGACCAGGTGCACTTCCGCGAACCGGGCCTGACCCACAAGGGCGACATCGCCAGCGAATCGGCCGCGGCCGTGGCCGGTGGCCTGACCAGCTTCATGGACATGCCCAACACCAACCCGCCGACGCTGGATTCGACCATCCTCGAAGCCAAGTACGAGCTCGCGCGCGGCCGCGCCTGGGCCAACTATGGCTTCTACCACGGCGCCAGCAATGACAACCTCGACGCGATCCGTGCGCTGGACCCGAAGAAGGCCCCGGGCGTGAAGGTGTTCATGGGTGCTTCGACCGGCAACATGCTGGTGGACAACCCGGAAACGCTGGATGCGATCTTCCGCGAATGCCCGACCCCGATCATCACGCACTGCGAAGACACGCCGATGATCGATGCCAACCTGAAGGCCTTCCAGGAAAAGTACGGCGATGCGCTGACCCCTGACATGCATCCGGACATCCGTTCGCGCGAGGCCTGCATCAAGTCGACCCGCCTGGCGATGTCGCTGGCGCGCAAGCACGGCACCCGCCTGCATGTGCTGCACATCTCCACCGCCGATGAGCTGGCGCTGTTCGAGAAGGGCCCGCTGATCCGCGCCGACGGCAGCCGCAAGCAGATCACTGCCGAGACCTGCGTGCACTTCCTGCACTTCGCGCGCCCGGATTACGCGACCAAGGGCAACCTGATCAAGTGCAACCCGGCGATCAAGGAAGTGTCCGACCGCGAGGCGATCACCGCTGCGCTGGCCGACGACGTGCTGGACGTGCTGGCCACCGACCACGCGCCGCACACCTGGGAAGAGAAGCAGAAGCCGTACGCGCAGGCACCGTCGGGCCTGCCGCTGGTGCAGTACGCGCTGGTGGCCGCGCTGGAGCGCGTGCACGAAGGCAAGCTGACCCGCGAGCAGGTGGTGCAGAAATTCGCACACGCGCCGGCACAGTTGTTCGACGTGGAAGAGCGCGGCTTCCTGCGCGAAGGCTACTTCGCCGATCTGGTGCTGGTGGAAGACGTGCCGTTCACCGTCAAGCGCGAGGACGTGCTGTCCAAGTGCGGCTGGTCGCCGTTCGAAGGCACGACCTTCCGTTCGCGCGTGGCCTCCACCTGGGTCAATGGTCAGCTGGTGTGGGACGGCAGCAAACTGGTGGGCGAGCCCGCCGGCCAGCGCATGACCTACGACCGCTGATGCGCGCGGCTCTATTTACCGGGGCGCTGCTGCTGGCGGCGCCCCTGCTCAGCGTACCGTCGGCTCACGCGCAGGATGCCATCGGCAGCCTGATCGACAGCCGCGTGGTGTTCCCGGCCAGCGCGTCGCAGGGCGCACTGGTGATCGGCAAGGTACCCGCCGGCAGCCGCGTGCAGTACGCCGGCCGCCAACTGCGGGTGAGCGGCTATGGCAGCGTGGTGTTCGGCATCGGCCGCGACGAGAAGGGTCCGCTGCGCGTGCAGGTGCAACGCCCTGATGGTGGCAGCGAGACCGCGACCATTGCGGTGACCCCGCGCGACTGGCCCACCGAGCGGGTCAACGGCGTGCCGCCGAAGACGGTGAACCCGCCGCCGGCGATTGCCGAGCGGATCAAGCGCGAACAGGCGCAGGTGACCGCGGCACGTGCCCGCGATGACGACCGCACCGACTTCACCCAGACCTTCATCTGGCCGGTGCAGGGCCGTATCAGTGGCCGCTTCGGCAATGCGCGCGTCTACAACGGGCAGCCCGGTGCCGGTCATTCCGGCATGGACATCGCGGTACCGACCGGCACGCCGGTGAAGGCACCGGCCGCCGGCATCGTCACCTTCGCCGGGCCGGACCTGTACCTGACCGGCGGTACGCTGCTGCTCGACCACGGTTTCGGGGTCAGCTCCAACTTCCTGCACCTGTCGCGCATCGACGTAAAAGTTGGCGACCGTGTGGAACAAGGCCAGGTGATCGCCGCGGTCGGCGCCACCGGCCGCGCCACCGGCCCGCACCTGCACTGGGGCATGAACTGGTTCGATACCCGTATCGATCCGCTACTGGTACTGGAACGCAAGTAACGCGCGCAATGCGCTTTGGTGGGTGCCAACCTTGGTCGGCACAACCTCACAGAGCGTGCGGACCAAGGTCCGCACCCACCAGAAGCAGTCAACAGCGCCGATCGATCAACCGCGCGCGGCCCACCACACGCGCAACAAGGTGCGCACCGGGGTCGCTTCAATCGGCTTGCCTGCGGCCTGCGCGGCAACGCGGGCGCGCGCCAGGCTGGACCACACACGGCGCGGGCGCGGGCCGGGCACGCGGCTGCCCCAACCCTTCAACAGATGCTGCGCCCAGCGCTGTGCAGCCGTGCTGGCATCACCGTCCAGCAGGCTGCGCGGTACACCGGCCACGCCGGCATCCTGCAGGCGCTGGGCCAGGGTCTGCAGCTGCACCGCACGGCCGGCACCGGTGCGCGGCTTGTCCGCGAACAAGGCCGCCTCGACCGCGGCCACGGCTTCAGCGTAGTTGGCCAGCGCACGCTCGGCACTGGCGGCGTCCAGCGCGACGGTGCGTGCTTCAACCAGATCCGGCAGCGCCTCGGCCAACTGCACCCACGGCGCACGCACCGGCTCCAGCAGACGGCCCAGTGGATGGCGCGAACGATGCCCGGCCCAGCTGCGCAGCTCCTCGCCCCACCATGCCAGCTTGGCATCGGCCGGCAGCGGATCGCCGCCGGTATTGAGCATGTCGTCGAACTCCTGCAGCAGCGCAAACCACGCCACGGCAAGCTCGCGTTGCGATTCGGCCACGAACGGGGCGGCCACCGACCATTCCGGCCAACGGCTGCGCCACTTGTCGAGGAAACTGTCCAGCGCGGTACTGCTCACTACGTGATTCCTTACGGCTGGGCCGGGGCTGCCGACCGGGTCGGCCAGAGACTGGCCAGTTGCAGAAGTTCGGCGTTCTCGACCAGCACGTCGGCCTGCCAGGCCAGCGGGTCGTCGCTGTGCAGGCGGTAGCCCCACAGCGCCGCCACCGACGGCATGGCGGCAGCGCGTGCGGCGATGATGTCGCGCTCGTCGTCACCCACGTACACGCAGTCTTCGGCGGCAATGCCAATGGCCTGCGCAGCGTGCAGCAGCGGCAGCGGGTGCGGCTTGCGTTCGGCCAGGCTGTCACCGCCGACCAGCACCGCGCAGCGCTGCTGCCAGCCGTGCTGCGGCAGGATCAGGCGCGCCAGGTACTCGGGTTTGTTGGTGACGATGCCCCACACCGTACCGGCCTCATCCAGCGCGGCGAGCATGCCGGCCACGCCGTCGAACAGCACTGCGTGCTGGCCGATCAACGCTTCATAGCGCTGCAGGAATTCCGGGATCAGTGCATCGCGCGCAGCGGCATCCAGGTCCGGGAACGCGGCCGAGACCATCGCCCGCGAGCCCTTCGACACCACCGGGCGCAGTGCGGCCGGATCGATGGGTGCACGACCACGTTCGGCCAGCATCGCGTTGCAGGTGGCGACGAAGTCCGGCGCGCTGTCCAGCAACGTGCCGTCCAGGTCGAACAGCACCGCACGCGGGAAGCGGGCGGAGGTCATGCCGGCTTGACCGCGTAGGCCAGGTAGTTGATGTCGGTGCGGCTGCTCAGGCGGGCGTGGTTGCGCCACGGCTCGTAGGCCATGCCGCTGACGTCCACCAGCTGCATGTCGGCCTCGCGCAACCAGCGCGCCAGCTCGGCCGGCTTGATGAATTCCTGGTAGTGGTGCGTGCCCTTGGGCAGCAGCCGCGCCACGTACTCGGCACCGACAATCGCCACCGCGAACGCGGCAGCGGTGCGGTTGATGGTCGACAGGAACAGATGGCCGCCGGGCTTCAGCAGGCGCTTGCAGGCCTCGATGATCGCGCCCGGGTCTGGCACGTGCTCCAGCATTTCCATGCAGGTCACCACATCGAAGCTGCCCGGCTGCTCGGCGGCCAGGTCCTCGGCGGCCTGCACCCGGTAATCGACCTTGGCGCCGCTTTCCAGCGCATGCAGGCGCGCGACCTTGACCAGCTCCGGGGCCAGGTCGATGGCGGTGACGTCGGCGCCGGCCTGGGCCAGCGCTTCGCTCAACAGGCCGCCACCGCAACCGATGTCGAGTACGCGTGCGCCGCGCAGCGGCACGCGGTCGGCCACGTATTTCAGGCGCACCGGGTTCAGCGCATGCAGCGGCTTCTGCGGGCCGTCAGCGTCCCACCAGCGGTTGGCCAGCGCGGCGAACTTGTCCAGCTCGGCCTGATCGAAATTGGAGGAAGCGTGGGGGGCAGTCATGAGGGAGTCCTTGCGGCGCCGGGGTTCAGGCGCGGATATGACGGATGCGCTCGCGCCACTGGCGCGCGTTGGCGATGATGCCCGGCAGGTCCATGCCGACCAGCTCGCGCTGCACCAGCTTCGGCTTGCCGGCGATCCAGACGTCGCTGACCTGCTGACGGCCGGTGGCGTACACCAGCTGCGACAGCACGTTGTGCAGCGGCTGGGTTTCCAGTGCGGACAGGTCGACGCAGACCAGGTCCGCCTGCTTGCCAACTTCGATCGAACCGATGCGCTCGCCGAAGCCCAGCGCGCGGGCACCGCCCAGGGTGGACGCGCGCAGCGTGGTCGCCGCGTCCAGCGCGGTGGCGTCATCGGCCACGGCCTTGGCCAGGATCGCCGCGGTGCGGTTCTCGCTGAACATGTCCAGGTCGTTGTTGCTGGCGCAGCCGTCGGTGCCGATCGCCAGGTTCACGCCGGCGCGCTGCAGGGCGCAGGCCGGGCAGAAACCGGAGGCGAGCTTCAGGTTCGATTCCGGGCAATGCACCACGCTGACGCCACGCTCGGCGCACAGGTGGATTTCCGCATCGGTCAGCTGGGTCATGTGCACCGCGATCAGGCGGTCGTTGACCAGGCCGAGGCGATCCAGCCGCGCCAGCGGGCGCTGGCCGTGCAGCTTGATCGAATCGTTGATCTCCTGCGCGGTCTCGTGGGTGTGCAGGTGCACCTGCATGTCGAGCTGGTCGGACAGCATCCGCACCCGCTCGAAGTTGGCATCGTTGACCGTATACGGCGCATGCGGCGCGAACGCGGTGCCGATCAGCGGATCGGTGCGCCACTGGTCATGCAGTTCACCGGCCTTGGCGAAGTACTCGTCGTCGGTCTTGGCCCAGGCGGTGGGGAAATCGATGATGACCGCGCCGACCAGCGCGCGGAAACCATGCTTCTTGTAGACGGCGGCCTGCACATCGCCGAAGAAGTAGTTCTCGTTGGCGCAGGTGGTGCCGCCGCGCAGCATCTCGGCGATGGCCAGGGTGGTGCCGTCGGCGACGAATTCGGGGCCGATCACCGCCGCTTCCACCGGCCAGATATGCTGCTGCAGCCAAGTCATCAGCGGCAGGTCGTCGGCGACGCCGCGCAGCAGGGTCATCGGGTTGTGCGTGTGCGCATTGACCAGGCCCGGCATCAGCGCCGCCTCGGGGCGGCTGACCACCTGGGTGGCGCGGAACCGTGCGCGCGCCTCGGCACGCGGCAGGATGGCCACGATCTCGCTGCCACGCACGGCAACGGCATGGTCTTCCAGCACCACCGCATGCGGCTCGATCGGAACGACGTAACCGGCTTCGATGAGCAGGTCGCAGGCTTCGGGGAGGTGCGGGCTATCGCTCATGCGGGCTCACTGGCTGGGGGGCGGCGAGATACTTCTGGGGACACGCCCCTGAGTCAGGGGCTGCCGCGAAGCGGCGGGGTCTGGAGACCCGTGAAGCGGGGCCCATGATCTGCCGAAGCAGATCATGGGAGCGCCAGCGCGAATGCGATGGCGCGTATCCGGCCAGCGGCCGGCACTACCGTAATCCGGCTGCGCCGGATTACTTGACGCGTGCGGAGTATTCGCCCGAACGGGTGTCGACGCGGATCACTTCGTCCTGGTTCACGAACAGCGGCACGCGGACCACGGCGCCGGTTTCCAGGGTGGCCGGCTTGCCGCCGCCGCCCGAGGTGTCGCCACGGACGCCCGGATCGGTTTCGGTGATCTTCAGCTCGACGAAGTTCGGCGGCTGCACGAAGATCGGCTCACCGTTCCACAGGGTGACCACGCAGGACTCCTCGCCCTTCAGCCACTTCTCGGCGCCGCCCATGCCGGCCTTGGTGGCCTGGACCTGCTCGAAGGATTCCGGGTCCATGAAGTGCCAGTACTCGCCGTCGCTGTACATGAAGTTCATGTCGGTATCGACGACGTCGGCTGCATCCAGCGAGTCGGTCGACTTCATGGTCACTTCCTGGGTACGGCCGTCCTTGATCAGGCGGTACTTCACGCGGGTGAAGGCCTGGCCCTTGCCCGGCTTGACGTATTCGGTGTCGATGATGACGGCCGGTTGGTTGTTGACCAGGATCTTCATCCCGTTCTTGACGTCGTTCATGCCGTAGCTGGCCATGCGTAAACTCCTGAGTGGCAAAAACGCCGCGGGTGCGGCGAGCCGTTAGAATGGAAAGCCCACCGGATGCCGGTGGGCGACTGTTTTTCTGCCCCCATGATAACCGCAGGCCCCCTCTCCATGCAGCTTTCCGCCTTCCCCCGGCCCCAGTCGCCAGGCGCGCCCGCGCGTTGGCAGCAGCTCTGGCGCCAGGCACTGCGCGACCCGCAGGCGCTGCTGGCCCGGCTGGAGCTGGACCCGGCGGCACTGGGCGTCTCCGAAGCGGCCATGGCCCAGTTCGCGCTGCGCGTGCCGGAGGGGTTCGTGGCCCGCATGCGCAAGGGCGATCCGGCCGATCCGCTGCTGCGGCAGGTGCTGCCGATCGACGAGGAAATGCGCCCGGCGCCCGGGTTCAGCTTCGATGCGGTGGGTGATGGTGCGGCCAAGAAGGCCACCGGCGTCATCCAGAAATACCGTGGCCGCGCCCTGCTGGTGGCGACGGGCAGCTGTGCGATCAACTGCCGCTACTGCTTCCGCCGCCACTTCGACTATGGCGCGGAGAACGCCGCCAAGGGTGGCTGGCAGGAGGCCGTAGCCGCCATCGCCGCCGACCCGGACATCGACGAGGTGATCCTGTCCGGCGGTGACCCGCTGTCGCTGGCCACGCACAAGCTGGTCGAGCTGACCGACGCCCTGCGCGCGATCCCGCATATCCGCCGCCTGCGCATCCACAGCCGCCTGCCGATCGTGCTGCCCGAGCGCGTGGACGATGAACTGGTCTCCTGGCTGGGCAGCCTGCCGTGGCCGCTGGCGGTCGTGGTCCACGCCAACCATGCCAATGAATTCGATGCCAGCGTGGACACGGCGATGGCCCGCCTGCGCGGCATCGGCGCCCAGCTGTTGAACCAGGCGGTGCTGCTGCGCGGGGTCAACGACAGCGTGCAGGCCCTGCAGGACCTGAGCGAGCGCAGCTTCGCCGCCGGCGTGCTGCCCTACTACCTGCACCAGCTGGACCGGGTCGAGGGCGTGGCCCACTTCGAAGTGGACGACACCCAGGCCAAGGCATTGATTGCCGGGTTGACCGCGCGCCTGTCCGGCTATCTGGTCCCGAAGCTGGTGCGCGAACTGCCCGGCGACCCGAGCAAGCGCCCGGTGTAATTCCGTAGCGGGGTCAGATCCCTTTTCCTGCGGAAAAGGGATCTGACCCCGCTACAACGTCAATCGGTCAAACGCCCGATTCGATCATCCGCACCACTTCGGTGGCGGTGACCGGGTGGCTCAGCCAGTAGCCCTGCCCCAGATCGCAGCCGCGCTGCGCCAGCAGTTCGAACTGCGCCTGCTGCTCGATGCCCTCGGCCACCACCGTGATGCCCAGCGCGTGGGCCATGGCGATGATCGCCGTGGTCAATGCGAGGTCGTCGGGATCACGCTGCATGTCGGCCACGAAGCTCTTGTCGATCTTCACGCCGTCCACCGGCACCTGGCGCAGATGACTGAGCCCAGAGAAGCCGGTCCCGAAATCATCCAGCCAGACCTTCACGCCGGTGCGGTGCAGCTTGTCCAGCAGCTGCGCCGCGACCATCTCGTCACCGATCACCGCGGTCTCGGTCAGCTCCAGATGCAGGCGCGACGCAGGCAGCCCGGACTCATGCAGGCATTGCGCGACCAGCGCCGGCAGTTCGCCGCCGCGCAGCTGCCGCGGTGACACGTTGACCGATACGAACAGGTCGTCGCCTGCCACGCCACGTGGCCATTGCGAGGCCTCCATGCAGGCCGCACGCAGTACTTTCGGCCCGATGATCTCGATCAGGCCGCTCTGCTCGGCCACCTCGATGAACACCGATGGCGGAATCGTGCCCAGGGTCGGATGCTGCCAGCGCAGCAGCACTTCGACGCCGACCATGCGGCGGTCGCGCATGCGGAAGATCGGCTGGTAGGCCAGGCGCAGTTCGCCGCGCTCCCAGGCCCCGCGCAGCTCCTGTTCCATATGCACGCGACGTTCGACCGCGTGGTCCATCGCCCGGCTGTAGTAGCGATAGCAGTTCTTGCCGGCCATCTTCGCCTGGTACATGGCGATGTCGCCGTTTTTCAACAGGGTGGTCGCATCGGCCGCATCGTCGGGGAACAGGGTCACGCCGATCGAGGTGCCCAGGAACAGCTCCCTGCCCTGCACCACCAGCGGCCTGCCCAGCTCGCGCACCAGCACTTCGGCCAGCAGCCGCGCGTTGGCGGCCACATCACCGTCGCCCACCAGGATCACGAACTCGTCACCGCCGAAGCGGGCCAGCAGGGCCTCGTCGCCGCCTGCCTCCGCAACGGCGCGGCCGATGCGCTGTGCGAACTGCAGCAACGCCTCGTCACCGGCCTCATGGCCAAGCGTGTCGTTGACCCGCTTGAAATCGTCGATGTCGGCGAACAGCAGGCCCAACCGGTGATTGGCGGCACGCGCCGCCATCAGCCGATGGTCCAGCGCTTCGCGGAATGCCAGCCGGTTGGTCAGCCCGGTCAGCGCATCGGTATAGGCCATGCGCCGCACTTCACGGTCATGGCGGGCGATCGCATCGCGCATGCGGGCGAAGCCGCGCACCAGCTCACCCACTTCGTCGTCACGGGTGTTCTCGGCCAGGGGCGTCTGGTAGTCACCGGCCTCGATGCGGCGCGCGGCCGCGGCCAGATCGCGGATCGGCGCGACCAGCGTGCGCTGCACGTACAGGATCACCACCACGCCGATCACCACCAGCAACCCCAGCATCAGCAGCAACCAACCCAGGTGGCGGCTGCCGACCAGTTGCAGGCGCTCGCCAAGGGTGGCGTTGGCCGCCTGTTCGCGTTGCTGCACTTCGTCCAGCGCCATGCCGACGCGGACGCCGCCGATGCGCTGGTTGCCGACCATGATCGGCATCGTGTTGTCCAGCACCTTCGGCGATTCCTGCACCAGCAAGGCCTGCGCCGCCGCAGCCTTGGGCGCCAGGGGATCGGCCATCGGCTGGCCGAATCCCGGGACCTCGACCGAGCCGTCGTGCACCAGCCGGCCGCGCTCGTCGAACACCAGTACATAGCGCACCACCGGCTGTCGCGCCGTGCTGCGCACCAGCACGCCGACCTGGTCCAGGTCGCGGTAATACAGCGGGTTGGCCAGCGCATCGGACAACTCGCGTGCCATCGCCTCGCCGCGGCTGCGCACGCTGCGGTCGAACAATTCATGGATGACGCCACCGCTGAGGGTGCGCACCTCGCTCTGCATCGCCGTCTGGCGCCCCAGCAGCACCGCCAGGATGGCGACCACCACGACCATCGCTCCGCCCATCGCCAGCAGGAACCGGGCCTGCATCCCCGAGCCGAGCCACTTCATTCCACTTCCATCCGCACGCGCGTCAATCCTTGTTTCAATTCATCCAACCGCTGCTGCGCATGCGCATCGACACGGTGGAAACCGGAAGTGCCAAAAAACCGATGCAACGCACCCTGTGCCTGCGGGTCGCTGGCGGCCTGCAGCAGGACTTCCTGCAGGCGGTCGCGCACCCGCGCATCGAGGTCGGCGCGGACCATCTCCACCGCACGCGGGTAGGGTTCGGTGCGCAGCAGTTCGCGGAAATCGCGCCGGAATGCAGCCGGCACCCGCCGCTCGTCGTTCCAGTCCACGCTGCTCACCGCCCCCACATCCGCCATCCCCTTGTGCACGTACGTCGCGATGTTCAACTCGCTGCGCGCGAACACATACCCCACGCTGTCACGCCCTGGCACGTCCCAGACCCCGGCCAGGATCTGCGGCGACAGGCCATGGTTCAGCAGAGTCATCACCGGCACCAGGTAGGCGCTGGTGGATGCCGTGTTCTGCAGGGCCAGGCGATGGCCGCGCAGATCCTGCACCCGCTGGATGGGACTGTCGCTGCGCACGAAGAACACCGTCTGGTATTCGCGCACCCCATTGCGCTCGGTCAACAGCAGCGGCCGCGCGCCACTGCGCTGGCCCAGTGCCACCGCCGTACCGGAGGTTTCCGTGACCCAGTCGACCCGTCCCCGCCGCAGATAGCTGGCCATCTGCTGCGGGTCGCGGGCCATCAGTACCCGCCCCTCCTGGATGCCAACGTCATGCATGCGCGCCACCACGTAGTCCAGCAGGGGTTGCAGCTGCTCGTAGTGAGCCTGGGGGTCATCGCTGATCCGGCCCAGCACCAGCACCGGATCCGGTGCTGCATGCACGGCTCCGGCCAGCAGGACCATGGCCAGGCTCAGCAGTCCCCCCTGCATTGCCTTTCGCAGACCCGACACAGACGTCATCCCCCCCTGGGTATCCAGACAGACTACCCGAAAAAATGAGAACGTCGTCAGCTGTCCTTGCTGCCGGCCTGGGCCAGACGCGCCATGCGCTGGGTGTCGGCGAGGATGCCGCGCAACAGGCGCACTTCCTGCTCGCTCGGCTCGCTGCGCAGGAACAGGCGGCGCAGCTTGCGCATCGCCGATTCGGGCGCGCGGCCCTTGTGGAAATCGATCTCGTCCAGAGTGTCGCCGAGCTGGGCGAAGAAGCTCTCCATCTGCTCATGGCTGGCGGCCTGTTCGCGGAAGCCCGGCTCGGCGTCGGCGGCCGGCTGCGCGCCCAGCAGCTGCATGCGCGTTTCGTACGCCAGCACCTGCACGGCGGCGGCCAGGTTGAGCGAGCTGAACTCCGGGTCTGACGGGATGTGCACTGCGGCGTGGCAGAGCTGCAGCTCCTCGTTGGTCAGGCCGGTGCGCTCGCGGCCGAATACCAGTGCGACCTCGGCACCTTCGCCCGCCTTGGCCACCGCACGGGCGGCAGCGTCGGCCGGCAGGTATTCCTCCAGCTGGACGCGGCGGGCACGGGCCGTGCAACCCAGTACCAGGCGGCAGTCAGCCACGGCCTCGGCCAGGGTGGCCACCACCGGAGCGTCCCCCAGCACGTCTTCGGCACCGGCCGAGCGGCGGAAGGCCTCCTCGTCCAGCGGCTTTTCGGGGGCGACCAGCACCAGGCGGGCCAGGCCCATGGTCTTCAGGGCGCGGGCGGCAGCCCCCATGTTGCCGGGGTGCTGGGTACCGACCAGGACAAATCGGAGGCGGGTGGCGGCGGGAAACTGGGACATGAACAGGGAAAAGGTCGAGCTGGACGATGACCAATGGTAAACTGTGCGGCCGGCCACTGCGCCGGACCCGCTCTTTTCCCCCGCCAGTCCATCTCTTCTGCCTTTCCGGGAGCCCACGCCATGCAGAAACCCGCCGTCACCGTCATGGTCAAGGCCGCCCGCCTCGCCGGCAACGTCCTGTTGCGCAACATCAACAAGCTCGAGGCACTGAACGTGGTGCAGAAGGGCCGGATGGACTACGCCAGCGAAGTGGATGCGGACGCGGAAAAGGTCATCGTCAAGGAACTCAAGCGCGCCTACCCGGATTACGGCATCTTCGGTGAAGAAGGTGGCGTGCAGGGCGAGCGCCGCCAGATGTGGGTCATCGACCCGCTGGATGGCACCAGCAACTACCTGCGCGGCGTGCCGCACTACTGCGTGTCGATCGCCCTGGTCGAGAACGGCGAGCCGACCGATGCCGTCATCTTCGATCCGCTGCGCAATGAACTGTTCACCGCCAGCCGTGGCGCCGGCGCCGTGCTGAACGACCGCCGCATCCGCGTGGCCGACCGCAAGGATCTGGAAGGCACGATGATCCACACCGGCTTCGCCCCGCGCGAACGCAGCCGCGCCAGCGCGCAGCTGAAGTCGGTCGACACCCTGCTGGTCCAGGCTGAGGACATCCGCCGCACCGGTTCGGCTGCGCTGGACCTGGCCTACGTGGCCTGCGGCCGCGCCGACGCCTATTTCGAAGCCGGCGTGAAGGCGTGGGACATCGCTGCCGGGCTGCTGCTGGTCCGCGAGGCGGGTGGCAAGGTCTGCGACTTCAAGGGCGCGACCCTGGGCCGGATGGACAACCGTGGCCCGGAGACCCACCAGATCGTTGCCGGCAACCTGAAGGTGGCCGAGTCGCTGCAGAAGGTGCTGGTGAACACTGGCTACGCGGCGGAGTTCGACGCGAAGTTCTGAGGTTTCGCGTAATGCGGTTCATGGAGACGGCGCCTGCGAGGGTGCCGTTTTCGTTTGTGCGCACGGAGAGTCATTTCCGCGACCGCGGAGGGGTGTCACTTTCTTTGCGCGCAAAGAAAGTGACACCTCCCCGCAGTCGCGGAAACGATCCCCCGGGCACGATCCGGCATCAGCAATGCACCGCGCAAACAAAAACGCCCGGCGCGGGGCCAGGCGTTCCTGCACTACCGTAGAAGTACGGAGACTTACGCCACCGTCGACGCCCGCAGCGCGGCGATGCGCTCTTCCAGCGGCGGATGGCTCATGAACAGCTTCTTCGCCGTCGAACCGGCAATACCGAAGGCGGCAATCTGGGTCGGCAGCGTGCTCTGGCCGTGGTTCAGCTGCAGCCGCTCCAACGCGGCGATCATCTTCTGGCGGCCGGCCAGCGAGGCACCGCCGGCGTCGGCGCGGAACTCGCGGTGGCGCGAGAACCACATCGAGATCATGGTGGCGAACAGGCCGAACACCATCTCCAGCACGAACACGATGATGTAATAGGCGAAGCCACGGCCGCCGCCTTCGCGGTTGCCCGACAGCGCGCTGTCGATGATGCCGCCGACCACGCGGGCCAGCACGATCACGAAGGTGTTCAGCACGCCCTGCAGCAGCGCCATGGTGATCATGTCACCGTTGGCGACGTGGGCGATCTCGTGGCCCAGCACCGCTTCGGCCTCGTCTTCGCTCATGTTGTGCAGCAGGCCGGTGGACACCGCCACCAGCGCGTTGTTGCGGTTGGCACCAGTGGCGAAGGCGTTGATCTCCGGGCCTTCGTACACCGCTACTTCGGGCATGCCGATACCGGCCGCCTTGGCCTGGCGCTCGACGGTGGCCAGCAGCCAGCGCTCGGTCTGGTTGCGCGGCTCAGTGATCACCACCGCACCGGTGGAGCGCTTGGCCATCCACTTGGAGAGCAGCAGCGAGATGAAGGAGCCACCGAAGCCGAAGATCGCGGCCATGACCAGCAGGCCGCTCATCTGGCTTGGATTGACCCCGAGCAACGACATCACGATGCTGGCGAGAATCAGGACCGCGAAGTTGGTCGCCAGGAACAGGGCAATGCGGGTAAACATGGGAAAATCCGGCTCGGAAGGGGTCGATACCGGTCAATTTGCGGTGTGGTCAGCTTGAATTCAAGCGCCAACCTGACCGACGATTCAGCCAGCATGACCTCCCCCATTCCCTGCGGTCGTTTCGCGCCCTCGCCGACCGGCCTGCTCCATCCCGGATCCCTGCTCGCCGCCTTCGGCAGCTGGCTGCTCGCGCGACATAACGGCGGCTTGTGGCGGCTGCGCATCGAAGACGTCGATCCACCACGCACCGTGCCCGGCGCCGCCGAGTCACAGCTGCGGGCGCTGGCCGCGTTCGGCCTGGTCCACGATGGCCCGATCCTCTGGCAGAGCACCCGCGGCGAGGCCTACCAGGCCGCGCTGGACGTGCTGCTGGCCAGCGACCTGGCCTTTGTCTGCCACTGCAGCCGCAGCGACCTGGCCGCCAACGGCGGCATCCACCATCGTTGCGTCGCCCGGCAACCTCGACCGGACCCTGCCGTCCGCTTCCGCGTGCCACCGGGCAGCATCGTGTACTTCGACGATGGCCTGCGCGGCCCGCAGCAGCAGGACGTGCACGCCGAGGTCGGCGACTTCGTGCTGCGCCGCGCCGATGGCTGCTGGGCCTACCAGTTGGCGGTGGTGGTCGATGACGCCGCACAAGGAGTGACCGAAGTGGTGCGCGGCGCCGACCTGCTCGACTCCACCGCGCGGCAGATCCTGCTGCAGCAGGCATTGGGGCTGGCGGTGCCGCGCTACTGGCACCTGCCGCTGCTGCTGGATGCGCCGGGCCACAAACTGTCCAAGTCGCTGGCGGCGCTGCCGGTGGACAGTTCGCACCCGCTGCCCGTGCTGCGCCAGCTCTGGAAGCTGCTCGGCCAGGCACCCGGGGCGCTGGAACCTGCGCACGACCTGGATACGCTGCTGGCCACCGCTCGGCAGGCCTTCGACCCGGCACGACTGCCGCGGACCGACATCCTGTTGCCAGCCGGCGCACTTTCCGCGCCGATGTTGCAGAATCCCCCTTCCCCCACCCGACACCCGGACAACACTCCATGACATCTCGCGTCGCACTGGTCACCGGCGGAACCGGCGGCATCGGCACCGCCATCTGCCAACGCCTGGCCGACCAGGGCCACCGGGTCGCCACCAACTACCGCGACGAGGCCAAGGCCCGCGCCTGGCAGCAGGCAATGACCGAACGCGGCTACAGCGTGTCGATCTTCCCGGGCGATGTCTCCGATCCAGGCAGCGCCGAAGCGCTGGTGCGCGCCGTCGAGGCCGAGCTGGGCCCGGTCGAGATCCTGGTCAACAACGCGGGCATCACCCGCGACACCACGTTCCATCGCATGCGCGCGGACCAGTGGCACGATGTGATCAACACCAACCTCAATTCGGTGTTCAACGTCACCCGCCCGGTCATCGAGGGCATGCGCCGCCGCGGCTGGGGCCGGGTCATCCAGATCAGCTCGATCAACGGCCTGAGGGGCCAGTACGGCCAGGCCAACTACGCGGCGGCCAAGGCCGGCATGCACGGCTTCACCATCTCGCTGGCGCGCGAGAACGCCGGCTTCGGCATTACCGTCAACACCATTTCGCCCGGCTACGTCGCGACCGACATGGTGATGGCGGTGCCGGAGGAAGTGCGCGCCAAGATCGTCGCCGACATTCCCACCGGGCGCCTCGGCAAGCCGGAGGAAATCGCTTACGGGGTGTCCTTCCTGGTGGCGGAGGAAGCCTCGTGGATCACCGGCAGCAACCTGGACATCAATGGCGGCCACCATATGGGTTGGTAAGCCGCGCCGGCGGCCTCGGCGGCGCACACCCGCCGCCCCTGCCGATGGTCATGCTGCGCAGCACGCAAACCCTTGTTGCGCAACATGATCCCCTGTGAAAGCCAAGCCTGGCGGGGGCTGAGGCGGTTGCAACGGCTGCTGCACTGCGCCATGCTTCGCATCTACTGTGACGAGTGACCGCTTCAATGGCTGCGACCCGCATCATCAAGAAGTATCCGAACCGCCGTCTCTACGACACCGAGATCTCCAGCTACATCACCATCGAGGACGTGCGCCAGCTGATCCTGGACGGTGAAGACTTCGAAGTCCGTGACGCCAAGAGCGGCGACGACCTCACCCGTTCGGTCCTGCTGCAGATCATCGCCGACCAGGAACAGGACGGCGAACCGATGCTGTCCACCCAGCTGCTGAGCCAGCTGATCCGCTTCTACGGCGATTCCCTGCAGGGCTTCATGGGCAACTACCTGGAGCGCAGCATGCAGGTCTTCCTCGACCAGCAGCAGCAGTTCCGCCAGCAGATGGGCAACCTGCTGGGCCAGACCCCGTGGGCGATGATGAACCAGCTGACCGAGCGCAACCTGGAGCTGTGGCAGGAATTCCAGCGCAGCATGGGCACCGGTTTCGGTGGTCCGCGACCGGGTGGCACCGGTACCGGCACCGGCAACAAGCCCAACGAACCCGGTACCGGCACCGGCGGCAAGACCCGCCGCTGAGCCGATGTACCGGCGGATACGAAAACGGCGCGCCCAATGGCGCGCCGCTTTGTTTTGTGCCCCGGGGGAGCATCAACGTTTCGCTTTGCACCCCGTGCATACGCGTTCGACCTTGTAGCCCTTCGCCTTCAGCTTCTCGACCACGCCGTCACCGCCCAGAAGGTGCAGCGTACCGACCACCACCAGCGTGCCACCCTGCCCGGCCTGCAGGTACGGCAGCAGCTTCGGTACCCACGCATCGTTGCGCCCGGTGTTGATGCGCTGGTAAAGCTGCGGGTACTGCTGGCGCATTTCCGCGGCCATCTTCGTCCACAACACGCGCTCATCGCCTCGCCGCCAGGCATCATGCAGCTGGCGCGCCTGCTCATCGCCCTTGCCCGCCTGATCCAGCGCCTCGGACAGCATCTGTCGCTGCTCCTGCACGGTCATGCCGTCGAGCATGCCGATCTGGGTATCGATGTCTTCCAACCCAGCGGTCCTGCGGCCGGTCTTCTGCGCGCGCTCCATGAAATGACGGTCCAGGCCCAGCGCCGGGTCCAGGCCCATCTTCTGCATCTGCCCGACCGAAATGCTCAGGCCGACGAACCAGGGCTTCATGCCCTGCATCTGTGCCAACGGAAGCTTGTTCTCGGATGCGAACGCCTGCAGCTTCTGCCAGGTGGCCGCGTCGAGATCGCGCTTGAGCTCGCTGCCATCGGTGCGCACTGCAGCCTGCACCATGCGGCTGGCCAGCTGCGGCGACTGCATGTCCTCCGGCGACAGTTCGAACACGACCCGCTGCGAGGCCTCGAAGGCCTGCTCGACATCGGGCGACAGCGGGTAGTCCTGCGGTTTCAACAGGTGGAATGATCCAAGCAGGTATACGCGTGAATCACCCGGGCCGGTCACCTTCCACAGCAGCGGCACCGGCGGCTTGGCCGCCGCCGTGGCAGCGGCGTCGGTGGCCGGTGCATTGCGCGCCGGTGCCAGCGGTGCGATTGCAAACGCTGCCATCAGCAGCGTTGCACGGAACAGTCCCTTCAACGGCATCTCAGCCCTCTCCTTCAGACAGGTGGTAGGCCTTCTCGCCCGCTTCCATGCGCACGTCCAGCCGGTTTTCCGGCGGCGCCAGCGGGCACGTGGCATACGCGGTGAATGCACACGGCGGGTTGTAGGCATGATTGAAATCGATGCGTAGCGTGCCGTCGGCTGCCGGCGCATCGGTATCCAGATAGCGCCCGGCCGGATAACTGCCGCGGCCACTGGTGCGGTCGGCAAAGATCAGGAACAGCGGCTGCCCGGTGGCTCCGATCGCCTCCAGCCGCCATGTGCGGCCGTCGCGTTCGAATTCGACCGCACCCGCATTGGGCATCTCGGTGGTCAGGCCGGTGATGTCGACAATGGGAAGGGTCTTGCCCGCCGGATGCGGGATGAAGCGTGCCTGCACCTGCCAGTCCGGGCCACCCGGCCAGTACTCCAGCCCGGCGAAATCACGGCGCGCCGGCGCATCGGCATGCTTGACCCGCAGCGCATCGCGCGGACCGCGCCGGATGATGCTGAGCTGGCCCTTGCCACCGTCGAAGGCCAACAGGGTTGGCTGCGGATCCTTGTCGGTGTCGATGCGGATACGGCCGCGCACCGGCTGGCCATCATGGCTGACATCCACACCGGCTTCGGGCGTGAACCACCACTGGCTGCCCTCGCGACGCAGCAGGCCCAGCTTGTCCGGGCCAACCGTCAGGCGGATGCCGTTGGTGGCACCACTGCCGACGAAGTGTGATTTGTTCTGCAGCCAGTGCAGGCCGACCAGGGCCGTCCAGCCATCGGGCCGGGTCAGGTCCTGGTAGCGGGCCACCCGCCATTGCTGCTGCGCGGCCGCATAGGCCGGATCTTCGGTAACCTTCGGCGCCGGCGGTGTTGCCGGACTGCACGCGGCCAACAGCAAGGCGGCCAGCAGGCCGCCCATTCCCCGATAACGCATCGATGCTCCCCTCAACGTCCGCGCAGGAACCAGCGGTCGATCTCCGCCAGCGAAAAACGGGCCCAGGTCGGCCGGCCGTGGTTGCACTGGCCAGACCGTTCGGTGATTTCCATGTCGCGCAGCAGCGCGTTCATTTCCGGCACGGTCAGGCGCCGGTTGGCACGCACCGCACCGTGACAGGCCATGGTCGACAGCAGTTCGTCACGTGCGCTGGCCACGCGGCGGCTCTGGCCGTGCTCGCGCAGGTCGGTCAGCACATCGCGCAGCAGCCCCTCCGGTTCGGCATGCGCCAACAGCGCTGGAATACTGCGCACGTGCAGCGATCCGGGACCGGCACGGGTCACCTCGAAGCCGAGCGCCGCCAACGTTTCGGCTTCACTTTCGGCGGTGTCGGCTTCGCGCTCGCCCACGGCGAGTGTGATCGGCACCAGCAGCGGCTGCGACTGCAGGCCGATACCATCGTGCGCGTTCTTCAGGCGCTCGTAGCCGATGCGCTCGTGCGCGGCATGCATGTCGACCACGATCAGGCCTTCTGCGTTCTCGGCCAGGAT
The DNA here is from genome assembly GCF_059369635.1 of Stenotrophomonas sp. YJH_SMC_58. Lineage (NCBI taxonomy): Bacteria > Pseudomonadati > Pseudomonadota > Gammaproteobacteria > Lysobacterales > Lysobacteraceae > Stenotrophomonas > Stenotrophomonas sp. YJH_SMC_58. The sequence goes on from NZ_JCAFSW010000003.1 coordinate 284,526, forward strand.
GTAGATGCCGTGCAGCTGCGCGATCGCGTAGCCCAGCGGCGGTACGCCGGCGTCGGCACTGGTCACCGGCAGTCCGTTCTCGGTCGGCATCGGCGGCAGCGCAGCACCGCGTTCGGCACCGGCCGGTGCGGCATACAGCGCGGCATAGGCCGCCGGTGCATCGGCCACCTGCAGTCCAAGGGGCTGCTGCGGGCGCCAGCCGGAAAAACCACCACCACCGCCACCCGAGCCGGCACCGGGCGTAGGTCCACGCGCCAGCCCGAAACCCGATGCGCCCGCGCTCGATGCCATCGGTGCAGCAGCGGCGTCCACCGGATGCACCGGACCCGCACCGATCTCCTGCGCCGACATGCCGGCGCGGGTATCAGCCAGCGCGTCCTTCAGCGTGCGGTAGACGAAATCGTGCACCAGCCGCGAATCACGGAAGCGAACCTCGTGCTTGGCCGGGTGCACGTTGACGTCAACGCGGGTCGGGTCGAGCTCGAGGAACAGCACATAGGCTGGCTGGCGGCCGTGGTACAGCACATCGCCGTAGGCCATCTTCACCGCATGGGCGACGCTGCGGTCGCGCACCGAACGGCCGTTGACGTACAGGTACTGCTGGTCGGCGCTGGCGCGCGAATAATGCGGCTGCGCGATCCAGCCGTGCAGGCGCAGGCCGGCACCACTGTGGTCGACGCGCACGGCCTGGTTGGCGAAATCCTCGCCCAGCGTTTCGGCCAGGCGCGCATCGGAATACAGATCGCCCGGCTTGTAGCGGCGCGAGGCCTTGCCGTTGTGCGACACGCGCAGTTCGACATCCGGTCGCGCAAGCGCCAGCGAACGCAACCACTCTTCGATATGGCCCAGTTCGGTACGCTCGGCGCGCAGGAACTTGCGCCGCGCCGGTACGTTGTAGAACAGCTCGCGCACTTCCACGGTGGTGCCCGGTGCATGCGCACGTGGCGTCACTTCGCCGATCTTGCCGCCTTCGATCTGCAGTGCCGAACCGTGTTCGTCATGCGCGCGACGCGAGGACAGGGTAAAGCGGCTGACCGAGGCGATCGACGGCAGCGCTTCGCCACGGAACCCGAGCGTGGCCACCGATTCGAGGTCGTCCAGATCGGCGATCTTGCTGGTGGCGTGGCGCGAGACCGCCAGCGGCAGCTGTTCCGGCGCGATGCCACTGCCATTGTCGCGGATGCGGATCAGGCGGACACCCCCCTCTTCAAGATCGATATCAACGCGGCTGGCACCGGCATCGATCGCGTTCTCGACCAGCTCCTTGACCACCGACGCAGGACGTTCGACCACTTCGCCGGCGGCGATCTGGTTGATCAGGATTTCCGGCAACGGCCGGATCGGGCGCGGTCCGGGCGCGCTCATGGGAGAGGATGGGCAGCAGACTTCATGGGTTGATGATAGCGGAGGCTGCGCATGTAGAGTCGACTGTCAGTCGACTGCCCTCCGCCGGGCGGCGAAAACCCCGCGCTGCGCGCGTAGTCGACTGACAGTCGACTCTACAGAAAGCAGTAACCTGCCTTCGGCAGGTTATTTGCTGCCGCCGGCCATGGTCCCGGCAGCGTCGATCTCGGCCTGGGCACGGGCTGCGTACAGCGTGCCCGGCGGTGGCTGGCGGCTGAAGAAGGTGTGCACGCCATCGAGCACGGCGCCGGCGATCTTGCGCTGGTAGGCCGGGTCGATCAGACGGCGCTCTTCGTCCGGGTTGGAGATGAACGCGGTTTCCACCAGCATCGCCGGCATGTCCGAGGTGCGCAGCACGGCGAAGTTCGCACGTTCGATGTTCGGCTTGTGGTTGTTGCCGATCCGCTTCAGGCCGCCCAGCACGTGGCCGGCGGCATCTTCAGACGCCTTCATGTAACCGCTCTGGGCAAGGTCCAGCAGCACGTTGGCAAGCGTGCCTTCGGTCTGCTGCAGGCGCACGCCACCCACCAGGTCGGCCGCGTTTTCCTTGTCCGCCAGCCAGCGGGCGCGCTGCGAAGAGGCGCCCTTGGTCGACAGCACGTATACCGACGAACCAGTGGCCGAACGGTTTTCGGCCGCGTCGGCATGGATCGAAATGAAGATGTCGGCCTTGTTTGCACGTGCCTTCTGCGCACGCATCGGCAGCGGGATGAACACGTCGCTGTCGCGGGTCAGATAGGCCTTCAGGCCCGGCGTCGCATTGACCTGGCGGGCCAGCTCACGCGCCACCGCCAGGGTGACATCCTTTTCGCGCTTGCCGGTCGGGCCGATCGCGCCGGGATCCTGGCCACCGTGGCCGGGATCGATGGCGACCACCAGATGACGCATGCCGGCCTGCATGCGGATGCGCGAGGCATCGCTGGGCATGGCCGGGCGCGGCGGTTCCACCGGCGTCGGCGCCGGTGCAGGCACGGTAGCCGGCGGCGTGGTCACCACGGCGGCGGTGCGCTGGCCGGCCAGGATCGCGGCCGGCGAGGAAGAAGGTGAGCTGCTGGCCACGGTACCGGCCGCCGCAACCTGGGCCGGCGCGGTGGACGGCGCCGGGGTCGGCGTGGCCGGTGCGGCGGCAGTGGCACTGGCCTGCTGCCGCACCTGCGCGGTCAGCAGCGCGGTCGCACGTGCGGCATCGGAACGCGACTGTGCGCTTTCAGCCGGGGTCGGCCCGGGCGTGGCCACCGGTGCCTGCGGCTGCACCGCCGGTGTCGCTGCCGGACGGCTGGCGGCCATGGCCGGGCCATCGCCCGGCCATTCGATCACCAGCTTGGATTCATTGCCCTCCCGCTGCATCTGCGGGCGGAACGGCGCCACCGATTCAGCGAGGTCGAAAACGACACGGAAGGTGCCCGGCACCGGCTGTCCGGTACGCACCGCCGTGACCACGCCCTGCGCAGCCGGCATCTTCAGGTTGCGTATGGCGCTGGAGTCAGGGAAGTCGACCACCAGACGGTTCGGACTGGCCAGAGAAAGCGTCTTGTAGCCGCCACTGCCGACCAGCGAGATCTCGGCACGGGTGCCGGTGGCGCCGGTATTCAGCAGGACCTGGCGGACTTCACCCGCCCACGCACTGACGCTCGCCAGACCCAGTCCGACGGCGGCACAGATAGCGATGAGACGGTTCCCCGGGCGCATGGCTCAGGATTCAATCATCGCGCTGAACGGAATGCAACACCTTTTTCCTTAATAATCCGTAACCTGCCGGTCTTTGTTCTCGTCAGCCGACAGAAATGGCCTGCAAGTCGCCCCCTTGGGGAAGCCGCTTCAGCCACTCATGTCCGACGTCGCTGGCTCCGGTGAGACGGACGCGGCGCCCCTGCCCCTCGATCTCCAACGCCACCACCAGGTCGGTCGGCGGCAGCGCGCCAGCGCCGCGTTCCGGCCATTCCACCAGCCACAACACCGCGCTGCCCTCGTCCAGGCCCAGGAAATCGAGTTCGCCGGCCTGGCCGATCCGGTACAGGTCCAGGTGCCAGGCTTCGCCGCCACTGGCCAGCGGATAACGCTCGACCAGGGTATAGGTCGGGCTGCGGATCGCGCCCTGCACGCTCAGTGCGCGCAGCAGTGCCCGGGCCGTTGTGGACTTGCCAGCGCCGAGGTCGCCGCGCAGTTCGATCAGCGCCTGGGGCGGTCGGGTCGCCGCCAGCCACTGCCCGAGCAGTTCGGTGGCATCGCTGTCGGCAAGGAAGAATTCAGTCATGAAGAGCGTTCCGGGTTGGCCAGTTGCCGCAGCGGCACCAGCAGATCAGTGGGAAGCATGCCGCGCGAGCCGTCGGCGGCCGCAGCGTCGCCGGCGAGCGCGTGCAGCAGTGCGCCAGCGGCGGCAGCGTCGAAGGCGGCCAGGCCCTGCGCGCGCAGGCTGGCAATGATGCCGGTGAGCAGGTCGCCCATGCCCCCCACGGCCATGCCGGGGTTGCCTGCAGCAATCAGCCGTGGCACCTGCCCGGGCGCCGTCACGATGCTGCCCGCGCCCTTCAGCACCACCACGGCGTGGAAGCGCTCGGCCAACGCCTGCGCACAGCGGTAGCGATCGGCCTGGATGTCAGCGGTACTGCAGTCGAGCAGACGCGCGGCCTCGCCCGGATGTGGCGTAAGGATCGCCTCCGGCAGCGCGCGCGGATCCTGCGCCAGCAGATTCAGCGCATCGGCATCAACCACCAGCGGTTTGTCGCTGTCCAGCACCTGCGCAAACATTGCGCGTGCCCATTCGTCCTGGCCCAGGCCGGGGCCGATCGCCACCACCCTGGCCTTGTCCAGCAGCGCCGGCAGCACATCGCCATCTTCGAGCGCATGGGTCATCGCCTCGGGAAGCCGAGCCAGCAACGGGCCGACGTGATCGCGCCGGGTGGCCAGGCTCAACAGTCCCGCGCCGGCACGCAGTGCCGCTTCGGCCGCCATCGCGATGGCCCCACCGCTGCCATGGTTGCCGCCGACGCACAGCACGTGCCCGGATTCGCCCTTGTGGGTATTGGTACGACGCGGCGGCAGCAGTGCCGGCAAGCGAGCCTGGGTCCAGTGCTCTGCGGCGGGTGACACGCCCTGCCATGCGGCCGTGGGTAGCTGCAGCGGCGCCAACACCTTCCGCCCGCAATGATCCAGCGCATCGCCGGTATACAGCCCGCGATGCGGCACGATGAACTGCAGGGTCAAAGCAGCCTTCACCGCCTCGCCCGGTACGGCGCCCCGGTCGGCATCGACGCCACTGGGGACGTCCAGCGCCAGAACCGGTGCCGTCTGCGCGTTGAGGGCGGTGATCAGCGCCTGCGCCACACCTTCCGGCGCACGGTCGAAGCCCAGACCGAACAGGGCATCAACCCAGATATCGGCCTCGGGCGGCGCGCCGTCGAAATCGGTGATGGTGCCGCCGTCGGACGTGAATTCCGATGCTGCACGCTGTGCCAGCGACGTCGCCGGTGGCTTGCCCGGCAAGGCGATCACCGTCACCGCGCGCCCGGCCTTCCGTGCATGGCGGGCCAGCACCAGGCCGTCGCCACCGTTGTTGCCTGCTCCGACCACCACGCCGATCCGCTGCGCCTGCGGCCAATGCTGCAGCAGGCACTGCCAGGCGGCCTGGCCGGCCTGCGCCATCAGGCCCCAACCACCCTCGGCGGCCAGCGCCGAGGCCTGCGCATCAAGCACACGCGCGGCAGCGGAATCGAAAAGATCGGCAAGGTTGGCCATGCGGGGATTTTATACTGGTGCACATGTCCCCCGCCCCCGTCCCTGTCGATCCGGCCCAGGCCGTGCAGCGCATCCGCGAACTGGCGCGTGCGCATGGCTTCCAGCGCTGCGGTATCGCCGGCATCGAGCTGGGCGAGGATGAGGCGCACCTGGCCGACTGGCTGGGCCAGGGCCTGTACGGCACGATGGACTGGATGGCGCGCCACGGCACCCTGCGCGCGCGCCCGGCCGAGCTGCTGCCCGGCACCGTACGGGTGATCTCGGTGGGCATGGACTACAGCCACAAGGACGACACCGAAGCCTGGGCAACCCTGGCCGACCCGGGCCGCGCCTACGTGGCCCGTTACGCCTTGGGCCGCGACTACCACAAGCTGATGCGCAACCGCCTGCAGAAGCTGGCCACGCAGATCAACGATGAAGTGGCACCGCTGGGCTACCGCGTGTTCGTCGATTCGGCGCCCGTGCTGGAACGCGCACTGGCGCGCAATGCCGGCCTGGGCTGGATCGGCAAGCACACCTGCCTGATCGACCGCCATGGCGGCTCCTGGTTCTTCATCGGCGAGATCTACATCGATATCCCGCTGCCGATCGATGCACCGGCCACGGCACACTGCGGCACCTGCACGCGCTGCATCGATGTCTGCCCGACCCAGGCCATCACCGGCCCGCAGCGGCTGGACGCGCGGCGCTGTATTTCCTACCTGACCATCGAGCACGACGGTGCCATCCCCGAAGACATGCGGCCGTTGATCGGCAACCGCATCTACGGCTGTGACGACTGCCAGCTGGTCTGCCCCTGGAACAAGTTCGCCAAGCGTACCGACGAAGCCGATTTCCGCGCGCGCAACAACCTCGACACTGCCCGTCTGGACCAGCTGTTTGCCTGGGACGAAGCTGAATTCCTGCGCCGTACCGAAGGCAGCCCGATCCGGCGCAGCGGCCATGAACGCTGGCTGCGCAACATCGCCGTGGCACTGGGCAATGCACCGTCCTCGGCCGAAGCGTTGGCCGCGTTGCATACCCGCGTCGATGATCCCTCGCCGCTGGTGCGTGAACACGTGCAGTGGGCGCTGGGCCAGCACACGGTGCGCTGACGTGCGATCCTGAGCCCCCGTTCCGCCCGCAGCACGCCGTTCCCATGCAGCCACGCAACAACGACATCCTCACCCCCAGCCAGCTCAACACCCTGGCCCGCGACCTGCTGGAAGGCAGCTTCCCGGCGATCTGGGTCGAGGCCGAACTGGGCAGCGTGGCGCGTCCTGCCTCCGGGCACCTGTATTTCACCCTGAAGGACGCGCGTGCGCAGCTGCGCGCGGCGATGTTCCGGATGAAGGCGCAGTACCTGAAGTTCGTGCCGCGCGAAGGCATCCGCGTGCTGGTGCGCGGCAAGGTGACCCTGTACGACGCCCGTGGCGAGTACCAGATGGTGCTGGACCACATGGAGGAGGCCGGCGAAGGCGCGCTGCGCCGCGCGTTCGAAGAGCTGAAGGCACGCCTGGAGGCCGAAGGCCTGTTCGACCCGGCACGCAAACGGCCGCTGCCGGCGCACGTGCAGCGCCTGGCGGTGATCACATCACCCACCGGCGCGGCCGTGCGCGACGTGCTGAGCGTACTCGGCCGCCGCTTCCCGCTGCTGGAAGTGGACCTGCTGCCGACCCTGGTGCAGGGCAGCAGCGCCGCTGCACAGATCACCCGCCTGCTGCAGGCCGCCGATGCCAGTGGCCGCTACGACGTGATCCTGCTGACACGTGGCGGCGGCTCACTGGAAGACCTGTGGGCCTTCAACGATGAAGCACTGGCCCGCGCGATCGCCGCCAGCCGCACCCCGGTAGTGTCGGCGGTGGGCCATGAAACCGACTTCAGCCTCAGCGATTTTGCCGCCGACCTGCGCGCACCAACGCCGTCGGTGGCAGCCGAGCTGCTGGTACCGGACCAGCGCGAACTGGCCCTGCGTCTGCGCCGTACGGCCGCGCGCATGGTGCAGCTGCAACGGCATGCGATGCAGCAGGCGATGCAGCGTGCCGACCGCGCCCTGCTGCGCCTGAACGCACAGAGCCCGCAGGCGCGGCTGGACCTGTTGCGCCGTCGCCAGCTCGATCTGGGCCGGCGCCTGCATGCGGTCTTCAACCAGCAGCAGGAGCGCCGTGCCGCACGCCTGCGCCATGCGGCCGCGGTACTGCGCGGGCACCATCCGCAACGTCAGCTCGACGCGATGCAGCGCCGCCTCGCCGCCCTGCGCGGGCGGCCGCAGGCAGCGATGCAGCGCCTGCTGGAGCGCGATGCACTGCGACTGCGCGGACTGGCGCGTTCACTGGAAGCGGTGAGCCCGTTGGCCACCGTGGCCCGTGGCTACAGCATCCTGACCCGCACTGACGATGGCACGCTGGTACGAAAGGTCGACCAGGTGCAGCCCGGTGACGCGCTGCAGGCCCGCGTTGGCGACGGCGTGATCGACGTGCAGGTCAAGTAAAGGGGTGTTCGGCAGGGCTGCGCCCTGCACCTGCAGAGGCTTCAAGCAACGGCCGAAGCAACAGCCAAAGCGGCTCTGGATTGCTGATGGTTTGGCGGGGCGGTGTGGCTGCGCAGGACACGCCGTAAACCCATCTTTGGGGGCTCGATGGCGCCATCCATGGCGCCAACGGTCCTGCACAGCCACACCGCCCCACCCTCGACAGTTTCCCGATGACGGTCGGTAGATCCACGCCATGCGTGGATGAATCTCTGTCAGATATCGAATCAATTCGGGGTCAGATCCGTTTTCCGTAGGAAAACGGATCTGACCCCACGCCATTCCGACAGATCGCGAGAATCTGTCGAAGGCGGGGTGGGTCCGGTTGAGGGGGCGTGAGCCGCATGGATGCGGCGACCGAGCTTACATGGACGTACTTGCAGCGTCCCCCTCAACCGGACCCACCCCGCCATCCCACGGAATGCACGCTGTTGCTGTTGCTGTTGCTTCGGCAGGTGCAGGGCTGCAAGCCCTGCCGCCCCCCCCCCCCCTACTTTGCCTGCTCGCAGAACTTCTGCCGGTACTCGAGCGCCTTTGGCATCAGCGCCTGCAGGTTCTGGATGCGGGTGCCCGGGTTCGGGTGGGTGGAGGCAAACTCCGGTGGCGACTGGCCGCCGCTGGCCTGGCCCATGCGCTGCCACAGCGGCACCGCCTCGCGGGGATCGAAGCACGCCGCTGCGGCCAGCATCAGTCCCACTTCATCCGCCTGTGTCTCGTGGCTGCGCGCATACGGCAGCAGGTAGCCATAGCCCATCGCCGACATCATCATCTGTTGCTGCTGCGCATCCATGCCGCTGGCGGCGCCGGCCACCTGCCCGATCTGGGTCAGCTTCTGCTGGGCCATGCGCTGTGCACCATGGCGCAGCAGCGCATGGGCGATCTCATGCCCCATCACCACCGCCATCGCATCGCGGGTGCGTGCTACCGGCACCAACCCGGTGTAGACCGCCATCTTGCCGCCCGGCAGGCAGAACGCATTGGCCTGGTCGGACGGGATCACATTCACTTCCCACTGGAAATCCCGCGCGAAATGCGCCGGCTGCACGCCGTGCTCCTGGGCCAGCGCGGTCTCCACCACATCGACCTTGGCAATCAGGCGCTGGGCGATATCGCGCACATCGCGCGCGATCGGTGCATTGGGGTCCATCGGCCGTTCCTGCGACAGGATCTGCTGGTAGGCCTGCAGCCCCAGCGCGGTTTCCTGGCGCGCGTCCAGGCTGCTGTCGATCATCACCTTCTCGCCGGTGTACGGATCGACCGTGCGGTTGGAGAACCAGTAGAACAGCGCATAGGCGGCGGCCAGCAGCAGCACCCACCAGCGGATGTTGCCGAACAGGCCACGCCGCTGTGGGCCTTGCGACGAGCGGGAGAAGGGATCGTTGCGCATCAGGGGACTTCCTGCTGGCCCCGCCGGCTGGCGGGCACGGCGCAATCTTAGTGCGCCGCTGCCCGCAGCGGGTGAAGCCGGGTGCCGCTCAGATGCCGCGCACCAGGCGGAAGCCGATGCGGGCGTTGGTGGTATCCGAATCCTGGGACTGCCGCCAGGCCGCGCGGGTCTGCTCGGGGGCATTGGCCCAGTTGCCACCGCGGATCACCCGCGACCGGCAGCCCGGGTTGAACCAGGCGACGCCATCGGACGGTGCGCGGCGGTAGCTGGCATGCCAGCAATCGGCCACCCATTCGCTGAGGTTGCCGCCCATATCGTGCAGACCGAAGGCATTGGCCTGGAAGCTGGCCACCGGCGCCGGCCCCCACCAGCCATCGCCGTACCCGATAAACGCGTTGTGCCAGTGCCGTCCCGAAGGCGAAACGTCCTTGCTGCCGGTGAAGTTGCCGCTGCCTGGCGGCGGCACGCCGGCATCGCCCCACGGATAGCGGCCACTGCTGCCAGCGCGCAGCGCGTACTCGAACTCGGCTTCGCTGGGCAGCCGGTAGCTGCGGCCGGTCTGCTCGGACAGCCACGCCGCATAATTCTCGGCATCACGCACACTGACGTGCATCACCGGCGAGTTGCCCAGCGCGCGACCGCCGTCGTAGTCGGAACGCCAGTCCACGCCGCTGCGGCGGATGAAATTGCCGCTGCGTTCGTCGTAGACCACCGAATGGCCACGCCGGGTCGCGCGCGGGCGCGCATTGGAGGCTTTCACGTAGCGCTCGAAATCGCTGACGGTGATCTCGGTGATCGCCATGGCAAAGCCGCGATCGAAGCGCACGTAGTGCGACGGACGCTCGGCATCACTCGCGCCCGGCTCGGCGTCGCCTGCACCCATCTGGAAGCCACCGTGGGGCACCACCACCATCTGCGGTCCGCGCCCGCCATCGCGCATCGCATCACTGAACACCTGTCCCGGCCGGAAGCTCCCGTAATGGGTGGCCAGGTCGATGCGCTCGCGAAGCTGGCCCACCACTGCATCACCCGGCAGAGCGATGCGAAGCGCCTCGGCCAGCTTCTCGCGCGCCGGCTTCAGGCCTTGTGGCGTGGCAAGGTCACGCAGTCCGTCATCACGCAGCTGCAGCAGCGTGGCGGCGCGGATCTGCTCGATGCGTTCGAAGGCGTCGGCGATCGTCGGCGACGAATCGCGCACTTTGCTGGCTTCGGCCAGCCAGGTACCCGCACTGGCGAAATCGCGCGCCCGAGCAGCCTGTTCGGCACGGCGGATCAACCCGCTCTCGGCTGCGGCCAGGCCCTGCCGTGCGCGGCTGTTGTCTTCATCCAGCGCCAGCGCCTCACGGAAGTTGCCGATGGCACCGTCGCCATCCTCACCGATACGGTCCGAGCGCAGGTCCTCCTCGCCAGCACGGTTGTAGGCCACCACCCGTTGCGCCAGCTCCACCCGCGCCTGCAGCGCACGCACCCGCTCGTCCTTCGGCGACAGGGTCAGCAACACCAGTGCCTGGCGGCTGGCCTCGGCCAGCGCCTCGCGCTGCTTCAGCGGCCGCACCAGCAGCGCATCGGCCAGCTGCTGCAGTCGCTGGCGGGCACGCTGCAGGCCCAGCCGGGCCTGGCGGTCATCCGGGTCTTCTTCCTGCACCGCCAGCCACAGCGGAATGGCGGCATCCGCATCTTCATAGAGCCGGCCTTCAGCGAACGCCTGCTCGGCGGCGTGCCGCAACTGGGCCAGGCTGCGGCCCTGGCGGTCCACCCGTGGCGGCGTCCACTGCTGTACGTCCTCGGCGGCATCTTCACCGGCGATGGTCACGCTGCCCTGCCCGGCCTGCGAACTGGCATTGGCGCCGGTGTCGGCGCCCTCGGCCGCGCGCGCCTCTTCGCTGGCGGCCCGTTCCGCCGGCGCGGACGGCGACGGCGTGCAGCCGGCCAGGGCCACGGCCAGGGCGGTGCACAGCACGGGCGACAACGGAAAACGCAAGCAGAGCCTCCTTCGGCACAGACGCGGACCGACGTTAGGCTATTCTCCCCTGCCTGAGCAAACCCGAGTAGTAGGCCCTGACCCGTGGCAACCTGGATCACCACCCCCGCCGAGCTGGATGCGTACTTCCAGCAGCGCCCGACGCGCATCGGCCTGGACACCGAATTCATCCGTGAACGCACCTTCTGGCCGCAGCTGGCCCTGGTGCAGATGGCGGTCGGGCAGGACATCCTGCTCATCGACCCGCTGATTCCCGGCATGACCGAGGCGCTTGCGCATTGGCTGGCCGATGAATCCATCACCAAGGTAATGCACAGCGCCAGCGAAGACCTGGTTGCCTTCAAGTGGGCCTGCGGCGTGCTGCCGCGACCGCTGTTCGACACCCAGATCGGGGCGTCGCTGGCCGGCATCGGCGGCGGCATGGGCTACCAGAAGCTGGTGGCGGAGATCACCGGAGTGGCGCTGGCCAAGGGCGAGACCCGCTCGGACTGGATGCGCCGCCCGCTGTCCGAGTCGCAGCTGCAGTACGCCGCCGACGATGTCGAGCACCTGTTCGCACTGCACGACGCCATTGATGCCAGGCTGCAGGCGCTGGGCCGCCAGCAGTGGTTGCACGACGATGGCGAGCGCCTGCTGGCCAGCGTCGCCAACGATGAAGATCGCTGGCCGCACCTGGCGATGCGCTCGGCACAGTTCCTTGATGCCGCCGCACAGCACCGCCTGTTGCGCCTGCTGCGCTGGCGTGATGTGCAGGCACGCAGCAGCGACCGCCCGCGAAGCTGGATCCTGGACAACGAACTGGCCGCCACTCTGGCGCGCACGCCTCCGGCCGACGAGGCAGCGCTGGGCAAGCTGTTCGAGCAGTTCCCAAAGGCACCGCGCAAGCTGGCCGGCGCCGTGTGGCAGGCGCTGTCCACGCCGCTGGCCGACGAAGCCGACGCGCCGCTGGCGCTGCCGGCCAACGACAGCAACAAGCAGGCGCTGAAGAAGCTGCAGGATGCCGTGGCCGAACGCAGCCGCGAGCTGGGACTGCCAGATGGCATCCTTGCCTCGCGCAAGCACCTGGAAAGCTATCTGGAACGTCGCCAATGGCCCGCCGCACTGGCCGGCTGGCGCCAGCAGGAACTGGAGTCGCGCCTGCAGGCGCTGCTGCCGGGGAACTAGCAACCCGCATCGGCCGCCTCACGGGGCGGCCCTGCCAATGCTCGACAAGGACATTGCTGCGTGCCTGCATGGCCCTCTTCCTGCATGTCACGATGGATGATCGGCTCGCTGCTGCTGGCCAGCAGCACCCCTGCATGGATCACAGCAGCCAGCTCAACGCCTACGCGGCACTGACGGGCGGGCTGGACCTGGCCCGTTCGGTTCACTACCTCGCGCTTTCGGCACGCCTGATCGAACCGGCCCCCGCTGCCAGCGAGCAGGACAAGTTCGAACCCTGGCTGCATCCGCACGCCCTGATGCTCGGCTATTTCCCGGAATCGAGGCGTAGAGACAGGGCCAGGGCACACTCGCCTACCGGCCCGAGCTGCTGCTTGCCTTTCCGCTGCACATGGACGATCCGCAACGCGAACGCCTGTACCGGGTGACGGGATTCACCTTCAAGCCTCCTGCTGAATGCCATCGACACGGCAGCCGCATGTCCTGCTTGCCGCCGCTAACGACCGCGCTTCTAATGTCCAGCCTCGTACTCGCTGGATTGCAGCAATGACAAACGGATTTGCAAAAGACGGGCTTTCCCCCGAAGACCTTGCCTGGCGCGTGCAGGCGCGCACTGCGCTGCAGGAACGGCGCTATGCCGAACTCGATGCGTTGCTTGCTCCACATGAGCTGGCCTGGCTGCAGGGAGAGAATGCGCTGCCCGGCATCCGCTGGCGGCTGCGCAACCTGCACGACGCCACGCTGACGCTGGAAGCCCGCCTGCAACAGGCCCAGCAGTGGGCCTCGGCCGCCCCCGGCAGCTACTACGCCTGGCTTTGCCTGGGCGCCTGCTGGCAGGACGCTGCCGGCGAACTGCGCAGCGCCGACGTGGCCGCACTGGTCGAAGACAGCCAGTGGCTGGCGGCGCAGCTGGCCCGCGACCATGCCGTGCACGCCTACCTGCAGGCGATGCCGCTGTCGCCACGACCTGCGTTGGCGCTGGATGGCATCAAGCGCATCACCAGCTACCTGCGCGAACCGAACTGGCTGCGTGCGCTGCAGGCCGGGGAACCCGCCGCATCCGATGACGCCACGCTGGCCGAGCACTACCCTCAAGCCTGGCCAAAGGCATTGCAGCTGCTGTCGCGCTTCGGCACGCCGTTGCAGACGCTGCCGGATACGCTGCCCCCGTTGCTGCGCGAGCGCAGCCAGGACGATTTCGACGCACCACTGGCGTACTGGATGCGCCTGGTGCTGGAGCAGCGCCCGGACGATCTGGCCACGCAGGAAGACACCCTGTACTTCCTGTACCCGCGCTGGGGCGGCAGCCATGAGGCGATGGAGAACTTCATCGAGGGCAGCTGGTGCCGTGGCCTGGAACTGGCGCAGAGCAACGCGCTGCGGTGGCACAAGGAGCAGGACTGGATGGGCGATCTGCCCCACCGCGAGGATGCCGACGCCGTGGCCGCGCACGAGCGCGCCTACACGCAGATCCTCGACTGGCACCTGGACCGCCACCTGCGCGCGCAGGTGCTGGCCCAGCGCGCCGGGCTGCGCTACCGTCTTGGCCGCGTTGAAGACAGCGAAGGCGTCGTGCAGTGGGATCCGGACCACATGCAGGCGGTGCTTGAAGATCTGCAGCAGGCATGGACATTGGACCGCGATGTGGTCCTGCATGAGGGGCTCGGCAACCTGGAGGCCTGCGCCTGGTTCGCCAATGTCGACGGCGCCGGAGCACTGTTCGCACAGGTGGTGGACTATGCCGCGCGCGAAGGCGATTCGGCGATCGGCCTGCTGTGGGCCGCCACCGCCATCGAGCATGGCCTGCTCGGCCAGGCCAGCGACCCGACACGCGCCAGTGTCCTGCTGCAGCGCGCGTTGAAGCTTGCGCAGCAGGACGACACCTCGGCGGTGACGTTCGCCGCCAATCTGTTCTGTGATGTTTCGCAAGCCGCAGGCCTGTCGCTGCTGCAGCGCATGGCGGACGATGGCGACGCCGGCGCGATGTCGGCACTGTGCGACCTGTACAAGGGCCGCCTCGGCGGCCGCGACCAACCGCAGTTCGCCGATGCGGAAAAGGCCGCCTTCTGGCAGGAGCGTGCGGTGGAAGGCGGCGACCTGATCGCCACCTACAACCTGGCCGTGCGCCTCGTCGCCGCAGGCGGCGCGGAGAATGAAGCGCGTGCGCGCGAGCTGTACCTGCGCTGCCTGGATGAGGCCGAGGCCGGCGAGCGCGTGTGGGGCCCAACCTGCCGCAACCTGGCCTGCCTGGCATTCGATGGCCGGAACGACGCGCACAAGCGCGAAGCGGTCGAACGCGCCTTGATTCCGCTGTGGTGGCGCGGCGACGACGACGACAAGCTGTGGGCTGCCAGCTATCTGGCCGACATCTACCACTTCGGTAGCGGCGTCCCGGCCAATGCATTCCTCGCCCTGACCTGGCTGCAGCGTGCCAGCGAGATCGATTCGGAGTATGTGGACGTGGTACGCATGGCACCGCTGATCAACGGCGAAGGCCGCTGGTTCGGTGCCAGCCGCGCACGCAAGCAGCAGGAACAGGACCGGCAGCAGGTGGACAGCGCCACCTGGGCCCTGACCTTCGGCCAGCGCAGCCAGGACAGCAACCTCACTGCGGTCTGAAGCAACGAAAAGGGCGGCCCGGTAATCCGGGCCGCCCTTCTCATTCCAGCAGCGCGATGGCGGGATGCCCCGCCACCGCGACAGCGCATTACCAGTTCATGTTCAGCGAGACACCGACGGTACGCGGTTCGTTGTAGACCGCGGCCATGTAGTTCTCGATCACACCCTTGAGGTTCTTCTCATTGGTGATGTTGCGCGCGAACAGCGCCACTTCGTAGGCACCGTAGTTGCCCGAGTAGCCGATCTTCAGGCCACCCTCGAAATCGCCCTTGGAGTTGAACTCCTTGCTGTCGTACAGCACGAAGCTGGTGTAACCCTGCTTGTTCCAGTCGGTGGATACGAACATGGTGCCCGCGTCGCTGACCGGGAAGTCGTAGCGGGCGGCCAGGTTGACGTTGTACTTCGGCGCGTTCGGCAGCGGGTTGCCGTCGATCTGGGCGAAGGTGTTGGCACCGACCTTGATGGTCGGGTCATTCACCGTGCACACCACCTGGCCGTTGAGGCCGCAGACCTGCGCATACACGCGCTTGTCCTTGATCTCGCTGTGCAGCAGGCTGACGCCGGCGCTCAGGGTCAGGTTCGGGATCGGGCGCAGCTCCATGTCGGCTTCAAAGCCGTAAGCCTTGGCCTTGTCGGCGTTGAACAGCACGCCGTTGCCGTCCGAATCGTTGCCGTTGAGCTGGATGTCGTTGACGGTGTAGGTGAACGCGGTGGCGTTCAGGCGCAGGCGGTTGTCCCACAGGCTGCTCTTCACGCCCGCTTCCCAGGACAGGATGGTCTCGGAATCGGCGGTGGTGAAATCGGCGTTGAACACCGCCGAACGCCCCTGGATGGTCGGGCCACGGAAGCCACGCGCGACCTTGGCGTAGACGCTCACGTCCGGCGTGATCTGATACATCGCGCTCAGATCCCAGCTCGGGGTGGTGTCGGACATCCTGACGTCGGTGCGGCCCTTGTAGGTGACCACGCCAGCGGCAGTGTCAGCGGTCTTCAGCAGGCGGGTGTGCTTCTCGTCCTTGGTCTGGCGCAGGCCGGCGGTGACGGTGAACTTGTCGGTGAAGGCGTAGCTGATCTGGCCGAAACCGGCCCACGAGGTGTTCTTGTTGCGCAGGCGCACCCAGTTGTTCGGGTTGCGGGCCGCGCCCTGCAGGAACCACGCGCGCTGGTAGAAGTCGGTGGTGTCGCTGCCGTTGAAGTAGAACGCACCGGCCTGCCACTGCAGGGCGCTGTCATCATGGCTGGCCAGGCGGAATTCCTGGGTCCACTGGTCCAGGTCACGGATGCGGCCCATCGACTGGCCGTAACCGTTCGGCACGCCGTTCACCGGGAAGTTCACCGCGGCGCCGCCGTCGGTGTCGCCGCGGCTGTAGCCGGAGGTGGTTTCGTAGGCGGTGATCGAGGTGAAGTCGATCGCGCCGAAGTCATAACGCGCCTTCACCGAACCGCCGTAGGTCTTGTAGGCCTGCGGGTTGTTGTCGGCTTCGTCGTAGGCGACCTTGTCGCGCGGCACGTCGGTCTTGTTCGAGCCCTTGGTCAGCGCACCGCGCAGGAACAGGGTCGAGGTGCCCTCGTAATCACGGGCGTGGGCCGAGGCCAGGATCGAGAACTGGTCGCTCGGGGTCAGCAGCAGCTGCGCGCGTACGTTGCGGTCATCGAAGCCGCCCATGGCGTTCTTCTTCGGGCTGACCGTGCCGTCGGCGCTCGGGCCGCGGTAGGTGTTGTCGACGTAGTCGTCGCGGTGCTGGTACAGGGCCGACACGCGGAACGAGGCGATGTCGTTGATCGGGCCGCCGAAGCCGCCGTCGATCGACACGCTGTTATAGGTCGCATAGCTGGCACTGACGCGGCCGGTGTAATCCTGGGTCGGCTTCAGGGTGTCGAACTTGACGATGCCGGCGGTGGTGTTGCGGCCGAACAGCGAACCCTGCGGGCCGCGCAGCACTTCCACCTGGTCCACGTCATAGACCGGGTTGGACTTCAGCACCACGTGCTCCAGCACCACGTCGTCCTGGATGATCGACACCGGCTGCGAGGCACCCAGGTAGAAGTCGATGTTGCCCAGGCCGCGGATGTAGAAGCGCGGGAAGATGCGGCCGGTGGTGGTTTCCGCATACAGGCTCGGCACGCGGCCGGACAGCGCCAGCAGGGTGTCATCGCCGCCGGCGGTGAAGTCGCGCATGCGCTCGCCCTGCACCACGCCCACCGAGACCGGCACTTCCTGCAGGTTCTGCTCGCGGTGTTCGGCGGTCACGGTGATGGTGTCCAGCCCGGTTGGGGTCGGCGCGCTGTCCTGCGCGGCGGCACCGAAGCTGCCGACCAGGGCCAGGCCGGCACAGGCCAGAGCCAGCGGGTGGCGGCGGAAGGAAACAAGGGAAGACGACAGACCCGACAGGCGGCGGGAATCGGAATGGGAGGGCATGAAATGCTCTGAGGAGGCGTCCGTGCGGCCTGCGCGGGCCGGGCGGCAAAAAGGAGGAGAACTGCGCAAGCCGCCATTATCCCCCAAATTGTTACGATTTCGTTGCGCGGCGCCCAAACCCGGCGAAACAAGCGGTTTCGGCACAGTCACCCGCTGATGTGCCTCGCGTCTCGACACGAAATTCCTTTGATCGGCTTGGCAAGCGGCAGGCGCTTGGCTAGACTGAAGCCCTGCCGTGGGGCCATAGCTCAGCTGGGAGAGCGCGTCGTTCGCAATGACGAGGTCAGGAGTTCGATCCTCCTTGGCTCCACCACTATTCAGAAGAACCCGTAGATCTTCGTGATCTGCGGGTTTTTCTTTTCAGCGCCGGCAACTCAGGCCGGCTCCTGGTCGCCGTCCTTGCGCTGCGGGCCGCGTGAGTGCGCATCGCGCACCTGTTGGTCGCGCTGCCCGGGCCGCTGCTTGGCCACATCGTCCTGTTTCCTGTCCTGGCGGCTTTCCTGGACGCCCTGCTTCGGGTCCTGATCCTTGTCTCGCTCGTTCATCGAAAACTCCCTCGTCGGCGGCAGGCCAACGCTGTGCACCACGCTAGAGGCTGGCGGGTAATCCACAGGTCAGTCCTGCGCCAACGTCATGTGCAGGCACTGGCTTGCCGCCATTGCCCCCGCGCAGCCAGAATCCGAGGGCCAACGCCCACCGGTACGCCATGCCCTCTTCTGCCCAGCACGCAGCACACGCCGTGCCGATGATCATTGATGCGACCGACGGCAGCATCCAGCTCGGCAATCTGCCGACTCTGATCGGCCCCACCCTGTCACGGGATGAGGCACGTGTCGCCTTCGTCACGCTGATGCATGGCGAGCGCGATGTCGGCACCGGCTACGTCTGGCTCAGCCTGCACCAGCTCAGCCTGGGCGGTGCGCCCGCTGGCATCAGCCTGTGCTTTCACGGGCAACAGCTCGACATGGTGACGATGGGCGTCGATCTACCCGGTGCAACGTTGGAAGACGGCTGGCCGACCCAGGCCGCGATCGATGCCGAAGTCACCTTCATGCGCCGCACGCTGGGTGCGGCGCTGGGTCGCAAGCTGGCCGGCGGCCACGCCCGGTTCGACTGGGGCGAAGCCTGGGCCCGTTTCGATCCGAAGGGCTTCATGGCCAGCAGCGGTATCCGCTACGCGCCACGCTCCTGACCCCGCTCAGGTCCGTGTGATCGACACTCCACCCTCCACGCGCATCGCGGTTCCGGTAACGAAACTGCTTTCATCGCTGGCCAGGAACAGCGCCGCGTTGGCGATCTCCTCCGGCTCGGCCATGCGCTTCAGTGCGTGCAGCGAGCGCACGAAGTCGCGCGCATCGCCGGTCGGTGCCGCCTGCCGGCCCATCTCGGTATCGGTGCCACCGGGCAACAGCACGTTGCTGCGCACGCCGCGCGCACCGTATTCGGCGGCGATAACCTGGCTCAGGCCGATCACCCCGGCCTTGCTCGACGCATAGGCCGCCATGCCGGGGAAGCCCACGGTGTGGCCGACAAAAGTGCCAACGAACACCAGCGAGCCGCCGCCGCGCGCCAACAGTGCCGGCAACTGCGCGCGTGCCGCATGGAAGGCCGCATCCAGATTGGTCGCCATCACCTCGCGCCAGGCGTCCACCGGGAACTCCGCCGCCGGCACGCCCGGGCCGAGCATGCCGGCATTGTTGAGGGCAATGTCCAGGCCGCCGAAGGACTGCTGGGCCAGATCGACCAGCGCTTGTGCCGTGCCCGGGTCAGCCACGTCAGCGGCATGCGCCACGGCTTCGCCACCGGCGGCGCGAATCTGCTCGGCCAGCGCCTGCAGCGGCTCCGGCCGCCGAGCGTTGAGCACCAGCTTCGCCCCTTCGGCGGCGAAGCGCAGCGCGCTGGCGCGGCCGATGCCGGCGCTGGCTCCGGTGATGAGGGCGATCTTGTTGTTCAGGCGCATGGTGGCAGTACCGGTTGTGAAGTGGCCGCCACGATGCCGCGCATCTCCCCTGCCGACACTCCGTTTCCGGGCCTGGCCCGTCGGTGCAGGAAACGGAGTTTCCGCAGCACCGGCACGTGCCAGAATCCGGCCATGGACAGTACCGCCACCACCGCCTTCGATGCCCGCGTCGAACGGGTCTGCCGCCACCTTCAGGCGAGCCTCGACGAGCCTTCGCTGCAGGAGCTGGCCGACATCGCCGGCTGCAGCCCGACCCGCCTGCATCGTCTGTTCAAGCAGGCCACCGGGCTGACCCCCAAGCAGTACGCCGCCGCGCTGCGCGCCGACCGCCTGCGCACCGGACTG
Organism: Stenotrophomonas sp. YJH_SMC_58; assembly: GCF_059369635.1. Classification (NCBI taxonomy): domain Bacteria; kingdom Pseudomonadati; phylum Pseudomonadota; class Gammaproteobacteria; order Lysobacterales; family Lysobacteraceae; genus Stenotrophomonas; species Stenotrophomonas sp. YJH_SMC_58. The sequence continues at coordinate 304,046 of NZ_JCAFSW010000003.1, forward strand.
GAACAACAGGAGCGCATCACCGATGCCTTCCACGATGCCGGCTTCGGTTCCAGTGGGCGCTTCTACGAGAACGCACCGAAGTTGCTGGGCATGACACCCAAGCAATGGCGCGCAGGTGGTCGCGGCGAAGTCATCCACTTCGCGCTTGCCGAAAGCTCACTGGGCAGCGTGCTCGTGGCCAGCAGTGCCACCGGCGTGGTTGCGATCCTGCTCGGCGACGATCCGGAGACGCTGCTGCAGTCATTGCAGCAACGCTTCCGCCAGGCCGAACTGGTCGGTGCCGACCAGGGCTATGAGCAACTGGTGGCACAGGTGGTAGGCCTGGTCGAGGATCCTTCGCGAGGCGCCACGCTGCCGCTGGATATCCGCGGCACCGCGTTCCAGCAACGGGTGTGGCAGGCACTGCAGCAGATTCCGCGCGGGCAGACCGCGTCGTATGCGGATGTCGCCGCGCGCATCGGCGCCCCGCGCTCGAGCCGTGCGGTGGCCCGCGCATGCGCGAGCAACCCGCTGGCGGTGGCAGTCCCCTGCCACCGCGTGGTGCGCCGCGATGGGGACCTGTCCGGCTATGCGTGGGGCGTAGCGCGCAAGCGCGAACTGCTGCGCCGGGAAAAGGCCTCGACTGCCTGAAATCGGTGCCCACCTTGGTCGGCACGCTTAGCTTCCGGTAGCTGCCGACCTTGGTCGGCACGCCGCCAAGCCCTCAATCCAGCTTCACCACCAGCTTGCCAAAGTTGCGCCCCTGCAGCAGCCCGAAGAACGCCTCCGGCGCATTCTCCAGCCCTTCCACCACATCCTCGCGGTACTGGATGCGACCTTCGCGCAGCCACTGCCGCATCTCGCGTTCGAAGTCCGGCCACAGGTGGTTGAAGTCGTGCACGATGAAACCACGCACGGTCAGGCGCTGGCGCAGGATCTGGCTGAACAGTGCGGGCAACCGGTCCGGGCCGGGCTGCTCGATGCCCCGCTCGTTGTAGGTGGCGATGGTGCCGCACACTGGAATGCGAGCGAAGTCGTTGAGCAGCGGCAGCACTGCATCCAGCACATGGCCACCGACATTTTCGAAGTACACGTCGATGCCGGCGGGCACTGCCGCACGCAGTTGATCGGCAAAATCAGCCGCGCGATGATCCAGCGCCACGTCCACGCCCAGCGTCTGCAGGTAGGCACGCTTGGCTTCGCCACCGGCGATGGCGACCACGCGCGCGCCCTGCAGCTTGGCCAGCTGGGCGACGGTCGCGCCCACCGGCCCGGTCGCGGCAGCCACCACCAGCGACTCACCCGGCTTCAAACGGGCGATTTCGTGCATGCTGGAATAGGCGGTGAAGCCGGGCATGCCATATACCCCCAGCGCGGTACTCAGCGGCAGGCCGGCCGGATCCAGCCGACGCCCCAGCGCCTTGGCCGGCAGCACTGCGTGGGTCTGCCAGCCACCCGGCGCCAGCAGCAGATCTCCGACCGCCACACCTTCGGCGTTGGATCGCAGCACTTCGGCCACGGTCTGGCCCTCCATCACCGCGCCCACCGCCACCGGCGCGGCATACGAGGGGCCCTCGTCCATGCGTCCACGCATGTACGGGTCCAGCGACAGGTAGCGGTTGCGCAGCAGCACTTCGCCATCCCCCAATGCCGGCAGCGCAGCCTGTTCCAGGCGGAAGTTGGCCGCGCCTGGTGCGCCCTGCGGACGCGAGGCCAGCACGATACGGGAGGTGGAGGTAGCGAGGGAATCGGACATGGTGACCGGCTCTGCTGTTGCCAGCATCAGGAAAGGAATGCCGACACTACGCCGCAACGATTGCCGGCGACGGCCATGAAAACAGCGTTCCATGGACCGGCGCGGCGCGGGTCCGGCGCAGCCCTTGCCCTTGCAGCTTTGGCGATCGCGGCGATCTGCTGATTTCCACCGCAGACGATGATCGACTGACCACGCCCCCGCCCCACAACGGAGGATCAAGCACTTGCGAGCCCACAGACGGCAATGTGAAGAAATCTTGGCAAAACGCTTGCCGAAGGCAGCCGACCTCCGTAATATACGCGTCCTTGGCAGCGACCTCGCTGCAACGAAACATGTGGCCGAGTAGCTCAGTTGGTAGAGCAGGGGATTGAAAATCCCCGTGTCGGCGGTTCGATTCCGTCTTCGGCCACCACTTTCGAAGGCCTGCAGAAATGCGGGTCTTTTTTTTCCGGAAACCGGGTTTGATCACGGTTGCCACACAATTTGGCCGAGTAGCTCAGTTGGTAGAGCAGGGGATTGAAAATCCCCGTGTCGGCGGTTCGATTCCGTCTTCGGCCACCATCTTCAGAGACCTGCAGAAATGCAGGTCTTTTTTTTGCGTGCGGCCTGCCATCCACGCATGGCGTGGATCTACCTGGCGCTGGCCCCTTCCATGGCCTCGATCCATGCCGGGCCACCGCCGTCTGGTTGACGAAACATTTACACCGGTACCCGCCGCGGCACCTACGCTGCAGATTCCTGCCGGAGCCTGCCGATGCAATTGCGCCCCACCCTGCTCGCCTGCCTGCTGCTGGCCGCCGCCCCGGTGATCGCCGCCGAACCGGTGCGTGCAGTCGACACGCTGGACATCGACCGCTATGCAGGCCAATGGCACGAGATCGCTCACCTGCCGGTGTCATTCCAGAAGCAGTGCGTCGGCGAGATCACCGCCAACTACGGGCTGCGCCGCGATGGCCGCATCAGTGTCACCAATGCCTGCCGCAACGCCGACGGAGAACGCGTAATCGCCGAAGGCGTTGCACGCCCGGTGGCTGGCCATCCCGGCCAACTGCAGGTGCGCTTCGTTCCGGACTGGCTGAGCTGGGTGCCACTGGTCTGGGCCGACTACTGGGTGCTGGCGCTGGACCCGGACTACCAGTGGGCCCTGGTTGGTGAACCGGACCGGAAATACCTGTGGATCCTCTCGCGCCTGCCGGAAATGGACCGCGCCCGGTTCGAGCAGTTGAAGGAAAAAGCCGAAGCCATGGGCTACGACCTGCGCCCGCTGCGCCTGATGGCCCCGCTTCGCGATACGCCCGCCGATTGAGCCGCAGTTCAATCCGTACGCGCACCGTGCGCCCGAAGATCCAGCGCTGCGCACGCCCCGCCGCCATCTTCACGCGCTACCCTCTGCGACGGCTCGCCACAGGCGATCCAAACGACCATACGCCGTAGTATGCTTATTCCAACGCACCGCCTCCAGAGGACCTGCGCCCATGCTCCACCGTTTCCGTATCGCCTTGATCGTCCTGTGCACCCTCGCCCTTGCCGCCTGTGGCAACGGCATCGTCAAGCGTGTTTCGGAACCGGCGGCCAGCCTGCAGCAGCTGACCGTGCGCGCCGACGGCAACTGGACCGTGGCGCTGCGCCTGCAGAACTTCAGCTCGATGCCGATGACTTTCGATGATGTGTCGCTGGCGCTGAGCGTCGGCGATGCCGAGGCCGGCACCCTGCAGGCCAAGCCCGGTATCTCCATCGGCGGCACCTCCGCGGATGTCATCAATGTCGACCTGGTGCCCAGTTCGGCCGCACGCCTGGTGGTGGCCGATGCACTGGCCGGCAACCGCACCCTGGCCTATGGCCTGAAGGGAACGGTCGCGGCCACGCCGCAGGAAAAGAAGCAGCGCAGCTTCGATATCAGCAGCCGCAGCACCCTCAACCAGGCCCCGGGCCTGCCGGGCGTGCTGCGCTGATTTCCACCTTCCGTCGCGGCGCCTGGCGCCGCTCTCCCCTGCCCTGATCAAATCGAGACGTACCGATGAGCAGCTACACCGCCCCGCTTTCCGACCTCCGTTTCGCCCTGCACGACGTGCTCAAGGTCGAACCCCTGTTCGCCCGCCTGGGCTTCACCGACGCCACCGCCGACGTGGTCGATGCCGTGCTGGAAGAAGCTGGCCGTTTCAGCGCCACCGTGCTGGCCCCGCTCAACAGCGTTGGCGATGAGATCGGCTGCGTGCTCGACCAGGCCACCGGTGAAGTGACCACCCCGCCCGGCTTCAAGCAGGCCTACGACCAGTTCGTCGATGGCGGCTGGACCGGCCTGACCGCCTCGCCGGAACTGGGTGGCCAGGGCCTGCCGCACACCCTTGGCGTGCCGCTCAACGAAATGATCAACGCCGCCAACCTGGCGTGGGGCAACTTCCCGCTGCTCTCGCACGGCGCCATCGAAGCGCTGAAGCAGCACGGCGAGGCCTGGCAGCACGAGGCCTTCCTCAAGCCGCTGATCGAGGGCCGCTGGACCGGCACCATGTGCCTGACCGAGCCGCACTGCGGTACCGACCTGGGCCTGCTGAAGACCAAGGCCGAGCCGAACGCCGATGGCAGCTACTCGATCACCGGCACCAAGATCTTCATCACCGCCGGCGAGCACGACCTGACCGAAAACATCGTGCACCTGGTGCTGGCCAAGCTGCCCGACGCCCCTCCGGGCGCCAAGGGCATCTCGCTGTTCGTCACGCCCAAGTTCAAGGTCGACCGCGAGGGCACTGTCGGCGAGCGCAACGCACTGCGCTGCGGCTCGATCGAGCACAAGATGGGCATCAAGGGTTCGGTCACCTGCGTGATGAACTTCGACGGTGCGCAGGGTTACCTGGTCGGCCAGCCGCACAAGGGCCTGCAGGCCATGTTCACCATGATGAACACCGCGCGCCTGGGCGTCGGCCTGCAGGGCATCGGTCTTTCCGAGCGCGCTTACCAGAACGCACTGAAGTACAGCCGTGAACGCCTGCAGTCGCGCGCCGTGAGCGGTGCGAAATTCCCGGACAAGCCGGCCGACCCGATCCTGGTGCACCCGGATGTGCGCCGCATGCTGCTGACGGTGAAGTCGCTGGTCGAGGGCAGCCGCCTGCTGGCCCTGCACGCCGCCACCCTGATCGACGTTGCCCATCACGCCGAGGACGCCGCCGAGCGCGAGCGCGCCGATACCCTGGTGAGCTTCCTGACCCCGATCTCCAAGGCCTGCCAGACCGAATGGGGCATCGAGAACACCTACAACGCCCTGCAGTGCTTCGGTGGCCACGGCTATATCCGCGAACACGGCATGGAGCAGCTGGCCCGCGATGCGCGCATCACCACGCTGTATGAAGGCACCACCGGCATCCAGGCGCTGGACCTGATCGGCCGCAAGACCGCCTCCAGCCAGGGCGCCGGCCTGAAGCTGATGCTGGCCGAGATCGAAGCCTTCGCCAAGGAGCATGAAGGCAACGAATCGCTGGCCGAGTTCATCGGCCCGCTGCGCGCCAAGGCCGCCGAATGGGGCAAGCTGACCCTGGACGTGCTGCAGCGCGCGGCCGGCAATCCAGACGAACTGGGTGCGGCCAGCTACGACTACCTGTTCTATTCGGGCTACGTGGTACTGGCCTACTGGTGGGCCCGCAGCGTGGCCGCCGCCGACGCCAGCGCGCACGGCGCCGCCTTCGCCCAGGGCAAGCGCGAAACCGCTCGCTTCTACTTCGCCCGCGTGCTACCGCGCACGCTCAGCCACGCCGCCGCGATCCAGTCCGGCGCCGCCCCGCTGATGACGATGGACGACGAGCGCTTCGGCGCCTGAGCCGGCTGCCGCCCGGCACCCGCGGTAGCGCCGGCCGCTGGCCGGCAACCGCAATAGCAACAGCTGGATCCCGGTGGATGGCGGGGCGGTGTGGGCTGGCAGGACACGCCGTAAACCCCGCTCCGCGATCCGGCCCAGCCGCTGGCGACTGTGCGTTCGGGCGCTTGCGAAGCAGTGCTTCGCAAGCAAAGCGCCCTCACCCCTGGGGGCTCGATGGCGCCTTGCTCGTGTGCGCTGTCCTGCGCACACGGCAAGACCGGGGTTGGGGCGTCCTGCCCAACCCGCCCGAGGCATGCCTCGGGCCCATGGCGCCAACGGTCCTGCCAACCCACACCGCCCCGCCTCTGACAGTTCCCCGCGATCTGCGTAGATCCACGCCACGCGTGGATGAGAACCCCCTAAATCCCTCTGGAGAAGAGCCCCCTTTTGTTAAAGGGGGCGCGCCGACAGCGCGCGGGGATTAGGAAGAATGCGCGCGCAACCCAGCGCGCCAACGGCGGGCTGGGTTGCTAAAGGGGGCGCACCGACAGGTGCGGGGGGATAGGAGGAATGCGCGGACCTGAATCGTTGCGATTTGCGTATCGCCGACAGGCGATACACAAATCGTCAACATTCAGGTATAAGCTGTTCTCCCGATGGAGACAGACACTACACGCTTGGGTCTGATCGAAGCCGGAGCTCCGTTTTCTGCTCCGGGCGCCGAAGCATCGCCCAACGCCACGACGCTGCATCGCCCCGGTTCGGTCCGGCTGCTCTCGCTTGATGCCCACGGACGCGTACTGGACTGGATCACCTGGCAGGATGCGGCGTGCCTCTACGCCCGCGAAGCGGTGGCCTGGACGCTGGGCGATCCCTGCCTGCACATCCACGGCGGCACCAATCGCTTCAGCGGCCTGCAGAGCGGCATGGACCTGCACCCGATCATCGCCGCGCGCGGCCATGCCCGCTCCCGCGCGATCGACCCCACGCCGAACCTGACCAACCCGGCCCTGTTCGCCCGCGACGCCCACCTGTGCATGTACTGCGGCCAGCAGTTCAACCGCCCCACGCTCACCCGCGACCACGTCGTGCCACTGTCCAAGGGCGGCCTGGACTGCTGGGAAAACGTGGTCACCGCCTGTTTCCACTGCAACTCGCGCAAGAGCGACCGCACCCCGCAGCAGGCCGGAATGCCGCTGCTGGCCGTGCCCTACCGGCCCAGCTGGATCGAGCACCTGATCCTGTCCAACCGCAACATCCTGGCCGACCAGATGGCCTTCCTGAAGGCGCAATTGCCCAAGCGGTCGAAACTGAGCACCTGAACGCCTGAAAATGCAACCCTCACCGTCCTGTCACGGACGGCGGCGTTTGCTTGCCCCACCCCCGTTTGAGGGCGAAAATGGGCATTCAGAAAAAGTGCGAACATGATGATCGACTCTGCCCGCTATCCCCGCCTCGCGCGCATCCAGACGCCGGATGACCTGCGCACGTTCGACGAATCCGAACTGAGGGCGGTTGCCGACGAACTGCGCGCCTACCTCATCGAATCGGTGGGCAAGAGCGGTGGCCACTTCGCCGCCGGCCTGGGCGTGATCGAACTCACCGTGGCCCTGCACTACCTGTACCAGACTCCGGTCGACCAGCTGGTCTGGGACGTCGGTCACCAGACCTACCCGCACAAGATCCTGACCGGGCGCCGCGACCAGATCCACACCGTCAAGCAGAAGGACGGCGTCGCGCCATTCCCGAAACGCGAGGAGAGCGAATACGACACCTTTGGCGTCGGCCACTCCTCCACCTCGATCTCGGCGGCACTCGGCATGGCCATTGCCCGCCAGTCCGAAGGCGACGACCGCAAGATCGTGGCGGTGATCGGTGACGGTGCGATGACCGCCGGCATGGCCTTCGAAGCGCTGATGCACGCCGGCGGCATGGACCCGGAACCGAACCTGCTGGTGATCCTCAACGACAACAACATGTCGATCTCCGAGGCGGTCGGCGGCCTGACCAAGATGCTCGGCCGTGCCACCGGCAGCCGCACGCTCAATGCGCTGCGCGAAGGCGGCAAGAAGATCCTCGGTGACAAGAAGAACAACCCGGCGCGTTTCGTGAAGCGCTGGGAAGAACACTGGAAGGGCATGTTCGTGCCGTCCACGATGTTCGAGGAGATGGGCTTCCACTACACCGGCCCGATCGACGGCCACGACATGCCCGCCCTGCTGTCCACGCTGAAGACGCTGCGCGCCTCCAAGGGCCCGAAGCTGCTGCACGTGATGACCACCAAGGGCAAGGGCTACGAGCCGGCCGAAGGCGACCAGATCGGTTACCACGCCGTGGGCCCGTTCGATCCGGACAAGGGCCTGGTGGCCAAGGCCGGTGCCAAGAAGCCGACCTATACCGATGTGTTCAGCGACTGGCTGTGCGATGCCGCCGCCGCCGAGCCCCGCCTGTACGGCATCACCCCGGCGATGCGCGAAGGCTCCGGCCTGGTGCGTTTCAGCAAGGAATACCCGCAGCGCTATTTCGACGTGGCGATTGCCGAACAGCATGCGGTCACCCTCGCCGCCGGCATGGCCACCCAGGGTGGCAAGCCGGTGGTGGCGATCTACTCGACCTTCCTGCAGCGCGCGTACGACCAGCTGGTACATGACGTGGCGATCCAGGACCTGGACGTGCTGTTCGCGATCGACCGCGCCGGCGTGGTCGGCCCGGACGGTGCGACCCATGCCGGCAACCTCGACCTGAGCTTCCTGCGCTGCGTGCCCAACCTGGTGGTGATGGCACCGTCCAACGAAGCCGAGTGCCGGCAGATGCTCAGCACCGGCCTGCAGCACCCGGGCCCGGCCGCCGTGCGCTACCCGCGCGGCACCGGCACCGGCGTTGCAGCCGGCAGCGACCTGTCCACCCTGCCGATCGGCAAGGGCGAACTGCGCCTGCAGGGCAGCCGCATTGCCCTGCTCGCCTTCGGCAGCACCGTGGCCGCCGCCGAACAGGTTGGCCGCGAACTGGGCCTGAGCGTGGTCAACATGCGTTTCATCAAGCCGCTGGACCGCGAGCTGGTGCTGGCTGTCGCCGCCCAGCACGAGGGCCTGGTGACGATCGAAGACAACGTGGTGGCCGGTGGCGCCGGTTCAGGCGTCGGCGAGCTGCTCAATGCCGAAGGCGTGCTGCGCCCGATCCTGCACCTGGGCCTGCCCGACAGCTACCAGCACCATGCCAGCCGCGAGGACCTGCTGGCCGAAGCAGGCATCGACGCCGCGGGCATCCGTGCGGCCGTGCTCAAGCGTTGGCCGCAGCTGGCCACAGGTACCCCGCCGCTGAGCGCGGCGGGCTGAGGCCGATTGCCACCCAGTGGATCCGCGCATGGCGTGGATCTACCTTGCGTCTGCATCCACGCATGGCGTGGGTCGACCCCGGTTCCGCGGTAGATCCACGCCATGCGTGGATAGCGGGGCCCGGAAACAGGATCTGGCCTGACACCCCCGCCCTCAGCCGTAGCTGACCGCTTCAACGAAGGCGCCGCTGGCTTCCACGCGCACCGCGGCGCGCTGCCCGGTATCGACAAAGTGCAGGCGCGCCAGGGTTTCAGCGAAGTCGAAGGCGCGGGCACCGTCGCGGAAATCGATCGGCTCCGGCCGGTCCGGATGCAGCACGCGCCATTGGCGCTGTTCGCATTGCAGGCGGATCAACATGCGGCTCACTCCTTGAGGCAGCGTATCGACGGTAGCGGGACATTCCTGCCGATCACGGCAGGCATCGTCGCAACAGATCAGGGACACACAGAGATGCCCTGATCGCAGAAGATACGACAGTTCAAAATGTGAGCTGTATCAGATTTTTCTGATTTTAGAGGGGCACGCTCAGTTCACCTGGAACTGTGCCCGGCAGCCGTCGCTGACCCAGATGCCACGACGATCCCAGCCCCAGGTCTGGCCCTCGATGCAGGCACTGCGCGAATCCTGGCGAACCAGGCGCACGCCGCGGCGGATGCGGGCGTCGCAGTACTCCTGGCGGTGCCCATTGGAATGACAGGTGATCACCTCACCGCCGCCCCAACCGTTGCCGTTGCCCCAGCCACCCCCATTGCCCCAGCCACCCCCATTGCCCCAGCCACCGCCACGACGGTACTCGCCGACGAACTCGGCGCGGCAGCCCTGGGTCACCCAGACGCCATAGCGCGACTGGCCCCAGGTCTCACCTTCCACGCACGGCGAGCCGGACAACTGGCGGATCATCCGCGCGCGGCCCTCCAGACGGCACTCGTTGCTACGGTTCTTGATCGACTCGCAGCGCACGATGCCGCTGCCTTCGCGGCCACCGTAGCGGTCATCGTCATAGCCGTAGCCATAGCTCTGCGCCTGGGCGCCACCCGCCGCCGCCAGCATCGGCAGCAGGGTGCAGGCCAGGGTACGCCAGGTGAGTGCCTTGCCCATCGAGATCTCCAGATGAATACGATGGCGCAAGCATCCGGGATTCCCGGCACGGCGCACAGGGGGGCGCGTGACGCCGGTTTTTCCCCATTCAAACAACGCAACCGTAGCTGACTGCACGCAACGACCGGCGTCAGTCTCCTACGTGCAGGGCATCCACCGCGCTGCCGAGCGCCTCGACCCGCACCGTGCTGCGCTGGCCGGTGCGACGGTGGTGCTCGAGGGCCCGCGCCGCGGCGACATCGAAAGCCTCGGCGCCCCGCGCATATCGGGTTGCGTCATGCACCTGCGGATCCAGCACGGACCAGTGCCGGGCGTTGCGTTGAACGGTAATGACCATGAGGGGCTCCTGTGGATGGAAGGATGCGACGGCAGGCGGACGGTCCACGTGCCGGTACACCTTCAGGCTAGCGATCACCTCAGGGGTGGCCCATCAGATTTGTACGAAAATGCCACGCCCTCTGGTCAGCCCTTGCCTGCCCTCACATCCCTGAGTCCGTTTAGCCTGTTCATTCCGTGATTCTTGTCACGGAGTCAGCCGGGCTTCACACTACCGTCATCAACAGGGGCCCCTTCCACATGCGCACCTTCTTCTCGCAGCAGCGTTGGACGCTGCTGAAGTTCTATTTCGTGGCCAGCTACCTCGTGCTGATCGAGGAACTGATCCGCGCCGCCATGCACTGAGCGCTTGCTGCAGGGCTATTTGCGACAGACACTGTCGCTTTAGGCACGGAGCCCGCCCGATGAAAGCGCTTCTTCTGATTCCAGCCCTGCTGGTGCTGTCCGCCTGTGCCAACCAGCATCAGGCCGCTGCGCGTGCCGATACGGCGGCCACTTCGCCCGCCACGCCGAAGGTCGGTGGCGACCGCGATGCCCACGGTTGCATCGGTTCGGCCGGCTACCAGTGGTGCGAGCACAGCCAGCGTTGCGAACGTCCGTGGGAACTGGCGCAGGCACAGGGCCTGGCCAACACTGCCGAAGCCATCGATGCCTACTGCGCGAAGCCGGCCAGCCCGGCGCGCAAGTGAGTCGCGCCACCCATGGCTGAGCTGAGTCCGCTCCCCACCCTGGCCCCAGGCCGCTACCGCCACTTCAAGGGCGGCGAGTACGAAGTGCTCGACATCGTCCGCAGCAGCGAGACCCTGCAGCCGATGGTGCTGTACCGCGCGCTGTATGGCGAAGGTGGCCTGTGGGTACGCCCGTACGCCATGTTCGTCGAGCAGGTGCCCGGCGAGCACGGACCGCAACCGCGTTTCGCCCGCGTCGACGCATGAGGGTTCCGCTGCCGGCCATGGCCGGCAGCGCGCGGTAACGCGGCGGGCCTGCGTTACAATCGTACCGTCCAGTCGGTTTCTTCCCGCCATGTCCGCATCCCCCTCCCGTTCGCGCCGCAAGGCGCCCGACAGCGTGCGCCAGTCACTGCTGCAGGCCACCATTGAAGTGATCGGCCGTAACGGCCTGGCCGCGCTGACCGTGCAGGACGTCGCGCAGGCCGCCGGTGTCAGCAAGGGTGCGTTGTTCCATCATTTCAGCAGCAAGCAGGTGCTGGTGGATGAAGCCATCGGAGCGCTGATTGGAGAATTCGAAGCGCGCGTGCGCGCCCTGCTGCAGGAAAACCCCGAAGGCCATGGCCGTTTCAGCCGCGCCTATGTGCAGGCCAACTTCGAGCATCTGCTGCAGCAGGAGCAGGACAACGACATCGGCCTGACCTTGGGCAACCTGATGGAACCGGGCCTGCTTGCGCACTGGCGCAACTGGAAGCGCGCGATGCTGGCCGAGTTCCCTGGCGAAGCCGGCGACCCGCGGCTGTACGCGGCGCGCTGCGCTGCCGATGGCTACTGGGCCACGGCCTACGGGCGTCCGCTGGACGAGGAAGAACGTGCCAATGCATTGGCCATGGCCGAACAGGCCCTGAAACTGTGCGACCTGCAGTGAGCTGGAGCGCTCGATGAATCCCTACCTCTACCTTGCCGCCGCCATCGTGCTGGAAGTGATTGCCACGTCACTGCTGAAGGCATCCGACGGCATGAGCCGGCTGGCGCCGACACTGGGCGCACTGGTCGGCTACGGGCTGTGCTTCTACCTGCTGTCGATGACCATGAAGTCGATCCCGACCGGCATCGCCTACGCAATCTGGTCCGGCGTCGGCATCGTGCTGATCTCACTGATCGGGCTGGTGGTGTTCAAGCAGCGCCTGGATGCACAGGCGTTGATCTGCATCGGCCTGATCTGCGCCGGCGTACTGGTGATCAACCTGTTCTCGCGCAGCAGTGCGCACTGAGCACACTGCTGCGCGATCAACGCTAGCTGACCTTCTTCGCTACGGTCATGCCGAGCAGGAACAGCACCACGGCGATGATGATGCCGGCCCAGAACAGGAACTTGGCGATACCGACCGCGGCACCGGCAATGCCACCGAAGCCGAGCACGCCTGCGATCACACCGATGACGGCGAAGATGATGGCCCACTTGATCATGTCAAACCTTTCCCCGCGGGGACTGCGTACTGGATGGTCAGGCTAGGCCGTGGCCGATGCGGCAATCGTGAACAGGCCGCGTGCGCGGCGTGAATCAGCGCGGACGGAAGCGCAGCAGCGCGACGGCAAACGCCAGGAACACGCTGCCCACCAGGCGCTCGAACCAGCGTCGCGCAAACGGCTTGGCCAACCAGCGGCGAAGGCCATGGCCACCGGCCGCATACATCACGTACCAGAACAGTTCGCACGCGGCGAAGGTGGCCACCAGCACGCTGTACTGCAGCGCCTGGCCGCGTGATGGGTCGACGAACTGCGGCAGGAACGCCGCCGCGAACAGCAGCAGCTTGGGATTGCTCAGGCCCACCAGAAGGCCACCACGGAACACCTTCCACGCGCCCAGCGAGGCCGCAACCGGCGGCGTAGCATCGACCGTCACCGGCGGTGCCGGCCGGCAACTGTCACGCCATGCCTTCAGGCCCAGCCAGGCCAGATAGGCCACGCCCAGATAACGCAGCACCTCGAACAGCATCGGCGAGGAATGCAGCAGCGCACTCAGGCCTGCTGCGGAGGCCACCAGCACCAGCAGCATCGCCAGCAGGCAGCCGGCCATCGCCGGCACACTGCCACGGAACCCCAGCCCGACGCTGCGGCCGAGGATATGCAGCATGTTCGGCCCCGGCGTACCACACAGAACGAACACCGTGGCGAGGAACCACCACCAGGTATGCAGGGCCATAGCGCACATCCACTTCAGAAGATCCAACCAGCATAGAGTGCGCCGGGCCTGCCGCGGCACACACAGCGCAGCATGGATGTGGTGGTTACAGAGGCAGGCTCAGGCCGCGAGTGCGTCGCGCCGTACCAGTACCTGGTCGATCAATCCCCATTCGCATGCCTGCTCGGCACTCATGAAACGATCGCGATCCAGGGTCTGCTCGACCTCCACGACACTGCGTCCGCAATGCTGCGCATACAGCCGGGTGATGCGCTGCTTGGTGCGCTGCATTTCCTCGGCGTGGATGAAGATGTCCGAAGCCTGGCCCTGCACCCCGCCCAGCGGCTGGTGCACATGCAGGCTGGCATTGGCCAACGCCGCACGGTGTCCCGGCTCGCCGGCCATCAGCAGAAAAGAACCCATCGACCGCGCAGTGCCCATGCACAGCGTATGCACCGGGGCCGAGATGTACTGCATGGTGTCGTACATCGCCAGGCCGCTGGAGATCACCCCACCCGGCGAGTTGATGTACAGATGGATCGGCTTCTCCGGGTTTTCCGATTCCAGGAACAGCAGCTGCGCGCAGACCAGCGCCGACACAGTGTCATCGACTTCGCCGTTGAGAAAGATGATGCGCTCACGCAGGAGCCGCGAGTAGATGTCATAGGAGCGCTCACCGCGCTCGCTGCGCTCCACCACCATTGGTACCAGCTGCATTCTGTCCCGCATGTGCCTGCTCCCTGTAGCGTTCGACCCTGGCGCCCGTTCAAGCCGCGCGCATCACCGTGCGATGCTCATCGTTGGCGGCCAACGGCAGCAGCGCGCGCAGGTCGCTGAGCCGATGCACAATGGTCAGCACCGTCCCCCCACCGTCATCCGCGCGCAGCCGGAAACACACCAGGCTGTGCAGATGCGGGGGCTGCGCATCTCGCAGGTGGAACCCCAGCTCCCGCCCCTCCTCGCACAAGCAGGGCTGCGAATCGGCAAGATCGGCCGCAGGCAACCAACGCTCACGCAGCGCCGGGTCGAACAGTGCGCGCCAGACCTGTTCCGGTGGCGCTGGCAGCCACTGCTCCATCACCAACGCAGGAGCCGCTTCGTTCAGAACATCGTCCATCAGTCCATCTCCTTCAGCAGATCCTGCAAGGCATCCATACGCGCGGGCCAGTAGGCCCGGTAGCGCTGCAGCCAGTTGCCGATGTTGGCCAGTCCGCGCGGATCGACCTCGTAGTGGACGAAGCGCCCTTGGCGCTGTTCGCTCACCAGCCCAGCATCGCGCAGCACCGCCAGGTGCTGGGACATCGCAGACTGGCTGATCGCCATGCCCTCGCGCAGCGCGCTGGCATGCTGCCCCCCCTGGGCCAGCTTTTCGAAGATATGGCGCCGGGTGGGGTCGGCCAGCGCCTTGAACAGGGCGTTTTCGATCATGATCAACACATTAGCAAACACTAATGTGTAGTGCAACTCACCCGCTGCCTGTGCTGCAATAGCAACTCCTGGCATGGAGCTGTGCATGAAGACTCTCGGCCTGATCGGCGGCATGAGCTGGGAAAGCTCGGCCCAGTACTACCGGCTCATCAACGAGGAGGTACGGCGGCGGCTCGGCGATGCGCACTCGGCACAGCTGCTGCTGTGGTCGGTGGATTTCGCCGGCATCAAGCAGCTGCAGCACGAGGGCGACTGGGACACCCTGGGTGACCACATGGTCGATGGCGCGCGGCGCCTGCAGGCGGGCGGCGCCGACCTGCTGCTGATCTGCACCAATACCATGCACAAGCTGACCGATCGCATCGAGGCGGCCTGCCCACTGCCGCTGCTGCATATCGCCGACCCCACCGCCCAGGCCATCGTGCAGGCAGGCGCACGCAAGGTGGGCCTGCTCGGCACCGCCTTCACCATGGAACAGGACTTCTACCGCGGCCGGCTGCAGGATCGCTTCGGACTGGAGGTGCTGGTACCCGAAGCCGATGATCGTCGCAGCGTGCACGACATCATCTACCAGGAGTTGATCGCTGGTGTGGTCAGCGAGCACTCACGGCAGGTCTATGCCGGCGTGATCGCGCGACTGGTGGCGCGCGGTGCCGAAGCAATCATTCTTGGCTGCACCGAGATCATGCTGCTGGTACGTTCGGAGGACAGTGCAGTGCCGCTGTTCGATACCACCGCCCTGCATGCGCGGGCCGCCGTGGACACGGCCCTGGCTTGAATCAATGCGCGCAGGAGCACGGAATCAGTCCGCGCCCTGCACCTCCAGCGCGGTGATCAGCCACTCGACCACCGCCGGTGAATCGCACAGGAAGAAGATGGCGTCACCGGAGCGTGCTTCGGTAAGCAGCCGATAGATCGTGATCGCCACCGCCGACTGGTTGGCGATGAACACTTCCGGGCTGCGCGGCCCTTCACTATGCCCGGCAACAGCATGCAATGCCTTGCGCGCAGCCACAGTGGCAGCCGGGTCCGCGCTGCGGGTCAGTTCTGGCCCGCGCAGCCCCCAGGCAACGAACACATGCTTGCCCTTGAACGTAGTGTCCAGGACCCGCACCTCGGCGCCACCTGCGTCGGCCGAGCGATGAATGACGGTACTGCTGATCAACGCAACCCCCTGTGGTCGTCGTGGTCCGCGCATCCTCCTCCACAGGCCGCCCGCACACCAGTGACGGCAGCCACAGGCTGCGCCGACAGGCGTGGAAGACATGTAAGAAGGTGTAAACCGATGCGATCGGATGTGCAGCGATGATACGGGATGTAAGCCTCTGCATGGGCTGGTGCGCACTACTAAATCCCTCCTGAGCCGCTTCCGGAACGATGCGTTCCGACGGCCCCGTGCTGGGTCATTCTTGCCGCCCGAATCCCCGCCCGAGGCTCCCCCATGACCCTTCGCCCGCTGCTGCCGATCACCGGCGCCGCCCTTGCCCTGCTGCTGGCCGCCACCGCCGTGGCCGCCCAGGACTACGACACTGATCACATTCCAGCGCTGCGCTGCGAATCCCAGTTCAACAAGACCGAGCAATGCCCCATCGAGGGACCGATGCGCCTGGCCAGGCAGCTGTCGGTGACCCGTTGCGTGGAAGACCAGAACTGGGGCCAGAGCCGGCGCATGCTGTGGGTGACCGACGGCTGCCGCGCCGAGTTCGTTGCCGACGAACACGGCCGCTGGCCGGGACGTGGCCGCAGCCGTGATCGCGACAACGAGGGCGAACGCCTGGTCTGCGAGTCCTACGAGAACAAGGACAAGGAGTGCCGGATTCGCGTGCGCCATGAGGTACGGCTGGTCAGGCAGAAATCGGTGACAGCCTGCATCGAGGACCGCAACTGGGGCTGGGACCGCCGTGGGGTGTGGGTCAGCGACGGCTGCCGCGCCGAGTTCCGGGTGTATTGACTGCCGGCCGCGCGCTGGCTGCATCGAGCAGGCGTGCGTGCCAGGCGGCGTCGATAGACTATGGCCTGCACGGCAGGGAGCACGACATGGAACGATGGTATCTGGCGACGCTGCTGGCGTTGATCCTGCATCAGATCGACGCTGCATTCTGGCAGGAATGGGCCATGTTCCATGTCCCCGGTGGCATCCAGGGCTTCCTGTTGTTCAACCTGTTCGCAGTCGGCGCCGTGCTTTGGGGTTATCGCCAGATCGTGCTGGGCACATCCACGGCGCGCAGCTATGCACTGGCTTGCGGGGGGCTCGGCATTGGCACGGCACTGATCCATCTGGCCTTTGCCCTGTTCGGTCGCAGTGAATTCCACCTGCCGCTGTCGATTGCCGTCCTGCTCGCCGGCTTTGTGTCGGGTGGCGGCCTGTTGCTGAAGCTGCGCCCGCGATGAACCGGACGTCCTCTTCTCCGCACCTGCGCGACGGCATTCCGCAGGACGCAGATGCCTTGATCGCGCTCGACAGCGTGACAGCCACTGATCCACGGCGGATCATGCAGATTGCCGACTGGCTGGCGCACGGCGTCGTGCAGGTCGCCGAGCAGGGCGGCAAGATCGTCGGCTACCTGGTCATCCATCACCACTTCTTTGGCGAAGCCTTCATTGAAATGTTGAGGGTGGCGCGCGAACAGCGCAGCCAGGGTATCGGCGCCATCCTGCTGCGGCACGCGATCACGTGGCGCGGTGGCGGCAAGCTGTTCACCTCGACCAATGCCTCCAACACGGGCATGCAACGCCTGCTCGCCGCCGCCGGCTTCGTGGGCAGCGGCATCGTGCATGGCCTGGATGAAGGCGATCCGGAACTCATCTACCGCTTCGCGGAAGACTGATCAGCATCTGCAGAACGCACAAAAAAGCCCGCGCATTGCTGCGCAGGCTCCTTGATTCATCACAGTGGTCGGGACGGCCGGATTCGAACCGACGACCCTCTGCCCCCCAGGCAGATGCGCTACCAGGCTGCGCTACGCCCCGACTGATGCTGCGATGTGCCCGCCAGTGCGGCGGGCCGTGAAGTATAGCGGATTACGATGGAAATGGGATCAGCGGCGCAACAACTGCAGCACTTCTTCCAGCTCCATGCGCACCTGCTTGATGATCTGGTTGCTCAGCGCCGATTCCTCGCGGGCATCGGGGCCATCCAGGCGCAGGCGTGCACCACCGATGGTGTAGCCCTGTTCGTACAGCAGGCTGCGGATCTGCCGCACCATCAGCACGTCATGGCGCTGGTAGTAGCGGCGATTGCCTCGGCGCTTGGCCGGCTCAAGGCTGGGAAACTCGGTTTCCCAGTAGCGCAGGACGTGCGGCTTGACGTCGCACAGCTCGCTGACCTCACCAATGGTGAAGTAGCGCTTGGCCGGGATCGGCGGTAGTTCGCGGTTACTGCCCGGATCCAGCATAAGCCTCCACCCTCTCCTTGAGCTTCTGGCCCGGACGGAAGGTGACCACCGTACGGGCGGAAATCGGAATTTCCTCGCCGGTCTTGGGGTTGCGACCCGGGCGCTGGTTCTTGCGCCGCAGATCGAAATTACCGAAGCCCGACAGCTTCACCTGACGTCCCTGTTCCAATGCTTCACGCAGCACATCGAAAAACGCGTCGACGAATTCCTTGGCTTCACGCTTGTTCAGACCGACTTCGTCGAACAGCTTTTCCGCCATCTCCGCCTTGGTCAATGCCATTGCCTGCTACCCCCGAGTGCTGCCCGCTCAGCCGCGGATCCGGGCGTGGTGTTCACGCTCGATGGCAGTGACCGCCTCGGCCACCACCGCATCCACGTCGCGGTCCGTCAGAGTGCGCGACTTGTCCTGCAAAATCAAGCCCATAGCGAGACTCTTGAAGCCCGGCTCGACGCCCTGGCCAACATAGCGGTCGAACAGGTTCAGGTCGCGCAGCAGCGGGCCGGCGGCCTGGCGGACGGTCGCCGCCAGGTCGGCCCAGGCCACCTGCTCAGGCACCAGGAACGCCAGGTCGCGGCGCACCGCCGGGAAGCGCGACAGCTCGCCGGCACGCGGCAGGCGACGGGCGGTCAGCGGCTCCAGGTCCAGCTCGAAGGCGTACACGTCGGCTTCGATCTCCATCGCCCGCGCCAGGCGCGGATGGATCTGGCCGATCCAGCCGATGGCCACGCCATCGCGGAACACCTCGGCCGAACGCGCCGGGTGGCCGTAGGCGCGGGCCGACGGACGGAACTCCAGCTGCGCGCCACTGGCAGCCGCCAGCGATTCCAGGTCGCCCTTCAGGTCATGGAAATCGACCTTGCGGGTCGGCAGGCCCCACTGCACCGCCTGCGCCTCACCGCAGACCGCAGCGGCCACGCGCGGCGTTTCCAGCGGCGCCGGTTGGCCGTCTCCGCTCTGCTGGGCAAACACACGGCCGATCTCGAACAGGCGCACGCGGCCCAGCTGGCGCGCGGCATTGCGGCCAAGCGTGGCGACCAGGCCCGGCAGCAGCGACGGACGCATCACCGCCAGTTCCGCCGACAGCGGGTTGGCCAGCGGCACCAGACCGTCGCGCAGCTGCCACTGGGTCAGCAGCGCGTCGTCGACGAAGGCGAAGTTGACGGTTTCCTGCTGGTCACGGGCGATCAGCTGGCGGCGCACGCTCAGTGCGTCCAGCTGGGTCTCGCTCGGCATCGCCACGCGCGAGGCACCGCCCGGCAGCGTGGTCGGGATCTGCTCGTAACCGTGGATGCGGGCCAGCTCTTCGATCAGGTCTTCTTCGATGGCGATGTCGAAGCGGCGGCTCGGCGCCGTGACCTGCCAGCCCTCGGCGGTGGCAACCACGTCCATGCCAAGCGCGCGCAGGATGCGCTCGACTTCGGCATCGTCGATGCTGATGCCGAGCACGCGGGTGATGCGGGCGCGGCGCAGCACGATGGTCGCCGGCTGCGGCAGATCGGCTTCACGCACGGCCTCGGTGACCGGTGCCGGGGTACCGCCGGCCAGGTCCAGCACCAGGCGGGTGGCGTACTCGATCGCGGTGCGCGGCAGCGCCGGATCGACGCCGCGCTCGAAGCGATGGCCAGCATCGGTGTGCAGGCCCAGCTTGCGGCCACGGCCCATGATCGCGGCCGGCGCGAAGTGCGCGGCTTCCAGGAACACGGCGGTGGTCGCGTCGGTGACGCGGGTGTCGAAGCCGCCCATCAGGCCGGCCAGGCCGACCGCACGGTCAGCATCGGTGACCACCAGGAAGCTGTCGTCCAGCGCAGCATCGCGGCCGTCCAGCAGCTTCAGCGTCTCGCCCGCGCGCGAACGGCGCACGGCGATGCTGCCCTGCAGGGTGCCCAGGTCGTACGCGTGCATCGGCTGGCCCAGCTCCAGCATCACGTACTGGGTGATGTCGACCAGCAGCGAGACCGGACGCACGCCGCTGCGGCGCAGGCGCTCGGCCATCCACAGCGGGGTCCTGGCGGCAGCATTGACGCCTTCGATGACACGGCCCAGGTAACGCGGCGCTTCGGCGCCGGCGTCGAGCTGGATGCTCAACTCACGGCTGCCGACTGCCGGAATGGCGTCGGCAGCGAAGTCCAACACTTCACTGCGGGTGGCCGCAGCGACGTCGTAGGCGATGCCGCGCAGGCTGAAGCAGTCGGCGCGGTTCGGGGTCAGCTTGATCTCGATGCTGGCGTCCGGCAGGCCCAGGTACTCGACCAGGGTCTGGCCGATCGGGGCATCGTCCGGCAGTTCCAGCAGGCCGGACGCATCGCTGTCCAGGCCCAGCTCCTTGGCCGAGCACAGCATGCCGTTGGACTCGACGCCACGCAGCTTGGCCGGTTTGATCTTCAGCTCGCCGATCTGCGCACCAACCATCGCCAGCGGCGCGACCAGGCCCGGGCGTGCGTTCGGTGCGCCACACACGATCTGCAGCAGTTCGCCCTGCCCGGCATCGACCCTGCACACCTGCAGGCGGTCGGCTTCCGGATGGCGCACGGCTTCAACGATGCGTGCCACGACCACGTGATCGAGGCCTTCGCCAAGCGCGGTTACTTCTTCCACTTCCAGGCCGATGGCGGTCAGCACCGCGCTCAGCTCATCGCGCGAGGCGGAGGTCGGGACGTGGCTGCGCAGCCAGTTTTCGGAGAATTTCATGGTGTCACCCTGGTGGGAGGCGTGCCTCCCGTTGCGGTTTTTGGGGTCGCCCAGCGCATGCGCAAGCAGGCGTCCATCCAGAAAGCAGCCGAGCAGGGCTCGGCTCTACACGGTTGCGGCTTACGCGAACTGCTTCAGGAACCGCACATCGTTCTCGAAGAACGCGCGCAGGTCGTTGACGCCGTAGCGCAGCATCGCGAAACGCTCCACGCCCATGCCGAAGGCGAAGCCGGTGTAGCGCTCCGGATCGATGCCGACATTGCGCAGCACGTTCGGATGGACCATGCCGCAGCCGAGCACTTCCAGCCAGCGGGTGCTGCCATCGGGCTGCTGCCAGGCGATGTCCACTTCCGCGCCCGGTTCAACGAACGGGAAATAGCTGGGACGGAAACGCATCTCGAAGTCGCGCTCGAAGAACGCGCGCACGAACTCGGCCAACGTGCCCTTCAGGTCGGCGAAGGTCGAATGCTCGTCCACCAGCAGGCCTTCCACCTGGTGGAACATCGGCGAGTGGGTCTGGTCGCTGTCGCTGCGGTAGACCTTGCCGGCGGCGATCATGCGCAGCGGCGGCGCGTGGTCGCCCATGTAGCGCACCTGCACACCGGAGGTATGCGTACGCAGGAGGCGGCCGTCGCCGAAGTAGAAGGTGTCATGCATGGCGCGCGCCGGGTGGTGCGGCGGGAAGTTCAGCGCCTCGAAGTTGTGCCAGTCGTCCTCGATCTCCGGCCCCTCCGACAGCTCGTAGCCCAGCCGGCCGAAGATGCCGGTGATGCGCTCCAGGGTGCGGGTGATCGGGTGCAGGCCGGCACGGTCGCCATTGCGGCCCGGCAGGGTGATGTCGATGGCTTCGGCGGCCAGGCGCGCATCCAGTGCCGCGTCTTCCAGCAGCGCCTTGCGCTCGCCCAGCGCGCGGGTCAGCACGTCGCGGGCTTGGTTGATCGCTTCACCGGCGGCCTTGCGCTCGTCGGCCGGCAGGGCACCGAGCTGCTTGAGCTGCGAGGTGATGCTGCCGCTCTTGCCAAGCAGGGCCACGCGCAGCTGCTCCAGCACGTCGGGGCTCTGTGCGGCGGCCACATCGGCCAGCGCCTGGGTGGTGAGGGATTGGATGTCGCTCATGGGGGGCTGGAACTCCAGTCGATCTGCCATCGCGATGCGCGAAGGGCCGACCCCTGTCGCCACCGCCGTCCCCGCGCTGCCGTCGTGGCCTCGCCGGGACCCAAAAAAGAATGGGGAAGGACTTGCGCCCTTCCCCATGCATTGCCTTGACCTGACACCGTCCGAGTGAACGGTTACGGCATCGGGAAGGACTTATGCCGCCAGCGCGCCCTTGGCCTTTTCGGCCAGCGCAGCAAAACCGGCTGCGTCGTGCACGGCGATGTCAGCCAGGACCTTGCGATCCAGGGTGATGCCGGCCTTCAGCAGACCGTTCATGAAGCGGCTGTAGCTCAGGCCGTTGATGCGGGCAGCCGCATTGATACGGGTGATCCACAGCGAACGGAAGTTGCGCTTCTTCTGCTTACGGCCGATGTAGGCGTACTGCTGTGCCTTGATGACCGCCTGCTTGGCGACGCGGAAGACCTTGCGGCGGGCGTTGTAATAGCCCTTGGCGAGATCCAGGATTTTCTTGTGGCGGCGACGCGCCTGTACGCCACGCTTAACTCGTGCCATTTTTCAGTTCCTCAGAGGTAAGGGAGCATGCGGTCCAGACGGCCTGCGTCTTCTGCACGGACATGGCCCGTCTGACGCAGATTACGCTTACGCTTGGTCGCTTTCTTCGTGAGGATGTGGCTACGGTTGGCGTGGCCGCACTTGTACTTGCCCGAGGCGGTCTTGCGGAAACGCTTGGCCGCTGCCCGGTTGGTCTTGATCTTGGGCATTGCAATGTCCTTGATGGGATATGACCCTGGTTTCTGACTGATCTGGCGGCGGGCTGGGCCGCTCTTTCCGTCCTGCCATGATCGGCGTACGACCCGTCCTGGGTGGGTCGAGCCGGGCATGATACAGGCAAAACCGCCCTGCCACCAGCCCCTGCAACCCTTTACCGGCGATTCACCGGCGTCCTGCAAAAGCAAAGGGACGCCAGCGGCGTCCCCTTACCTGAACCCTTCAGCCAGGCGCCCCGGAAGGCGGCCCGTCAGGCCTCAGGTCTTCTTCTTCGGCGCGATCATCATGACCATCTGACGCCCTTCCAGGCGCGGACGGGATTCAATGACGATGTCCTCGCCCAGATCGGTCTCGATCCGGTTGGCCATTTCGCGGCCCAGTTCCTGGTGGCTCATTTCACGGCCACGGAAACGGATGTTGACCTTGATCTTGTCACCATCTTCGAGGAACCCGCGCATCTTGCGCAGCTTGATCTGGTAGTCGCCCTCGTCCGTGACCGGACGGAACTTCACTTCCTTGATCTCGACCTGCTTGGTCTTCTTCTTGGCCTCGCTGGCCTTCTTCTGCGCTTCGAACTTGAACTTGCCGAAGTCCATGATCTTGCAGACCGGCGGATCGGCCTGCGGCTGGATCTCGACCAGGTCCAGGCCTTCATCTTCGGCCATGGACAGCGCTTCGTCGCGCGACAACACGCCGATCATTTCTCCGTCACTGCCGATCACGCGGACGCGCGGCACACGGATTTCCTGATTCTTGCGGTTCTGTTTGTTGTCAGGGGTGCTGATATTACGTTCTCCCAAGGGTATCGAACCGGTCCGGGTGCCTGTGCGCCCGGACCGGACCTTTGCTTACGCGCCCTCGGCGTGGAGCCGCTCGATGAAGGCCTGCAGGCTCATGCTGCCCAGGTCTTCGCCAGAACGCGTACGCACCGCCACAGCCCCATTTTCCTTCTCGCGGTCACCGATGACCAGCAGGTAGGGCACGCGCTGCAACGTATGCTCGCGGATTTTATAGCCGATCTTCTCGTTACGCAAATCCGAGCTGACGCGGAAGCCTTGCTCCGCAAGGGTTTTGGTCACGCCCGAGACGTAGTCGGCCTGGGCGTCGGTGATGTTGGCCACCACCACCTGGGTCGGCGCCAGCCAGGCCGGGAACTGACCGGCATGGTGCTCGATCAGGATGCCCAGGAAGCGCTCCATCGAGCCGACGATGGCGCGGTGCAGCATGACCGGGTGCTTCTTCTGGCTGTTCTCGTCCACGTACTCGGCGCCCAGGCGGCCCGGCATCATGAAGTCCACCTGCATGGTGCCCAGCTGCCAGGTACGGCCGATGGCATCCTTCAGGTGGTACTCGATCTTCGGGCCGTAGAAGGCGCCCTCGCCCGGCAGCTCCTGCCATTCCACGCCACAGGCGGTCAGCGCCGAGCGCAGCGCGCCTTCGGCCTTGTCCCAGGTGGCGTCGTCACCCAAGCGCGATTCCGGGCGCAGCGCGATCTTGATCTGGATCTCGTCGAAACCGAAGTGCTGGTAGACCGCCAGCGCCTGCTGGTGGAAGGCAGTCACTTCCGACTCGATCTGGTTTTCCGTGCAGAACACGTGGCCGTCGTCCTGGGTGAAGCCACGCACGCGCAGGATGCCGTGCAGCGCGCCGGACGGCTCGTTGCGATGGCAGGAACCGAACTCACCATAGCGGATCGGCAGGTCGCGGTAGCTGTGCAGGCCCTGGTTGAACACCTGGATGTGGCCCGGGCAGTTCATCGGCTTGACCGCGTATGTGCGCTTCTCCGATTCGGTGAAGAACATGTTGTCCTGGTAGTTGTCCCAGTGACCGGACTTCTTCCACAGGCTCACGTCCAGGATCTGCGGGCAGCGCACTTCGCCATAGCCGCTGTTGCGGTAGACCTTGCGCATGTACTGCTCGACCACCTGCCACAGCGCCCAGCCCTTCGGGTGCCAGAACACCAGGCCCGGTGCTTCTTCCTGCAGGTGGAACAGGTCCTGCTGCTTGCCGATGCGGCGGTGGTCGCGCATCTCGGCTTCTTCGATGCGCTTGATGTACGCCTCGAGCTGCTTCTTGTCGGCCCAGGCGGTGCCGTAGATGCGCTGCAGCTGCTCGTTCTGCGCGTCGCCGCGCCAATAGGCGCCGGAGATGCGGGTCAGCTTGAAGGCTTTCAGGAAGCGCGTGTTCGGCACGTGCGGGCCACGGCACATGTCCACGTATTCCTGGTGGTAGTACATGCCCATCGCCTGGATGTCGTCGGACATGTCCTCGATCAGGCGCAGCTTGTAGTCCTCGCCACGGGCCTTGAAGATCTCGATCACTTCGGCGCGCGGGGTCATCTTCTTGATGACGTCGTAGTCCTGGGCGATCAGCTCGCCCATGCGCTTCTCGATCGCGGCCATGTCGTCCGGGGTGAACGGGCGCTCGGAGTAGATGTCGTAATAGAAGCCTTCGGCGATCACCGGGCCGATCACCATCTTCACGTCCGGGTAGAGCTGCTTGACGGCGTGGCCGACCAGGTGGGCGCAGGAGTGGCGGATGATTTCCACGCCCTCCTCGTCCTTGGCGGTGATGATGCGCAGGCTGGCATCGTGGTCGATGACGTCGCTGGCATCGACCAGCACGCCATCCACGGCACCGGCGATGGTGGCCTTGGCCAGGCCGGCGCCGATCGACTGGGCGACCTCCATGACGCTGACGGGGTTTTCAAACTCGCGGCGGCTGCCGTCGGGAAGAGTAATGTTGATCATCGCAGTGGCTTCGTGCGGGGCCCGCTGGGCGGGCTGGAAAGCGTTCCGGGGCGGCGCCCGGGCAATAAAAAAGCGCCGCGAGGGCGCCTGGAACACAGGGCCTTCGGGGGCAGGTCAACAGTGGGCGGTGGTAGTGCTCATGTCGCACGCTCGGCCGGCGCTGGGCGCGGGCCACCTTGTTCCAGTCAGGAGTCTGCGACGATCTTAAACCAGCGCACCGGAAAGCCCAAGGGCTGCCGTGCGGTCCGCTGAATGGCCGGCGCTGGCGGCGTGAAAACGCAATGATTACCATGTCCGCGCAGCCCGCCCCGTGCCAGCCTGCCCGCTTTCCCCCAGGACCCCGTGATGCGCCACCCGCTCCGACCGGCTTCCGCCGGCCCCGCCCGTGCCCCGCGTTCGCCGGCCCGCTGCCGCGCCGGCCGCCCGCAATGATCACCGTCGGCCTTTCCACGCTCGGCTTCTGCAGCCTGGGCATGCTGGCAGCGATGTTCTCGGCGCTGGCCTTCTATGCCGCTTCGCCGCATTGTCGCTGGCCGCGCCTGCGCCGCGCCGGCCGCCTGGGCCGCCAGATCGGCCTGGTCGCCGCTGCCGCCGCGCTGTGGCTGTGGATGGCCGAGCTCGGCTTTGCCGCCGGCCTGGTGGCGATGTTGTGCACCTGGATGCTGGCCGCGATGCTGTTGCCGGCGCTGGCCGCCTGGCACCGTCCCGGCACGGAGTCGCCCTGATGTGGCCGCGCGCCTTCGCTGGCGTCGTGGCCGGCTTCTTCCTGGCCGCGGCCGCGACCGGCCTGCTGGCATGGGTACCGCCCGGCCCCTGGCAGCGGGCGCTGGTGCCGACCCTGATCGCTTTCATCCCGCTGTGGATGCTGGCCGCCCTGTGGGCGTTCAGTTTCCGCAGCGCGCTGCGCGCCTGGCTGGTGCTGGGTGGCAGCGCCGCCGCCGGCTTCGCCATGCTCGGGCTGCTGCGCCTGACCGGCGCGGTGCAATGAGACCTCTCCCATGAAGTTCAGTTCGCAGACCCTGCGCACGTTCACCACCCTGCATACCTGGGTCGGCCTGGTGGCGGGCTTCGGCCTGTTCGTGGCCTTCTACGCAGGTGCGCTGACCCTGTTCCATCACGACCTGCCACTGTGGCAGACCCCGGGAGCCGCCACCGCACTGCCCGCCGGGCTGGACGATGCGCAGTACCTGCTGGAAGACGTGCTGGCTGCGCATCCGGAGGCACGCCGCCACGTCGGCATGACCTTCCCCGGCGCCGAACACCCGCAGCCGCTTGCATACTGGCAGGCCGATGACGGCAGCTGGCGCTATGCCTGGCCCGGCCAGATCGCCGGCAGCCCCACACCACCGCAGACCGGACTGGCCGAACTGGTCAACGAGCTCCATTACAGCCTCGGCCTGCCCGTGGCCGGGATCTACGTGATGGGCATTGTCAGCCTGCTGTACGGCATGGCACTGCTCAGCGGCCTGGTGATCCATCTGCCGAAGCTGCTCGGCGACCTGTTCGCGCTGCGTCCGGGCCGCAACCTGAAGCAGCTGTGGCAGGACGCGCACAACGTGATCGGCGTGCTCAGCCTGCCTTTCCACCTGATGTTCGCGGTCACTGGTGCCCTGCTCTGCCTGGTGTTCGTGCAGATGGCCCTGCTCAACCCGTTGATCTACGACGGCAAGGCGCTGCAGGCGGTGCCGACGGCGATGGACACCGCGCCCGTGCGCGATGCCAGTGGCATTCCGGCACCGCCGGGCAGCCTGCGCGTGCTGCATGCGCGCGCGCTTGAAGTCGCCCGCGCACAGGGCGTGGCCAACTTCGAGCCGGCCTACCTGAAGCTGGCCAATGCCGGCGATGCCAATGCCACCATCGAGATCACCGGCGAATCCACCGGCACGCTCGGCACGCTTGGCGCGGTGGCGCTGGACGTGGCCACCGGCGACGTTCTGGCCTCGCAGCTGCCGGGCCAGCGCGACGCCAACCACGCCACGCTCAGCGCCGCCTACGCGCTGCACTTCGGCGAATTCGGCAACGGCGTGGTGGTCTGGCTGTACTTCCTGCTCGGCCTTGGCGGTGCGTTCCTGTTCTATTCGGGCAACCTGCTGTGGATCGAGTCGCGGCGCAAGCGTCGCCAGCCGCAGCAGCCGCGCGCCGGGGTGAACATGGCGCGGGCGACGGTCGGCGTGTGCATCGGCCTGTGCGTGGCGATCTCGGTCGCGTTCGTCACCGCGCTGGTGCTGGAGCGGCTGGCGCCGACGGCGGTCGATCGCGGCATCCGCTGGGCCTGCTTCGGCAGTTGGGCGGCCTGTGCGCTGTGGGCCGCGCTGCGACGCCCGGCGCAGGCCGCACGCGAGTTGCTGTGGGCGGCGGCGATCAGTACCGCGCTGGTACCGGTGCTGCACGGCGCACTCAATGGTGACTGGCTCTGGCGCGCCGCCGCGCGTGGCCACTGGCCGCTGTTCTGGGTCGACGCCATCGCGCTGGCCATGGCCTTCGGCTTCGCCCGCCTGGCAGTGGCCAGCCAGCGCCGCGCCCGCAACGGCGATCCCAACAGCGTCTGGGCCAACTGAGCCTTCGCCGGGCATGCCCCGGCGCTAACTACCATTGCGCGCAACGCCCCCTGTAGCGTCGAGCTTGCTCGACAGCTGTTGATTTCGCGCCAAGCACCGTCGAGCAAGCTCGACGCTACCCAAGCAGGATCATGCCTCGCCGGGGTAACGACTCACTTCGATCAGGTTGCCATCCGGGTCGCGGAAATACACCGATTCGATCGGCCCCAGCGCGCCGGTGCGTGCAACCGGCCCCTCCTCCACTGCAACGGACTGCGCCTGCAGGTGGGACAGCACATCGACTGTCGCCATGCGCGTGACCAGGCACAGGTCGGCACTGCCCGGCGTGGGCCGCAGCGCATGCGGCTGCAGTGGAGCACTGGCCGCATGCAGATTGATCTTCTGCTGGCCGAACTGCAACGCGGTACGACCCGCGCCGAAGCGCACGACCTGCATGCCGAGCACGCGCTGGTAGAAATCACAGCTGCGGTCGATGTCGGCGACGGTGAGGACCAGGTGGTCCAGGCGTTCAAGATGGATCATGCCCGCAGCGTAACGCTGCGGGCGTGGCGATGCTGTGCGGGGTTGGGCCAGTGGCATTGCGGCATTGCGCCGGGCATCGCCTGATGCAGCTCAATCGCCGATGCGCGCCTTCTGCCAGGGGCCCAGCATGGCGTTGAGCAGGCTGGCCTGTTCGTCGTCGCCGGTCAGCTCCCACATGAACACCCCGGCCAGGCCCTGCTCACGGGCGAACTGCGCACGCAGGCCGATCGAGCGCGGGTCTTCATAGCTGATGAAGATCTTCTGCCCGGCGCTGTACAGCCACGGGCTCTGCGCCTGCGGCTGCCAGTGTTTCGTCCAACCCGGCTGATCGAGATAGCGCGCCTTGATCACCCGCCAGTCGCCGGCATCGGCCGGCGCACTGTAGGACTGGTACAGCCCATCCGCTGCATCGCCGGTGACCTTGAAGCCGCGCCCGTAGAAGGGTACGCCCAGCACCAGCTTCTCGGCCGGCACGCCGTGCTCGCGGTAGTACTGCACCGCGCCGGCCACGTTGTTCCAGCGCCGCAGCTCCGGGGCCAGCGGATCGGCCGGCACTTCATGCAGCGGCGCATTGAAGGTCGACACCGCCGAGAAACCGGTGCCCATGTCGTAGCTCATCAGGTTGATGAAATCGAACACCTTGGCCAACGCCGGCAGGTCGTAGCTCGCTGCTGGATCGTAGGGGCCATCGGTCTGCAGGCGACCGGCGGCCAGCGCGGCGGTCAGCAGCATCGGCTGTCGCTCCTTGCACTCGTGCGCGTCGAGTGCCACGCGGAACGCCTGCGCGAGCCGGGTCAGGTTGGCACGATCCTGCGGGCGGTGCGCCAGCTCGTTCGGTCCGCCACTGACCGGGAACTCCCAGTCGATGTCCACGCCATCGAAGCTGCCGGCATGGCGGTCGAAAAACAGCGCCATGCACGAGTCGACCAGGCGCTTGCGGCTGGCCTCGGTCAGCGCTGCATCGGAGAATCCACCTGCGCCCCATCCACCAATTGAGATCAGCGTGCGCAGATGCGGGTGCGCCTTCTTCAGCTTGGCCAGCGCAGCAAAATTCTTCGGCGCTTCGGCGCCGACCGTGCAGCGGCCGTCCTTGATGGTGGAGAACGCGTAGAACAGGTGGGTGAGGCGCTCGGCCGGAATGCTCGACACCGGGTAGCGCTCGGCCGAGCCGCCGGGGTAGTAGGCACCGAAGATCGGCGGCTGTGCGGGCGCGGCATGCAAGGCAATGGGCAGGGCGCCGGCAATCAGCACGGCAAGGACGGCCACGGTCTGGCGGAACATGGGATCTCCCGGTTCGAAGGCGCAGCCACGTTAGCAAACGGATGGAGCTGCGGGATGGTTGTCGCGGCATGTCGTCCAGTGGACAGGTGCGATCCGCGCAACCGCGACAGAACGATGGCTGCGTAGCGCCTCTCGTGCACCGCGGCAGGACATTCAACGACCTGGGTGCGCGGTTCTTCATAACAGCGAGGCAAAGAAAAAGCGGGCCGAAGCCCGCTTTTTCAATTCAGCGATTCCAGAAGCGTGTCAACCAAGGTTGACACCTACCGTAATTGACCGGAGGTCGATTACTCGGCGCTGGCGGCGCCGCCTTCTTCCACGGCCTTCATCGACAGGCGGATACGGCCCTGCTTGTCGACTTCCAGCACCTTGACCTTGACCACATCGCCTTCCTTCAGCACGTCGCCGACCTTCTCGACGCGATCGCTGGAGATCTGCGACACGTGGACCAGACCGTCCTTGCCCGGCAGGATGGTGACGAACGCACCGAAGTCCATGATCTTGGCGACCTTGCCTTCATAGATGCGGCCCGGTTCGACGTCCGAGGTGATCTGCTCGATGCGGGCCTTGGCGGCCTGCGCAGCGATGGCGTTGACCGAAGCGATGACGATGGTGCCGTCGTCCTGGATGTCGATCTGGGTGCCGGTTTCCTTGGTGATGGCCTGGATGGTCGAACCACCCTTGCCGATCACTTCGCGGATCTTGTCCGGGTGGATCTTGATGGTCAGCAGGCGCGGCGCGTAGTCCGACAGCTCTTCACGCGGAGCGGTCAGGCCGTGGGCCATTTCGCCCAGGATGTGCAGACGGCCAGCCTTGGCCTGCTGCAGGGCCTGCTTCATGATCTCTTCGGTGATGCCTTCGATCTTGATGTCCATCTGCAGGGCGGAAATGCCCTCAGCGGTACCGGCGACCTTGAAGTCCATGTCGCCCAGGTGATCTTCGTCACCCAGGATGTCGGACAGGACGACGAAGCGCTCGCCTTCCTTGACCAGACCCATGGCGATACCGGCCACCGGAGCCTTCACCGGCACGCCGGCGTCCATCAGGGCCAGCGACGAGCCGCAGACCGAGGCCATCGACGAGGAACCGTTCGACTCGGTGATTTCCGAGACGACGCGGATGGTGTACGGGAAGGCTTCCAGCGACGGCATGACAGCCAGCACGCCGCGCTTGGCCAGGCGACCGTGGCCGATTTCGCGGCGCTTCGGGCCCATCATGCGACCGCACTCACCCACCGAGAACGGGGGGAAGTTGTAGTGGAACAGGAAGTTTTCCTTGTACTCACCGGCAACGGCGTCGATGACCTGGCCGTCACGGGCGGTGCCCAGGGTGATGGTCACGATGGCCTGGGTTTCGCCACGGGTGAACAGCGAGGAACCGTGGGTACGCGGCAGCACACCGGTCTTCACGGCGATCGGGCGAACGGTGTCCAGCGCACGGCCGTCGATACGGACCTTGGTGTCCAGCACCGAGTCACGCATGGTGCGGTATTCCAGCTCGCCGAATTCCTTCGACAGCTCGGCCGGGTTCCAGCCTTCGGCGGCCACGCGGCCAGCCAGGGTTTCGAACACGTCCTTCTTGATTGCCGAGATGGCGTCGCGGCGCTGCAGCTTGTCACGCACCTGGAAGGCTTCGCCCAGGCGCGGGCCGATGGCTTCCTTCAGGGCGGAGATCAGCGCGTCGTTCTTGGCCGGGGCTTCCCAGGTCGACGGCTTGGTGCCGGCTTCGACGGTCAGCTCGTTGATCGCGTTGATGACCTTCTGCATTTCGCGGTGACCGAAGGTCACGGCGCCCAGCATCACTTCTTCGGACAGCAGCGCGGCTTCGGATTCAACCATCAGCACGGCGTTGGAGGTACCGGCGACGACCAGTTCCAGCTGCGAGTCAGCCAGTTCGCTGACGGTCGGGTTCAGGATGTACTCGCCGTTCTTGTAACCGACCTTGGCAGCGCCGATCGGACCCATGAACGGGGTGCCGGCCAGGGCCAGGGCAGCGGAGGCACCGATCAGGGCCGGGATGTCGCCGTCCACGTCCGGGTTCAACGACATGACCGTGGCGATGATCTGCACTTCGTTCTTGTAGTCTTCCGGGAACAGCGGACGAATCGGACGGTCGATCAGACGCGAGATCAGGGTTTCCTTCTCGGTCGCACGGCCTTCACGCTTGAAGAAACCACCCGGGATACGGCCGCCGGCGTAGAACTTTTCCTGATAATCGACGGTCAGCGGGAAGAAGTCCTGGCCTTCGCGCGCGCTCTTGGCGGCGACGGCGGTGACCAGCAGTACGGTGTCGTCCATCTTGACGATGACGGCGCCGCTGGCCTGACGGGCGACTTCGCCGGTCTCAAGCGTGACGGTGTGCTTGCCGTACTGGAAGGTTTTGGTGATTTTTGCCACGGAGGGTGTCCTTGGGGATGCTGTCTGCGAATTTGGACCGTCGGCGACCCTTGCCGCCAGCGGGTGGCCGGATCGTTCCGGCCTGAATCGGGGATTGCGGTACTACAAAACAAAACCGCGGCGCATCGCTGCGCCGCGGGGGATTCGTTGCTTAGCGACGCAGGCCAAGCTTCTCGATCAGGGCCTTGTAGCGCTCGACGTCCTTCTTCTTCAGGTAGTCGAGCAGGCTGCGACGGCGGTTGACCATCTGCAGCAGGCCGCGGCGGCTGTGGTGGTCCTTCTTGTGGGTCTTGAAGTGGCCGGTCAGCAGTTCGATGCGGGCGGTCAGCAGCGCAACCTGGACTTCCGGGGAGCCGGTGTCAGCCGAGCTGCGCTTGTTGTCTTCAATGACCTTCTGGGTGTCGATCGACATTTCTTTTTCTCTGTGATGCGTGGCCGGCAGGAACGCGCTTCGCGCACCGCCAGGCTCGCCGTGGACTACGAGGATGAAACCTGCGCCAGGCAGGCTGCCGGAAAACGGCCGCGAAATTGTAACGGTCGGGGGCTTCCGGGACAAGGACCGGGGCTGAACCGCCCGGGCCCGTCAGAGGTTGAAACGACGCTGCGGGGCCAGCAGGCCGCTTTCGTCGACCTGGCCCAGGCCCTGGACAGCGTCGTCCGGACCAAACACCGCCACCAGGCCACGCGGCCAGGACAGATCGCGCTGGCGCTGGCCGACGCAGAAGCGGTGGGCCTGGTCGGCATCCAGGTCGACCCGCGGGTACTCGGCCAGGCCGGCCGCCAGCGGCAGCAGCAGCGCGTCCATGCCCGCCTCGTCACCCGCCTCGACCATCGCCCGCAGCTGGTCCAGGGTGACCATTACCGGCTCACGGAACGGCTCGACCCAGAGCCGGCGCAGTGCGCTGATGTGGGCACCACAGCCCAGCGTCTCGCCCAGGTCGCGGGCCAGGCTGCGGATGTAGGTGCCGGAGCCGCAGGTCACGCGCAGCCGCAACCGTTCCGGCTGCTGCTCCAGCACCTCGATGGCATGTACCTGCACCTCGCGTTCGGGCGCTTCGATGACATCGCCGCGGCGGGCCTTCACATACAGCGGCTCACCGCCCTGCTTCAGCGCCGAATAGATCGGGGCACGCTGGCGGATGTTGCCGGTCAGCCCCGCCAGTGCGGCCTGCAGCGCTTCGGCACTGATGGCCGGCACCGGGCGCTGCAGCAGCACCTGGCCTTCGGCATCGTCAGTATCGGTGGTCTGGCCCAGCACGATCTCGGCGTCGTAGGCCTTGGCCGAGCCGAGCAGCAGGCCGGCGATCTTGGTTGCCTCGCCGAAGCACAGCGGCAGCAGGCCGGTGGCCAGCGGGTCAAGGCTGCCGGTGTGCCCCCCTTTCTCGGCGCGGAACAGGCGGCGGGCTACCTGCAGGGCGGCGTTGGAACTCATGCCGGTCGACTTGTCGAGCAGCAGGATGCCATCCAGGCGGCGGAACTGAATTCGGGTCATGGCAGAATTTTGTAGGGTCGAGCCATGCTCGACTGCCGCAGCGCGGTCTGCATCAGACATCGCGCAGCCGGAATGCAACAACGCCGGGCATGCCCGGCGCCACGCGGTTATTCTTCGTCGCTCTCGCGACGCTTCTCCGCGGCCAGCGTATCGGGCAGGTCGCGCAGGATGTTGTCGATGTGCTCACCACGGTCGACCGAGTCGTCGTAGTGGAAATGCAGCTCCGGCACGTGGCGCAGCTTCATCGCGCGTGCCAGGTCCATGCGCAGGCGGTAGCCCAGCTCCTTCAGGCCGGCCACGGCTTCGGCCGAACGTTCCGGCATCAGCGCGGTGACGAACACCTTGGCATGGGCCATGTCGCGGGTGATTTCCACGTCGGACACGCTCACCGAGGGCAACCCATGCTCGCGCACGGCGTTGTGCACCAGGGTGCCGAGTTCACGGCGCAACTGGGCGGAGACACGGTCGGTTCGATGGAAAGTCTTGGGCACGCGGTCGGGCTCTCGATTTGAATGTGACCCGACCAAGGTCGGGTCCTACCAGGAGGAGCGGCCCGACCAAGGTCGGGCCCCACCAGGGGGCGGACCGACCCGTGAGGGGCGGTCCAGTGCAGCATTACAGGGTGCGCGGCACTTCGATACGCTCGAAGCACTCGATCTGGTCACCCGGCTTGACGTCGTTGTAAGCCTTCACCGCGATACCGCACTCGGTACCGTTGCGGACTTCCTCGACGTTCTCCTTGAAGCGACGCAGCGATTCCAGCTCGCCCTCGAAGATCACCACGCTGTCGCGCAGCACGCGGATCGGCTTGTTGCGCCTGACCACGCCCTCGATGACCATCGAGCCGGCAACGGCGCCCAGCTTGGAGCTGCGGAACACGTCGCGGACCTCGGCGATACCGATGATCTCTTCGCGGATCTCCACGCCCAGCAGACCGGAGGCCACCTGCTTCACCTGATCGATCACGTCATAGATGATCGAGAAGTAGCGCAGGTCCACGCCGTTGGATTCGATGATGCGACGGGCCGAAGCATCCGCACGCACGTTGAAGCCGATGACGGTGGCCTTCGAAGCGGCCGCCGAGTTGGCGTCCGATTCGGTGATGCCGCCCACGCCGGAGTGGATCACGTTGATGCGGATGTCTTCGTTGGACAGCGCCACCAGCGCCTGGCTGAGGGCCTGCACCGAACCCTGCACGTCGGCCTTGATGACCAGGTTGAGGACCTGCTGGCCCTCGCCCTTGCCCAGGGTCGCCATGATGTCTTCCATGCGGCTGCCGGCGGTGGCGACCAGGCGCGATTCACGGCGCTTGGTCTCACGCTGCTGGGCAACGTCCTTGGCCAGGCGCTCGTCCTCGACCACCACGAAGTCGTCACCGGCTTCCGGCACGCCGGACAGGCCCAGGACCTGCACCGGGATGGACGGGCCGGCGAATTCCGGCTGCTTGCCGGTTTCATCGAACAGTGCACGCACGCGGCCGTACTGGATGCCGCACACCAGGTAGTCGCCCTTCTTCAGGCGGCCCTGCTGCACCAGCACCGTAGCGACCGGGCCGCGGCCCTTGTCCAGCGACGATTCGATCACCACGCCCGAGGCGCGGCCTTCGTCGACGGCCTTCAGTTCCAGCAGTTCGGCCTGGATCGAGATGGCGTCCAGCAGATCGTCGATGCCCAGGCCGGTCTTGGCCGAGATCTCCACCATCTGGGTGTCACCACCGAAATCTTCGGCCACGACCTGCTCGGACAGCAGTTCGTTCTTGACCCGCATCGGGTCGGCGTCGGACTTGTCGATCTTGTTGATCGCCACGATCAGCGGCACACCCGCCGAACGGGCGTGCTGGATCGCTTCCTTGGTCTGCGGCATGACGCCGTCATCGGCGGCCACGACCAGCACCACGATATCGGTCAGCTTGGCGCCGCGGGCACGCATCGAGGTGAAGGCAGCATGGCCCGGGGTATCCAGGAAGCTGATCACGCCCTTCGGCGTATCCACGTGGTAGGCACCGATGTGCTGGGTGATGCCGCCGGCTTCGCCGGTGGCGACCTTGGTGCGGCGGATGTAATCCAGCAGCGAGGTCTTGCCGTGATCGACGTGGCCCATGATGGTGACCACCGGTGGACGCTGGGTGGCTTCGCCCTGGTTTTCACCGGTCGAGGCCAGCAGTGCGTCCTCGGCGTCGTTGTCGTTGGCACGGATCGCCTTGTGGCCGAGTTCTTCGGTCACCAGCGCGGCGGTGTCGTGGTCGATGGACTGGGTGATGGTGGCCATCACGCCCATCTTGAACAGCGCCTTGACCACCTCGCCGCCCTTCAGCGCGAGCTTCTGCGCCAGGTCGGCCACGGTGATCGTGTCGCCGATCGCCACTTCACGCACCACCGGCGCGGTCGGACGCTCGAAGGCGTGCGGGCCGGCATTGTTGCCACCGCGCGACATGTCGCGACGGCCACCGGCCTGGTTACGGCCACCCGGCCGACCACGGGTGTTGCTGTTGTTGCTGTTGCCACGACGCGCACGGTCGGCAGCCGACAGGTGCATTTGGCCGGCGAAACGGTCGCCCGGGCCACGCTCGTTGCGCGACGCGCTGCGGTTGTTGCGGTCGTCGTTGCGCGGCGGCGGCGGCGCACTGCGCGGCGCAGCCGGAGCGGCGGCCGGCGTGCGCGGCGGACGCGGCGCGGTTTCATCGATCGGAGCGCGCTTGGGCTTGGTGGCCGCCAGTGCCTCGGCAGCCTTGGCGGCGGCCGCAGCTTCCTCGGCAGCCTTCTTCTCGGCCTCTGCGCGTTCCTTGGCCGCAATCTCTTCCTCACGGGCACGGACGATGGCTTCGTCGCGCAGACGATCCTTCTCGGCCAGGGCCTGCTGTTCGGCGAGGTTGCGGGCGCGCGACTCTTCCAGCTTGCGCAGGATGTCGGCGCGCTCTTCGTCCGGCGTCATGGCGCGCGCACCATCCTTGACGTAGGTGCGCTTCTGGCGCACCTCGACATTCACGGTCGTCTTGCTGCGACCGGAATTGACCGTCACTTCCTGCTGCTTCCGGCGGTTGAGCGTGATCTTCTTTGCAGACTGATCGCTCTCTTCCGGGGCCTGCTCGGGCTTGCCGTGCGAACGACGAAGGAAGCCCAGGAGCTTCACCTTCTCGGAGCTGGTCACGACCTGGTCGGGACCGCTGAACTTCATGCCGGCACCGGCCAGCTGTTCCAGCAGTTTTTCGACCGGCGTGTTGACCAGTTCGGCAAGCTTGCGGATGGTGGTTTGCTGCGACATTCGGATCCTATGATCTTGTGGGCGCCCCCCCGCATCTGGAGGTGGCGCGGATTCTACGCCCTGAGCGGCTCAGGGCCCTGTTCATTGCCGGCTCATTCGCCGCGTTCCAGTCGGGCGATCTCTTCGGCACGGGCGGCCAGGATCAGCGCAGCGGCGCGCGCCTGATCCAGTCCTTCGATGCCGAAGTCCATGACCTCGTCGGCGGCCAGGTCGGACAGGTCCTCGCTGGTACGCACGCCGTGGCCGGCCAGCGCATATGCGGTGGCTTCGTCCATGCCCTTCAGGGACAGCAGGTCCTGCGCCGGCTGGCCGTCTTCAAGGCCTTCTTCGACTGCCAGGGCCTCATTGAGCAGCGCATCGCGGGCACGAGCGCGCAGCTCTTCGACGATGTCTTCGTCGAAACCTTCCACGGCCAGCAGTTCGCCGACCGGGACATATGCGATTTCCTCGACGGTGCCGAAGCCTTCGCTGACCAGGATGCCGGCGATTTCCTCGTCCACTTCCAGCTTGTCCATGAACAGCTGGCGGGCCGAAGCCTGCTCGGCCTCCGACTTGGCGGTGACCTGGTCCTGGGTCATCACGTTGAGCTGCCAGCCGGTCAGGCGGCTGGCCAGGCGCACGTTCTGGCCGCCCTTGCCGATCGCCTGGGCCAGGCGATCTTCGGCAACGGCCAGGTCCATCGAGTGCTTGTCTTCATCGACGATGATCGACTGCACTTCGGCCGGCGCCATCGCGTTGATGACGAAGTTGGCGGGGTTGTCGTTCCACAGCACGATGTCCACTCGCTCGCCATTGAGCTCGTTGGACACGGCCTGCACGCGCGAACCGCGCATGCCGATGCAGGCACCGATCGGATCGGTGCGCTGGTCGTGGGCGAGCACGGCGATCTTGGCGCGGTCGCCCGGATCACGTGCGCAGGCCTTGATTTCCACCAGGCCCTGGCCGACTTCCGGCACTTCCAGCTTGAACAACTCGATCATGAATTCCGGGGCGGCGCGGCTGATGAACAGCTGCGGGCCACGGGGTTCCGAACGGACTTCGGCCAGGTAGCCGCGCACGCGGTCACCGGCGCGCAGCACGTCGCGCGGAATGCCCTTGTCCTTCGGAATGAAGCCTTCGGCATTGCCACCGAGGTCGACATAGATGTTGCCGCGCTCGGCGCGCTTGACCACACCGGTGATCAGTTCGCCGACGCGATCCTTCCACGCATCCACGACCTGCTGGCGCTCGGCTTCGCGCACACGCTGGACGATGACCTGCTTGGCGGCCTGGGCGGCGATGCGGCCGAAGTCCGGGTTCTCGATCTGCTCTTCGATGTAGTCGCCGACGTCCACGCCTTCGGCCTCGTCGACGGCGTCCATCAGGCGGATCTGGCGGTCCGGCGATTCCATGACCACGTCGTCGGCCACCACTTCCCAGCGGCGGAAGGTTTCGTAGCTGCCATCCTTGTGGTCGATGACCACGCGGGTCAGCACTTCCTCGTCGGGATAGCGCTTCTTCGCTGCCGAGGCCAGGGCGGCCTCGATGGCATCGAAGATCACTTCACGCGGCACGCCCTTCTCGTTGGCGACCGCGTCGACTACCAGCAACAGTTCCTTGCTCATTGGCTCACTCCGCGCGCGGCTTCTTTGCCGCCGGCTCGTTGGAAGAAGAATTCGTGTTCGGCTTCGGACGCTTCGGCGCCGGACCGGTCGGCTTGCTCGGGGCCAGCCCCAGCGCCACCCAGTCGGGCATGATCCGTGCCTTGTCGATGTTGTCGGCCGACACCACCACTTCGGTCTTGTCGACGATGAAGGTGATGGTGCCTGCGGCCTCGTCGGTCGCTTCGATACGGCCCTGCAGGCGACGACGGTTGTCCTGCGGCAGCTTCAGCGTGACCTTGGCCGATTCACCCTGGTGGCGAGCGAACTGCTCCAGGTTGAACAGCGGGCGATCCACGCCCGGCGAGGACACTTCCAGCGTGTAATTGCCGCTGATCGGGTCTTCGACGTCCAGCTGCGCCGACACTTCGCGGCTGACCCGCTCGCAGTCGTCGACATTGATGATGCGCTCGGGCTGTTCAGCCAGCGGCACGTCGATGTAAAGGCGCAGGGTCGCACCGCCGGGGGCCGGCAGATACTCAACGCCCAGCAGCTCCAGGCCCAGCGACACAACGGTCGGGGCGAGCAGATTCGCGATGTCGGTTGCCTTGTCGCTCACAGCCTGCCTTGATCTCTTGGTTGGGTGCCGGCCTTGGCCGGCGTGAAAACATGACGCCCCGGAAACGACAAAGGGCCCGCTGGGCCCCTTTTCCGGAAAGACTCCGGTGACTGGATTCCGGTTGCAACCTGCAGTGCCTGCCGGTTGCGGCCCTCCTTCCGGGTCCGGACTCCCGCCGGGAGGCCGCCTTCAGGGGTACTGCTAGGCCGCTGATGATAGCGGCTGCACCGCGCTGGTGCAAGGTGCGGGCCCGGGGTCAGATCCCTTTCCCGCGGAAAAGGGAGCTGACCCCGATCACGCAGAAACGACGCAGCCACCCAAAGAAAAACGCCTTCGAAGCAGGACTTCGAAGGCGATCTCTTTACTTGGTAGCGGGGGCAGGATTTGAACCTGCGACCTTCGGGTTATGAGCCCGACGAGCTGCCAGACTGCTCCACCCCGCATCAGAAGCGGAATTATGAGCGTTGGCTCCAAAAAATGCAAGCTTTCCCTCATTCATCAAACCGGTTGGCGCCGATCTGAAGTTGGTAGCGGGGGCAGGATTTGAACCTGCGACCTTCGGGTTATGAGCCCGACGAGCTGCCAGACTGCTCCACCCCGCACCGGTAGTGTTTGAACTGCTGCCCTGCTCTCTTTCGAGGAGGGCGACCGCAACGATGTTCTGGCTGAACCGCTGCAGTGACAACTCAGGCTGCGCATATTACACGAATCGCGCAGCTTTGTGTCAACTTTTATGCAAGATGCGCAAATGCCTGCTGGCACCAGACCATGATCGGGTTCCAGGCCAGGCCCAGCGCCAGCAGCGCCAGCGCGTTCACGCCCAGCACCAGGCCCAGCACGCGGTCGTTGCTGCGCGGCATGGCCTCGCCCACCGGCTCATCGAAGTACATGACCTTGATGACGCGCAGGTAGTAGAAGCAGCCGACCACGGCACACAGCACGCCGAGGATGGCCAGCCACAGCAGGCCCCCGTTGACGGCCGCGCCCAGCACCGCCAGCTTGGTCCAGAAGCCCAGGAACGGCGGAATGCCGGCCAGCGACGCCATGATGCACAGCACCAGGCCGGCCATCCACGGGTTGCGGGCATTGAGGCCCTTGAAGTCCTCGATGTTCTCGGCTTCGAAACCGGCACGCGACAGCGCGATGATCGCGCCGAAGGCGGCGGTGGACATGATGGCGTAGGCCAGTGCGTAGAACAGCGCGGCGGCATAGCCCTGCGCGCCACCACCGGCGATACCCATCAGCAGGAAGCCGATGTGCGAGACGGTGGAGAACGCCAGCATGCGCTTGAGGTTGCTCTGCGCGATGGCCATCAGGTTGCCGATGACCAGCGAGACCGCGGCCAGGCCGGCGATCAGCAGCTGCAGTTCAGTCGACAGCGGACCCACGCCCATTTCCAGCAGGCGGTAGGCCATGCCGAAGGCGGCCAGCTTCGGCGCCGAGCTGATGAACAGTGCGATCGGTGCCGGGGCACCCTGGTACACGTCCGGCAGCCACATGTGGAACGGTGCGGCGCCCAGCTTGAAGGCGACGCCGGCGATCATGAACACCGCACCGGTGATCAGCAGCACGCGCTCTTCCGAGTGCGGGATGGCGTCACGGATGACGTCCAGGTGCAGGCTGCCGGTGGCGCCGTAGATCAGAGACATGCCGTACAGCAGCAGGCCCGAGGCCAGCGAACCCAGCACGATGTACTTCATCGCTGCTTCCGAG
Organism: Stenotrophomonas sp. YJH_SMC_58; assembly: GCF_059369635.1. Classification (NCBI taxonomy): domain Bacteria; kingdom Pseudomonadati; phylum Pseudomonadota; class Gammaproteobacteria; order Lysobacterales; family Lysobacteraceae; genus Stenotrophomonas; species Stenotrophomonas sp. YJH_SMC_58. The sequence continues at coordinate 344,758 of NZ_JCAFSW010000003.1, forward strand.
GCCAGACCGTTCTCACGGTTGCTGGCAACCAGTGCGTAGGAGCACAGCGCCAGCAGCTCCAGGCCCAGGTAGACCATCAGCAGGCTGCCGGCCGAGACCAGGATCATCATGCCGGCGGTGCCGAACAGGATCAGCACCGGGATCTCGCCCTGGAACAGGTTGCGGTCACGCAGGTAGCGCCAGCCGTAGACCAGGGTCAGGCCGCTGAGCAGCACGATCCCGGTCTTCATCACGTCCGCGGCAGTATCGCGCACGAACATGCCATGGAAGACCTCGCCCTGCCCGCCCACGCCGGTGGCCAGCATGAACAGCACCACGGCCAGCGCAGCGAGCGAGAACAGGTGGGTGACGATCTTGTTCCGGTTGCTGACGAACAGGTCGAGGATCATCAGGGCGAAGGCGCTGCCGATCAGCACCAGCTCGGGAGCGAGCGGTGGCAGGTCAGCGGCGGTCAATGGCAGCAGCGGCGAGGTGGTCATCATCAAATCCTGGAATTACAGCAGCTTGCTGGATGCGATCTGCATCGCCAGCTTCGCGATCGAGGGCTCCATCAGGTCGGTCAGCGGCTTGGGGTAGATGCCCAGGGCCAGCACGCCGATGGCGAACACGCCCAGCACCAGCCATTCGCGGCCGTTGATGTCCTTCAGTTCGGCCACGTGGCTGTTGGCCACTTCGCCGAAGAAGATGCGCTTGTACAGCCACAGGGTGTAGGCGGCGCCGATGATCAGGGTGGTGGCCGCGCCCAGTGCGATCCACGGATTACGCTGGAAGGCCGACAGGATGACCATGAACTCGCCGACGAAACCGCTGGTGCCCGGCAGGCCCGCATTGGCCATGAAGAACAGCATGGCGAAGGTGGCGAACCACGGCATCACGTTGACCACGCCGCCGTAATCGGCGATGCGGCGGCTGTGCATGCGGTCGTACAGCACGCCGACACAGGAGAACATCGCACCGGACACGAAGCCGTGCGAGATCATCTGCACCATGGCGCCCTGCAGGCCCAGGCGGGCAGCATCGGCGTTGCCGGCTTCACGCACCAGCCACAGGGCGATGAAGGTGCCCAGGGTGACGAAGCCCATGTGCGCGATCGACGAATAGGCGATCAGCTTCTTCATGTCGTCCTGCACCAGGGCGACCAGGCCGACGTAGATCACCGCGATCAGCGACAGCGCGATCACCAGCCAGGCCCATTCCTGCGACGCGTCCGGGACGATCGGCAGGTTGAAGCGCAGGAAGCCGTAGCCACCGATCTTCAGGGCGATGGCGGCCAGGATCACCGAACCGGCGGTCGGCGCTTCCACGTGGGCGTCCGGCAGCCAGGTGTGGACCGGGAACATCGGCACCTTGACCGCGAAGGCGATCAGGAAGGCAAAGAAGATCCAGGTCTGTTCCTTGGCCGACAGCGGCAGCGCGTACAGGTCGGCCAGCTGGAAGCTGCCGCCCTTCATGTACAGGTAGATCAGCGCCACCAGCATCAGCACCGAGCCGAGGAAGGTGTACAGGAAGAACTTCAGTGCTGCGTAGATGCGGCGCGGGCCACCCCAGACACCGATGATCAGGAACATCGGGATCAGCATGGCTTCGAAGAACACGTAGAACAGCATCGCGTCCGTCGCGGCGAAGATGCCGACGGTGACGCCTTCCAGGATCAGGAAGGCCGCCACGTACTGGTTGACGCGCTTGTCGATGGCGCTCCAGGCGCCGATCAGGGCAAGCACGCTGACCAGGGTGGTCAGCAGGATCAGCGCCACGGCAATGCCGTCCACGCCCAGGTTGTAGCCGATCTTGTACGCCGGGATCCAGGCATGGGTCTCGACGAACTGCAGGCCGTCGATGCCCGCGTTGTAGCCGCCCAGCAGCGAGAGGCTTGCAACGAAGGTGAGCACCGCGACGCCCAGCGACGCCCAGCGGGCAGTCTGTGCATCACGGATCGCAAGGATCAGGGCGCCACCGATGATCGGCAGCCAGATGAGGACACTGAGTAGAGGCCAGTTCGACACGTCTTCTTATTCCGTACAGGTCATCAACGCAGGTAATGCATCAGCACGCCCAGCAGGGCAATCAGGCCGATGATCATCGCGAAGGCGTAGTGATAGAGGAAACCGGATTGGGTACGACGCAGCACGCCGGCTGCAACGTCCACAACACGTGCCGAAAGATTGACCACGCCGTCGACGATGTTGCTGTCGATCCAGCGCGAGACCTTGCCCAGCTTGACGCTGCCACCGGCAAAGCCATCGATCCACAGCTTGTCGAAGCCGTACTTGTTTTCCAGCACCGAGACGATCGGGGCGAAGGTCTTGCGCGCCTTGCCCGAGAGGTCCGGCTTCCACAGGTAGAACAGCGCAGCCAGCAGGAAGCCCGCCAGGGTCAGCCAGAACGGCGGCAGCATCATGCCGTGCAGCGCGAACGCCACCGGGCCATGGAACTCTTCACCCAGGAACGCGACGGTGTTCTTGGCCGGATCGTAGAAGTCGACGATGCCGGTGAAGAACGTCTGTGCCTGGCCCTTGATCGCCTCGTGCGCATGGTGGCCGGCCCAGTCGGTGCCGTGCAGCATCGGACCGATGCTGAAGAAACCAATGGCGATCGACGGGATGGCCAGCAGGATCAGCGGCAGGGTCACCACCCACGGGGTTTCATGCGGTTCATGCGGACCGTGGCCGTGGTCGTCATGGGCATCGCCATGGTGGGCATCGGCGGCGTGGTGATCGTCATGGCCGTGGCCATGATCGTCGTGCGCGTCGCGGAAACGCTCCTTGCCGTGGAAGGTCATGAACAGCAGACGGAAGCTGTAGAAGCTGGTCACCAGCACGCCACCCAGCACGGCCCAGTAGCCATAGGTGGCCACCCAGCTGTTCTGCATGTGGGCGTGGATCTCGGCCGCCTCGATGATGGTGTCCTTCGAGTAGAAGCCGGAGAAGAACGGCGTACCAACCAGGGCCAGCGTACCGATCCACATGGTGATGAAGGTGATCGGCATGTACTTGCGCAGGCCGCCCATCTTGCGCATGTCCTGCTCGTGGTGCATCGCGATGATGACCGAGCCGGCGCCCAGGAACAGCAGGGCCTTGAAGAAGGCGTGGGTCATCAGGTGGAACACGGCGGCCGAGTAGGCCGACACGCCCAGGGCGACGGTCATGTAGCCCAGCTGCGACAGCGTGGAGTACGCGACGACGCGCTTGATGTCGTTCTGCACGATGCCGATCAGGCCGGTGAAGAACGCGGTGGTGGCACCGATGAACAGCACGAAGTTCAGCGCCGTCTGCGACAGCTCGAACAGCGGCGACATGCGGGTGACCATGAAGATACCGGCGGTCACCATCGTCGCGGCGTGGATCAGTGCCGAGATCGGGGTCGGGCCTTCCATCGAGTCCGGCAGCCACACGTGCAGCGGGACCTGGGCCGACTTGCCCATGGCGCCGATGAACAGGCAGATGCAGATGACGGTGGCGATCGACCAGATCACCGGCTCGTTCAGCAGCTGCATGCCCAGGATCGTGCCGTCCCAGATCTGCAGCTGGGCGCGCGGGTCAGCCAGCATGCCGGCCTGCGAGAACACCTGCGAGTAGTCCAGGGTGCCGAACACCCACAGCACGCCAGCGATGCCCAGCAGGAAGCCGAAGTCACCGACGCGGTTGACCAGGAACGCCTTCATGTTGGCGAAGATCGCGGTCGGGCGCTTGAACCAGAAGCCGATCAGCAGGTACGACACCAGGCCCACCGCTTCCCAGCCGAAGAACAGCTGCAGGAAGTTGTTGCTCATCACCAGGGTGAGCATCGAGAAGGTGAACAGCGAGATGTAGCTGAAGAACCGCTGGTAGCCCGGATCGTCCTGCATGTAGCCGATCGTGTAGATGTGGACCAGCAGCGACACGAAGGTCACCACCACCATCATCATCGCGGTCAGCTTGTCGACCATGAAGCCGACGTGGGCCGAGTACTGGCCGACTTCGAAGAACGTGTAGATGTTCTGGTTGAACGGCTGTGCGCCACCCCACAGCAGCTGGTAGAGCGTGTACATCGACAGGCCGCAGGCCACCGCGACGCCGAGGATGGTGATGGCCTGCGCGCCGAAGCGCTTGACCTGGCGACCGAACAGGCCGGCGATGATGCTGCCGAACAGCGGCGCAAGCACCACTGCGATCAACAGACTCTTGGAGAGAGTGATTTCCATCTGTGGATCAGCCCTTCAACGAATCGACTTCGCCGACATTGATCGTGCGGCGGGTACGGAACAGGGTCACCAGGATCGCCAGGCCGATGGCGGCTTCCGCGGCGGCGACGGTCAGGATGAAGAACACGAACAGCTGGCCGGACGGGTCGCCCAGCTGGCGCGAGAAGCCGACGAAGTTGATGTTCACCGACAGCAGCATCAGTTCGATCGACATCAGCAGGACGATGACGTTCTTCCGGTTGAGGAAGATGCCGGCCAGGCTGATGGCGAACAGCACCGCGCCAAGCGCAAGGATGTGGCCAAGGGTAATCACGGCAGGGTCTCCTCGCCGGTGGCCGGCTTGCTGTTGCTGTGCACGACCGGTGCTTCGGCACCCATCTTGACCATGCGCAGGCGCTGGCCGGCCTTGACCATGGTCTGCTCGCCCGGGTTCTGGCTCTTGACGCCGGTACGACGGCGCAGGGTCAGCATGACGGCGGCAACCACGGCCACGGTCAGGATGACGGCGGCGAACTCGAACGGCAGCAGGTACTCGGTGAACAGCGTGCGTGCCAGCCAGGTGATGTTGGAACTGTCGGCGGCGACCGCAGCGGCGTTGTCGGCCGGGAACGGCGTAACCGAGCGTGCCTTGACGCCGATCAGGATCAGCATCTGCGCCAGCATCGCCACCGCGACGATGAGGCCGACCGGCAGGTAGCGCACCCAGCCCTCACGCAGCTTGCTGGGGTCGATGTCCAGCATCATCACCACGAACAGGAACAGCACCATCACCGCGCCGACGTAGACCAGCACCAGGGCCACGCCGAGGAACTCGGCCCCCACCAGCAGCCACACGCAGGCAATGGAGAAGAAGGTCAGCACCAGGCAGAGCACGGCGTGAACCGGGTTGCGCACGCTGATCACCGCACCGGCCGAAACCGTTGCCGCGATGGCGAACACCCAGAAAGCGATATTTACCCAATCCATCTCTCGACCTCAGCGGTAAGCGGCATCGGCGGCACGACGCTCGGCGATCTCGGACTCGAGACGGTCGCCAAGGGCCAGCAGCTGCGGCTTGGTAACGATGTTTTCGCCACGGTTCTCGAAGTGGTACTCGAGGATGTGGGTTTCGACGATCGAGTCCACCGGGCAGCTTTCTTCGCAGAAGCCGCAGAAGATGCACTTGAACAGGTCGATGTCGTAGCGGGTGGTGCGGCGGGTGCCGTCCTCGCGCTTGGCCGAGTCGATGGTGATGGCCAGGGCCGGGCACACCGCTTCACACAGCTTGCAGGCAATGCAGCGCTCTTCGCCGTTGGGATAACGGCGCAGGGCGTGCAGGCCACGGAAGCGCGGCGACTGCGGGAACTTCTCCATCGGGTACATCATCGTGTACTTCGGCTTGAAGCTGTACTTCAGCGTCAGCCAGAGGCCGGCCAGCAGTTCGAGCAGCAGCAGGCTCTTGAAGTAATGGGTAATCCTGTTCATCACTTAGACGCCCTTTTGAATCACGCCGAAGAACACCATGACGGCGGTAACCGCGATCCACAGAATGGCCAGCGGGATGAAGACCTTCCAGCCCAGGCGCATGATCTGGTCATAGCGGAAGCGCGGGAAGCTGGCACGGAACCAGATGTAGGCACTGGCGAAGAAGAACACCTTGACGAACAGCCACGGTGCACCGCCCTTCCAGATCCAGTCGACCAGCGGCGAGACATTGCCGAAATCGACCCAGCCCTGGACCGGGCTCAGCCAGCCGCCGAGGAAGAAGATCGAGATCAGGAAGCTGATCAGGATCATGTTCGCGTATTCGGCCAGGAAGAACAGGGCGAACGCGCCGCCGGAGTACTCGACCATGTGGCCGGCGACGATTTCCGATTCGCCTTCCACCACGTCGAACGGCGCGCGGTTGGTTTCAGCCACGCCCGACACCCAGTAGATGACGAACAGCGGGAACAAAGGCAGCAGGAACCAGTCGAAGAAGCCGGAACTGCCGGCCTGCGCCATCACGATGTTGCTCAGGTTCAGGCTGCCCGAGGCGATCATCACGCCAACCAGGGCAAAGCCCATGGCGATTTCGTAGCTGATCATCTGTGCCGAGGCGCGCATCGCACCCAGGAACGCGTACTTCGAGTTGGACGCCCAGCCGGCCAGGATGATGCCGTAGATGCCCAGCGAGGTCATCGCCAGCAGGTACAGCAGGCCGGCGTTCGCGTTGGACAGCACGATCTGCGAATCGAAGGGGACCACCGACCAGGCCGCGAAGGCGGGGGCCAGGGTGATCAGCGGGGCCAGCAGGTAGATCGCCTTGTTGGCGCTGCTCGGCTGGACCACTTCCTTGAACAGCAGCTTGAAGACGTCGGCGAAGGCCTGGAAGATGCCCATGCCCACATACATCGGGCCGTGGCGGACGTGCATCCAGCCGATCAGCTTGCGTTCCCAGACCACGTAGAAGGCCACCGAGATGATCACCGGAACGGCGATCACCAGGATCTTCAGGATGATCCAGATCAGCGCGCCGATGTCACCGAGGCCAAGCAGCCACTGGTGCAGCGGGTCGACCGCGTTCAACAGCAATTCGTTCATGCAGCCACCACCGATACGCGAGCGGCACCCAGCGGCGCGGTCGCGCCGTGGCCCGATTCAATCCAGACCGAACCCGCAGCGACGCGGGCGTCGACCACCACCGGCAGGGTAGCCTTGCCGGCGTCGGTGCCGACCTTGGCCATCTGCCCTTCCTGCAGCTGCAGGCGAGCGGCATCTTCTGCGTTCAGCACGATGCGCGGGGCGTTGTTGAGCGGATGCGACTGCAGTGCCGGCGCGCGACGGACCACCGCATCGGTGCGGTAGATCGCGGCAGTGGAAGCCACTTCCAGGCCTTCACCGGCAACTGCCGGCTGCGCCGAAGCAGCGACGGTGACCGACACGGGGGCCAGGCTGGCACGCAGACCGGCCAGGTCGGTGAAGTCGAAACCGGCCAGCGCCATGTCGCCGCCCAGTGCGCGCAGCACGCGCCAGCCTTCGCGGGCCTCGCCCGGCAGCTTGCCGCCGGCACGGGCCGACTGCTCGCGACCATCGAGGTTGGTCAGGGTGGCGTCGATTTCCGGCAGCGCACCGATCGGCAGGATCACGTCGGCAACGTCGCGGGTCGAGGCGCAGGCGAACTGGCTGAAGGCCACCACCTGCGCACCCGCCAGCGCCTTGCGGGCTGCCGGGGCGTCGGCGAAGTCCAGGCCCGGCTCAAGGCCGTACACCACGTAGGCCTGGCGCGGCTGCGCCAGCATCGCGGCGACGTCCTTGCCGGCCGGCAGCACCCCGGCGCGGGTCAGGCCAACGGCGTTGGCGCCCTGCGGGATGCGGCACAGCTTGGCACCGGTGGCGGCGGCGAAGTCACGCGCGGCAGCGCGGATCGCGGCAGCCTGCGGGTGGTTCTCGGCGATGCCACCGACGATCAGCACGGTGTTGTTGCCGCCCTGCACCGCCGAACGCAGCTCGGCGTTGGCCAGCGCGTCGACGAACTTCGACGGTGCAACGATCTGCTTGCCGGCAATACTGAAGGCGAAGTCGAAGTCGACCGGATTGACGACGTGGATCTTCGCGCCCTTGGTGGTCTGCGCCTTGCGCAGGCGGGCGTGCAGCAGCGGCAGTTCGTGGCGGATGTTGCTGCCCAGAACGACGATGCGATCGGCACCTTCGATTTCGGCCAGCGGCAGGCCGAACACTTCGGCGGTTGCAGCGTCGGAGAAATCACGGTTGTTGATGCGGTGGTCGATATTGCTCGAGCCCAGGCCCTTGGCCAGGCGGGCCAGCAGCGCGCCTTCCTCGTTCGAGGTGGACGGATGCACCAGCACGCCCAGGTTGTCGCCCTGGTTGGCCTTGAGGATCTCGGCGGCCGCGGCCAGGCCTTCGGCCCAGCTCACTTCCTTCCACTCGCCATTGACCTTGCGCAGCGGCTTGACCGCACGGTCTTCGCTGTACAGGCCCTGGTGCGAGTAGCGGTCACGGTCGGACAGCCAGCACTCGTTCACCGCTTCGTTGTCGCGCGGCACGGTGCGCAGCACTTCGCCGCGACGCACGTGCAGGAACAGGTTCGAACCCATCGCGTCGTGGTAGCCCAGCGATTCGCGCGCGGTCAGTTCCCACGGGCGGGCGCGGAACTGGAACACCTTGTTGGTCAGTGCGCCGACCGGGCAGACGTCGACGACATTGCCGGACAGTTCGGTGGTCAGCGGCTTGCCGTCGAAGGTACCGATCTGCAGGTTCTCACCGCGGTACATGCCACCCAGTTCGTAGGTACCGGCGACGTCGGCGGTGAAGCGGACGCAGCGGGTGCACTGGATGCAGCGGGTCATCTCGGTGGCGACCAGCGGGCCCATGTCCTCGTCCGGGACCACGCGCTTGCGCTCGTTGAAGCGGCTGACCGAACGGCCATAGCCCAGCGAGACGTCCTGCAGTTCGCACTCGCCGCCTTGGTCGCAGATCGGGCAGTCCAGCGGGTGGTTGATGAGCAGGAACTCCATCACCGAGCGCTGGAACTTCAGTGCCTTCTCGCTGCGGGTGGCGACCTTCATGCCATCCATCACCGGAGTGGCGCAGGCCGGCGCCGGCTTCGGCGACTTTTCCACGTCCACCAGGCACATGCGGCAGTTGGCGGCGATCGGCAGCTTCTCGTGGTAGCAGAAGCGCGGAATCGAAATGCCGGCCTTGTCGGCCGCCTGGATGATCATCGAACCCTTGGGCACGACCAGGGACTTGCCATCGATTTCGATGGTCACGTGATCCGGTGGCACGTTCGGGTTTACGGGTTGCGCGCTCATGCGGCGGCTGCCTCCACCTTCTTGCCGTCAACCATCGAATGACCGTTGACGATGTAGTACTCGAATTCGTCCCAGAACTGGCGCAGGAAGCCCTGGATGGGCCATGCAGCCGCTTCACCGAACGCACAGATGGTGTGGCCTTCGATCTGGCCGGCCACCGCCTTCAGCTGGTGCAGGTCTTCCATCGTGGCCTTGCCGGCGACGATGCGCTCCAGCACGCGGTGCATCCAGCCGGTGCCCTCGCGGCACGGGGTGCACTGGCCACAGGATTCCTTGTGGAAGAACTGGCTGATACGGCAGGCGAACTTGACGCAGCAGACGCTGTCGTCCAGCACCACGATCGCACCCGAACCCAGGCCGGAGCCCAGCGCGCGGATGGTGTCGTAGTCCATCGGCAGGTCCTTCAGCTCGGCCGCGGTCAGCACCGGCATCGACACGCCGCCCGGGATCGCGCCCTTCAGCGTGCGGCCCGGACGCAGGCCACCGGCCATTTCCAGCAGGTCGTGGAATTTGGTGCCGAGCGGCACTTCGAAGTTGCCGCCATTCTGCACGCAGCCGGACACCGAGAAGCACTTAGGACCGCCGTTGGCGGTCAGGCTCAGGCCCTTGAACCACTCCGGACCGTTGCGGATGATCGCCGGCACCGAACCATAGGTTTCGGTGTTGTTGATCGTCGACGGCTTGCCATACAGGCCGAAATTGGCCGGGAACGGCGGCTTGTAGCGCGGCTGGCCCTTCTTGCCCTCCAGCGATTCCATCAGCGCGGTTTCTTCGCCGCAGATGTACGCGCCGGCGCCCAGCGCGCCGTAGATGTCGATGTCCACGCCACTGCCGAGGATGTTCTTGCCCAGCCAGCCGTTCGCATAGGCGTCGGCCAGGGCCTGCTCGAAGTGCTCGAACGGCTCGTGGTGGAACTCACCGCGCAGGTAGTTGTAACCCACGGTCGAACCGGTGGCGTAGCAGGCGATCGCCATGCCTTCCACCACCGAATGCGGGTTGTAGCGCAGGATGTCGCGGTCCTTGCAGGTGCCCGGCTCGGATTCGTCCGAGTTGCAGAGGATGTACTTCTGCATGTTGCCCTTGGGCATGAAGGACCACTTCAGGCCGGTCGGGAAGCCTGCGCCACCGCGGCCGCGCAGGCCCGAGGCCTTGACCATCTCGATGACCTGCTCCGGCGGGATCTTCTCTTCGAGGATCTTGCGCAGGGCGGCGTAGCCACCGGTCTTCAGGTAGCTTTCGTAGGACCACGGGGTGTCGTAATGCAGGGTGGTGTAGACCACCTGGTGCGGCAGCGGCGCGGGACCGACCGGACCCTTGGATTCGTGGTGATGTGCCATGCCCTTACTCCAGCCCGTCCAGCAGCTCGTCGACCTTTTCCAGGGTCAGACGCTCATGGTAGTGACCGTTGATGACCATCATCGGCGCGCCACCGCAGCCGGCCAGGCACTCTTCCTCGCGCTTGAGGTAGACGCGGCCGTCCGGGGTCGATTCACCGTGCTTGATGCCCAGCTTCTTCTCGCAATGGCGGACGATGTCCTCGGCGCCATTGAGCCAGCAGCTGATGTTGGTGCAGATGGCCACGTTGTTGCGGCCCACCTTCTCGGTCTCGAACATCGAGTAGAAGCTGGCGACCTCGTAGGCCCACACCGGCGGCAGGTCGAGGTACTTGGCCACGCCGGCGATCAGCTCGTCGGTCAGCCAGCCCTGGTTCTGCTCCTGGGCCGCATGCAGGCCCTGCAGCACGGCAGAGCGCTTGCGGTCCGGCGGGAACTTGGACAGCCAGTGATCGATGTGAGCGCGGGTCTTGTCGCTCAGCACCACCATCGGGTCGACGTCGCGCGCCGCCTCGAAATTACCTGTCGCCTTCATCGGCCGACCTCAGCGAAATGCATAACGTGAAATTCCAGAAACTGCGGCGCCGGCTTGCGCCGGCTGCCTGCAGCGGGCGTTGGCGTGGCGGACGGCATTACCGGTCAACCTCGCCGAACACCAGGTCGTAGGTACCGATCATCGCCACCACGTCGGCCAGCATGTGGCCGCGCACGACCGAATCGATCGAGGACAGGTGGGCGAAGCCCGGCGCACGCAGGTGCACGCGGAACGGCTTGTTGGCGCCATCGGAGACCAGGTAGCAGCCGAACTCGCCCTTCGGGGCTTCCACCGCCGAGTAGGTCTCGCCGGCCGGCACGCAGTAGCCTTCGCTGAACAGCTTGAAGTGGTGGATCAGCGCTTCCATGTCGTCCTTCATGTCCTCGCGCCTGGGCGGAGCGACCTTGAAGTTCTTGACCATGACCGGGCCGGGATTGGCCTTCAGCCATGCCACGCATTGCTTGATGATGCGGTTGGACTCGCGCATTTCGGCAACGCGGACCAGGTAGCGGTCGTAGCAGTCGCCTTCCTTGCCCAGCGGGATGTCGAAATCGACGGCATCGTACTTGGCGTACGGGCGCTTCTTGCGCAGGTCCCAGGCGACGCCCGAGCCACGCAGCATCACGCCGGTCATGCCCCACTGGTGCGCCAGTTCCGGCGTCACCACGCCGATGCCGACGGTACGCTGCTTCCAGATACGGTTGTCGGTCAGCAGGGTTTCGTATTCGTCGATGCGCTTGGGGAACTCGACGGTGAAGTTCTCCAGGAAGTCCAGCAGCGAGCCCTCGCGCGAAGCATTGAGCTGCTTCAGCGCCTTGCCCTTGTGCCAGCGCGACTCCTTGTACTTTGGCATGTGGTCCGGCAGGTCGCGGTAGACACCGCCCGGACGGTAGTACGCCGCGTGCATGCGTGCGCCGGAGACTGCTTCATAGCAGTCCATCAGCTCTTCGCGCTCGCGGAAGGCGTACAGCATCACCGCCATCGCACCCAGGTCGAGCGCGTTGGAGCCCAGCCACATCAGGTGGTTGAGGATGCGGGTGATCTCGTCGTACATGGTGCGGATGTACTGCGCACGCTCCGGCGCCTCGATGCCCATCAGGGTCTCGATCGCGCGCACGTAGGCGTGCTCGTTGCACATCATCGACACGTAATCCAGGCGATCCATGTAACCGATCGACTGGTTGAACGGCTTGGACTCGGCCAGCTTTTCGGTACCACGGTGCAGCAGACCCACGTGCGGGTCGGCGCGCATGATGGTTTCGCCGTCCATTTCCAGGATCAGGCGCAACACACCGTGAGCGGCCGGATGCTGCGGGCCGAAGTTCATGGTGTAGTTGCGGATTTCCTGCCGGCTTTCAGCGGCGTTGCTGGCGAATGCTTCGCCGGCCTGGTGTACGTGGCTCACTTCACTGCCTCCTGCGCGCGCTCACCTTCTGCGGTCTGCAGACGGGCGTCGTCGCGGATCACGCGCGGCACGCCGACACGCGGCTCCACCGAGGTGACCGGTTCGTAGATCACGCGCTTCTTTTCTTCGTCGTAGCGGACTTCGACATTGCCGATCAGCGGGAAGTCCTTGCGGAACGGATGGCCGACGAAACCGTAGTCGGTCAGGATCCGGCGCAGGTCCGGGTGGCCTTCGAAGATCACGCCGTACAGGTCGAACGCTTCGCGCTCGAACCAGTTCAGGCCCGGCCAGATGCCGGTCAGCGAGGACACCACCGGCAGTGCTTCGTCAGGGGCGAAGCAGCGCAGGTGCATCATCAGGTTGTGCTGGTATGAGCGCAGCTGGGCGACCACGGCGAAACGCTGGGTCGGCATGTGCTGCGGGCGGGCACCGTCGGCACCGTTCTCCTCGGTGGGGAACTCACCCCACGCGAAACGGCCCTGGGCCTTGCCTTCGACGCCACGGCTGAAGCCCTGCGAGGACACGTCGGCGGTGTCCCATTCGTCGGAGCCATAACCCAGGTAATCGACGCCGCAGAGATCCACGGCCTGCTCGAAACCAAACTCGTCACGCAGCGCCAGGGCGGTGGCGTGCCACTCGGCGGCAGGCACTTCCAGCGTCACTTCGCCGCGGGGTTCGACCACGATGACCTTCGCACCAGCGAAACGTGCGGAGAGTCGGTCGATGAAGGATGCTTGCTCTGCCATGGGGGCTTGGCGCGCTCTTGTCAGGTGAAGGGGTCAGCGGGCGATGGTCTGTGTACGCCAGATCTTCTTCTGCAGCTGCAGGATCCCGTACACCAGCGCCTCGGCGGTCGGCGGGCAACCCGGGACGTAGACGTCCACCGGCACCACGCGATCACAGCCGCGCACGACAGAATAGGAGTAGTGGTAATAGCCGCCACCATTGGCGCAGCTACCCATCGAGATGACCCACTTCGGGTCCGGCATCTGGTCGTAGACCTTGCGCAGCGCCGGGGCCATCTTGTTGACCAGGGTACCGGCCACGATCATCACGTCGGACTGGCGCGGCGACGGGCGGAACACCACGCCGTAGCGGTCAAGGTCCAGGCGCGCGGCGCCGGCGTGCATCATCTCGACCGCGCAGCAGGCCAGACCGAAGGTCATCGGCCACATCGAGCCGGTGCGCGCCCAGTTCAGCAGTGCATCGACGCTGGTGGTGACGAAGCCCTTTTCCAGCAGCGGGTTGTCGCCTTCCGGCCGCAGGATGTCATCAACCCGGCCTTCCGGCGTGGGGTTGTTCATGAGGCCATCGAGAGTCTGAATCACTCCCATTCCAGCGCTCCCTTCTTCCAGACGTAAATGAAACCGAGGAACAGCATGCCGACGAACAGACCCATGGTGACGAGCGAACGCGCGCCCAGCTCCATGAAGACCTGGGTCCACGGCACGATGAAGATGATTTCCAGGTCGAAGACGATGAACTGGATCGCGATCAGGTAGTAGCGCACGTCGAACTTCATGCGCGCGTCTTCGAAGGCCTCGAAGCCGCACTCGTACGGCGACAGCTTTTCCAGATCGGGGCGGCGGGGACCGAGGAATCGACCAACCAGCATCAGCGTAATGCCGATACCGGTGGCAACGATCAGAAACAGCAGAGACGGCAAATATTCGGCCAGCACAGCGATTCTCTCTTGCCTCTGCCGCTGCGCCTGCAGGCGCTTTGGCATGGGGGAGTGGACGGGAATCTACCTGGCGCCTTGCGCGCCAGGTGAACCCGCTTTACTTACAAATGGTGCCCAAGAGGGGACTCGAACCCCTACGACCTAAGTCGCTACCACCTCAAGGTAGTGCGTCTACCAATTCCGCCACCTGGGCAAACGATCACATCAGACTATCTTCCCGATGCGCCGCGTATTGTAACCGGCTTCAGTGTTTCTGGGAGCCTTCCGAAGGCTTTTCTTCACCAGAAACCGAAGATTCCGCCTGAGCCGGCACATTCGCGGCCGGAACCGGGGCGGCCGGGACCGCATCAGCCTTCGGAACGGCCGGCAATTCGCCTGCCGGAGCCGCCGGAGCGACCGCCGCCGGAGCGGACATCAAGCCCAGATCCTGGTCGGCCGCCGGACGACTGCCATGACCGGCATACCAGGCCATGAAGAGGCTGATGCCGAAGAACACGACGGCCAGCCACTTGGTCGACTTGGACAGGAAGTTCGAGGCGCCACGCGCACCGAACACCGTACCCGAGGCGCCGGCACCAAAGCCCGAACCCGCCGCCGCACCCGAGCCACGCTGCATCAGGATCAGCGCGATCATGGCCACAGCGACCAGCACGTAGACGACATTGAGGATCAACATCAGCATTGGAAACCGCCCTCGGACAATACTTCTAGGATTAGTTCGCGGCCGCCGCCCTTGCGATGGCCAGGAAGTCCGCGGCCACCAGGGAGGCGCCGCCGACCAGCCCACCATCGACATCCGGCTGCGCGAACAGTTCCCCGGCATTGTCGGGCTTCACGCTACCGCCGTAAACAATGGGCAGTGAATCAGCGATTCTAGCATCGATACGCGCGACTTGGCCACGGATGAACGCGTGCACCTGCTGTGCCTGCTCCTTGGTGGCGGTACGGCCGGTACCGATGGCCCAGACCGGCTCATAGGCGACCACGGCCCGGGCGAAACCGGCCGCGCCGACCAGCTCCAGCACCGGTGCCAGCTGGCTGGCGATGACCGCTTCGGTCTGCCCGGCCTCGCGCTGTTCCAGGGTCTCGCCCACGCACAGCACCGGCACCAGGCCGGCGTGCTGGGCGGCGGCGAACTTGCGCGCGACCAGCTCGCTGCTCTCGTGGTGGTACTGGCGGCGCTCGGAATGGCCGACCAGGCCATAGCGGGCCCCGACCTCGACCAGCATGGCCGCGCAGACCTCGCCGGTGTAGGCGCCCTTCTCGTTGCTGCTCACGTCCTGCGCGCCAAAGGCCAGGCCGGTCTCGCCGAAGTCCTCGACCAGCTCCCCCAGGTACGGCAGCGGCGGCAGGATCACCACGTCCACCCCCTCCAGCGGCAGCCCGGCAGCCACCTGCCCCAGCAGTTCATTGGCGAATTGACGGCTGCCATGCAGCTTCCAGTTTCCGGCGACGATCTTGCGGCGCATGAGCGGGTGGCTCCTGTATGAAGTCAGCCGGTCATGATACCTGCTGCGGCAAAAATCCGTTTCCTTGTAAGCGGTTACATGGATTTTCAGCCAACGGCGCAGCCCCTCGTGACGGGGGGCGGGTTCGGTCGCGTATCACCGGTTGGATTGGTGAGCTTGGCCGGGCGGGTGGGGATGCCGGGGGTCGCCGTAAACCCGTCCCTGAGGGCTTGGCCGCGGCATCCATGCCGCGGACACCCCCGCCATCCCCACCCGCCCGGCCTCTGACACAGTCCGGCGGTTCCGCCCGCCACGGAAAGAAAAAAGAAGAGCAAGAGCAAAGGCAAAAGCTGCATTCCGGGTTGCTGCTGGCTGGACCAACCCCTACCCCACTTCGAACAGAGATATCTCATCCACGCATGGCGTGGATCTACCGCGTCGACCAAGGTCGACACCCACCGGGAATCGCGATTTACCCACCGTCACCGGGAAACTGTCGAAGGCGGGGAGGTGTGGGTTGGCAGGACCGTTGGCGCCATGGATGGCGCCATCGAGCCCCCAGGGGTGAGGGCGCTTTGCTTGCGAAGCACTGCTTCGCAAGCGCCCGAACGCACAGCCGCCAGCGGCTGGGCCGGTCTGGGGGTTCACGGCGTGTCCTGCCAACCCACACCGCCCCGCCCAACACGCAGAAACCCAGAGCCGCTTTGGCTTTGGACTTGCCGGCCAGCGGCCGGCACTACCGCGGGTGCAGGGTGCAACCCTGCAAAGACAAAGGCCGCCTTTCGGCGGCCTCACTTTTCTTTACTTCAGCTTGATCTCGCGCAGGCGCTCCTCGAGGAAGCCGTGGGCGGTGATCGGCTCCGGGTACCGGCTCGGATTCTCCGGGGTGATGCACGAGGGCAGCACGTCGATCAGGAAATCCGGGTTCGGGTGCAGGAAGAACGGCACCGAGTAACGCGGCTGGCGGGCCAGCTCGCCCGGGGGGTTGACCACGCGATGGATCGTCGACGGGTACACATGGTTGGTCAGGCGCTGCAGCATGTCGCCGATGTTGACCACGATGGTGTCCGCGTCCGAGGTGAACGGCACCCACTCGCCCTCATGCGACTGCACCTCCAGGCCCGCGGCGCTGGCGCCGACCAGCAGGGTGATGAAGTTGATGTCGCCATGCGCGCCGGCACGCACGTTCGGGATGTCGTCGGTGGTGATCGGCGGGTAGTGGATCGGGCGCAGGATCGAGTTGCCGAAGTTGGTCTTGTCGGCGAAGAAGTCTTCCGGCAGGCCGATGTGCAGGGCCAGCGCGGACAGCACGCGCGAACCCAGGTTGTCCAGCGCCTGGTACAGGCCGTAGCCGCGCTCACGGAAGCCCTCGACCTCGGTCGGCCACAGGTTCGGTGCCATCACGTCGCGGTACTTGGAGTCGTCGGCGATTTCACGACCGATGTGCCAGAACTCCTTCAGGTCGAAGTGCTTGGAGCCCTTCGCGGTTTCCACGCCGAACGGGGTATAGCCGCGGGCGCCGCCGCTGCCGGCCACGTGGTACTTGCGCTTGACCTCTTCCGGCAGGGCGAAGAAGGCCTTGAAGGCATCGTAGGCCGCGTCGATGTCGGCCTGCGGAATGCCGTGGTTGCGGATGCCCGCGAATCCCCATTGGCGGTAGGCCGCGCCCAGCTCGGCCACGAAGGCCTCGCGGTCGCTGTCGAAACGGGTGATGTCGAGGGTGGGGATCTGGCTCACAGCAATTCCTGGCTTGTCATTGGGTCTGGGGGGCCTGCGCATTCATGGCCCGCCTGAACATTGTGACAGATCACCCGGCGGACGCTACTCGATCCTCGGAAACAAATCGATACAATGCGCGACCTGCGCATAATTTAACGAATCCATCACGTTGGCAGCGCAAGCCCCGACCGCGCCTCCCCGACCCGACGCACCATGCCCGACGCCCCAGCCGCCATCGCCCTTCCCTCTGCGGGCCCTGCCCTTCGCTGGCGCCGGCTTGCGTGGTGGTCCCTGTTCGTCCTGGGCAATGCGCTGCTGGCGACGATGATCACCCTCGGCAACGTGCCGCTGTACGACAACCCGGGCGGCCACCAGGGCCTGGCCTATCTCGCGATTGCCCTGCCCGGGCACCTGCTCGCCTTCGGCGCGCTGGCCGGCGCGCTGCCACTGCTGCTGGGCCTGTGGCCGCGCAGCGCGCGCACGCTGAGCATCAGTGCGGTACTGCTGCAGGGCTTGTGGTTGTGCCTGCTGCTGGTCGACGCCAAGGTGTTCACTCTGTACCGCTTCCACCTCAATGCCATGGTCCTGAACATGGTGTTCGGCGGCGCCCTGCAGGACCAGGTTGCGTTGTCGTGGAAGACCTGGGTGCAGGTCGGCCTGCTGGTGGCGGCCATTTTCACCGCCGAGGGCATCCTGGCCTGGGCGTGCTGGAAGCTGCTGCCGGCCGCGCCCCGCCGGCGCAGGGTGCTGCAGGCCTGGGCGGTGGTCGCCCTGCTGATGGCGAGCGGCCAGGTGGCCACCGCCTACTACGACGCACGCGGCGACCGTGACGTGATTGCCCAGTGGAACTACCTGCCCTGGGCCCAGCCGATCACCGCCAAGAGCTTCATGCGCAGGCTGGGCGTGGTCAGTGAACAGCAGGTCGGCCTGCCCGATCCTCGCCATGCGCAGCTGCTGTATCCGCTGCAGCCACTGCGCTGCCAGAGCCCACAGCGGCCCAATGTACTGATGGTCGTGCTGGAATCGCTGCGCCACGATGCGCTTACTCCGCAGATCATGCCGAACACCTCGGCACTGGCGGCCTCCGCTCGTGTCTACGACCGCCATTTCAGCACGGGCAACGCCACCCGCTATGGCCTGTTCGGCCTGCTCTACGGCCTGCCGGGCGGCTACTGGCAAAGCATGCTTGACGAACAGCGCGGCTCACAGCTGTTCAAGGTGCTGGGCCAGCAGGGGTACGACCTGCATCTGTACGGCAGCGCGCCGATGTACAGCCCGGAATTCGACCGCACTGCATTTGCGGACGTCCGCGACCAGCTGCACCAGGGCCCGCCCGGTCTGGGTTCGGAAGGCCGTGACAGCAGCATCGTGGCCTCGCTTCAGAAGGACATCCGTGCAAGCCAGGCAGCGCACACGCCGTGGTTCGGCTTCGTCTTCCTCGATTCCACCCATGCGCCCTACCACATGCCCGCAGGCTACCCGCCGCTGGCGACCCCGATGGCGCAGGAAATCGACTTCCTCAGGTTCGGTCCGGACCACGACCCGGCCCCGGAACTGAACCGTTACCGGACCGCCGTGCATTACGCCGACAGCCTCGTCGGCACCCTGCTGGACGATCTGCGCGCGCAGGGCCTGGATCAGAACACCATCGTCCTGGTCACCGGCGACCACGCCGAGGAGTTCAACGACCTGAAGCTGAACTACTGGGGCCACAACGGCAACTTCTCCGACTACCAGCTGCAGGTACCGTTCGTGCTGCACTGGCCCGGCCAGCCCAGAGGCCATGAGACACGCACCAGTTCACATGAGGACTGGGTGCCGACGTTGATGCGCCACGCCCTGGGCTGCGAGAACGCACTGAGCGACTTCAGCACCGGCCAGGATCTGCTGGCCGAACCCGCAGGCGAGCGCGCACTGGTGGTGGAAAGCTGGTCACAACGCGCCGTCCGCCATGGCGATGCCATCTACGTGTTCGACAAGTTCGGCAACGCCACCGCGCTCGACCGGCACTACCGCCCGCTGCCGCGCCAGGCACCGGATGCCGGCGCCGTCCGTACCGCATGGGAAGCGCTGACCCGCTTCCGCAACCGCTGACCACAGAGGATGGATTCCATGAAACGCTCGCTGCGGATCCTGCATACCGAAGCTGCCCGGGGAATGGGCGGCCAGGAGATCTACATCTTCCGCCACATGCAGGTGATGCGTGCGCGTGGGCACCAGGTGTCGCTGCTGTGCCAGCCCGATGCCCGCCTGGCCCAGCTCGCGCGCGACGATGGCTTCACCGTGCATACCCTGCGCATGGGCGGCCTGGCACGGCTGCTGCGCGGCATCTGGTCGGTGTCACGCCTGGTACGCCGCGAACGCTACGACGTGGTCAACACCACCAGCCGCCGCGACGCACTGATCGCCGCGGCCGGCGCACGCCTGGGCGGCACGCCACTGGTGGTGCGCTCGCGCCACCTGATGAGTCCGGTCAATTCGTTGCTGACCTATACCGGTCTTCCGCACCGGATCATCACCGTCAGCGATTTCGTCAAGCGGCTGCTGGTCGACCGCGGCATTGCCGCCGAGCACATCGGCATCGTGCCCCCCATGGCGACGCCACCGCGCTGGGGCATGACCGAGCAGGGCGATCCCTGGGAGAACCTGCAGGCCACCCGCGCACAGGTCCGCGCCGAACTCGGTTTCGCCGAGCGCGACATCGTGGTCGGCTGCGTGGCCGTGCTGCGCGGGCCCAAGGGCCATGCCGAGCTGCTGCGCGCCATGGCGCCACTATGCAAGACCAATCCCGACCTGCACCTGGCCGTGGTCGGCGACGGCGAGCCGGTCATGGGCCGCCTGCAGGCCCTGCGCAGCGAACTCGGGCTGGAGCGCCAGGTGCACCTGCTCGGCTTCCGCAGCGACGCACACCGGCTGATGGCCGGTTTCGACATCTTCGCCCTGGCCACCCACAAGGAAGCCTCGGGGACCGTGTTCCTCGAGGCGGCGCAGGCGGCACTGCCGATCGTCTCGCATCGCGTTGGCGGCGTGCCTGAAATGCTGGTGGAAGGCAGCAATGCCATCCTCACCCGGCTGGGTGATGACGCCGCCCTCACTGGTGCGTTGCGGCTGCTGGTGGATGATCAGGAACGTCGCCGGCAGATGGGCCGCGCCGGTTGGGACTGGATCCGCAGCGCCAAGCAGTTCAGCGCGGCAGGCCACGGAGAGGCCACTGAAAACTACTACCTCCAATGGTTGAAGGAGCTGGGTCATGGCTAACGCCAGAACCGTACCGGTGCTGATGCACCACCATGTCAGCAACTCGCCGGGAATGATCACCGTATCCCCGGAGAACTTCGAGAGCCAGATCGCCTGGCTCGCACGGACCGGCTGGACCTCGCTGACGCTGGACCAGTACGCCGGCTTTCTCGCCGGGAAGCCGGTGCCGCGCAAATCGATCGTGATCACGTTCGACGACGGCTACCTGGACAACTGGGTCTACGCCCATCCGATCCTGCAGAAATACGGCATGCATGCGGTGGTGTTCGTGGTCACCGGCTGGATGCACGAAGGTCCGATCCGCCCGCATGCAGGCATCGAAGGCGCCGAGCTGCCGGCCACGCCGGAACATCGCGCCTGCGAGGACCTGATCTACAAGCAGGGCCGCAGCGACGAAGTGATGATGCGCTGGAGCGAAGCGCGTGCGGCAATCGAAGCCGGCACGTTCGAGGTCCACTGCCATACCCACAGCCACACCCGTTGGCTCAAGCGCGATGACCTGGACCGTGCGCAGCGCCGCGAAGGCATCAGCGGCGACCTGGCCATGGCGAAGCAGACGCTGCTGGAGAAGCTCGGCGAAGTCTCCGATACGCTGTGCTGGCCCTATGGTGACTTCGACGATGACTACATCGAAGTGGCACGCGAACAGGGCTTCCGCTACCTGCACACCACCCATCCCTTCGGCCGCAACGTGATTGGCGGCGATCCGGAGCGGATCTATCGCTTCGCGATCCGCAACCGGCCGGCCAGCTGGCTGCGCAAGCGCATCGCATGGAGCTACAACCCGTTGATCGCGCCGATCTTCAACGGCTTCAAGGCGCGGCAGAAGAAGATGGTGCCTGGCCCGTAGGAGGCCACGTTCATCTTGATCGCGGCAACACCCGGTTTTCGAATGGACTCCAAGGAACAGTGAAGGCAATGAACGTACTGGTGACCGGCGGTGCTGGCTACATCGGCTCGCATGCATGCGTGGAGCTGCAGCAGCAGGGGCACGGCGTGGTCATCGTGGACTCGCTGTGCAACAGCGACGCCAGCGTGGTCGAGCGCATCGGACGGATCACCGGCACGGCACCGGTGTTCGTGCAGGCTGACATCCGGGACCGGCCGCGCATGGCCGCCTTGATGCAGGAGCACGCGATCGATGCCGTATTGCACTTCGCAGCGCTCAAGTCCGTGGGCGAGTCCCAGAAGATTCCACTGCAGTACTTCGACAGCAACATCAGCGGTTCGATTGCCCTGCTCGGTGCCATGCAGGATGCAGGCGTGCAGTTGCTGGTCTTCAGCTCTTCGGCAACGGTGTACGGCAACCAGGACCACTGCCCGGTGGCCGAGACCGCTTCAACCTGTGCGATGACGCCCTATGGGCGCACCAAGCTGGTGGTCGAGCAGCTGCTTGCCGACCTGGCAGCAACGGGCCAGGACCTGCATATCGCGACGCTGCGCTACTTCAACCCGGTCGGCGCCCACGCCAGCGCGCTGATCGGCGAGCTTCCGCATGGCACGCCGAGCAACCTGATGCCCTACATCGCGCAGGTCGCCGCCGGGCTGCTGCCGGAGGTCCAGGTCTTCGGGGACGACTATCCGACCCATGATGGTACCGGCGTGCGCGACTACATCCATGTGCAGGACGTCGCCAGCGCCCACGTGCTGGCCCTGCAGTTCCTTCGCGACCAGCGGCGCAGCATCACCCTCAACCTTGGCACCGGCCAGGGCCACAGCGTGCTGGAACTGATCCAGGCCTTCGAACTCACCACCGGCGTGCGGGTTCCGTTCCGCATCGTACCGCGGCGCGATGGCGACATCGCGGTCAGCTTCGCCGATGCCTCGCTGGCGCTGCGCGAGCTGGGCTGGAAGGCGCGTCACGATCTCACCGACATGTGCCGGGACACCTGGAAGTGGCAGCGGGCGATGTCACGCGCCGCACAAGGTGCAATGCCAGAGCACCTGCCCGCGCGCTGATGCGGGCAGGACCCAGCGGTCGGAAACGCCCGTACACGACGCGTCACAAGGTGCGCAGCCGCAGCTGAACGCGATCGCGGGTCGCGCACGGTTGAGTCCCCCTCCCAGAAAAAAACATGGCCGCATACGCGGCCATGTCGGGTGCAACACGCGGGATTGCCACGCTGCTCAGGCAGCGGCTTCGCGCACCGCAGCGGACAAGCGATCGAGAGTCTCCTGCATCAGCGTGGCGTCATCGGCTTCGACGGTAACCCGCACCACCGGCTCGGTACCCGACGGGCGCAGGAACGCGCGACCGCGGCCGGCCACCGACTGCTGCGCGGCCGCCAGCGCGGCCTGCACACTGGCGGCCTGCACCGTGGCCTTGGCCGAGACATTGCCCAACCGCACGTTGACCGTTTTCTGCGGCACCCGCTCCAAACCCTTCAGCGCCTGGCGCAGGGTCTGGCCGCCGTTGCGCAGTGCCACCAGTACCTGCAGGGCACTGACAATACCGTCGCCGGTGGTCGCCCGGTCCAGGCACAGCAGGTGGCCTGAGGCCTCACCGCCAAGCACGCCCCCGCCTTCGACCAGCGCCTGGTGCACGTATCGATCACCAACGTTGCTGCGCACGAACGGGATCTGCAGATCGGCGAAAGCTCTCTCCACGCCGTAGTTGCTCATCAGCGTGCCGACCACCGGGCCGTGCAGGCGGCCTTCGTCCTTCCAGGCGCGGGCCAGGATGTACAGCAGGTCATCGCCGTCGACCGGGTTGCCCTGGTCGTCGGCCATCAGCACTCGGTCGCCATCACCATCGAAGGCGATGCCGAGATCGGCGCGGGTCTCGCGGACTTTGGCCGCCAGGTTGTCGATATGGGTGGAACCCACACCGGCGTTGATGTTGACGCCGTTGGGCTCGGCACCGATGCCGATCACCTCGGCGCCAAGTTCGCGGAACAGCAGCGGTGCGATCTGGTAGGTGGCACCGTGCGCGCAATCCAGCACCAGGCGCACGCCACGCAGGTCGAACGCGCGCGGCACGCTGGCCTTGCAGAACTCGATGTAGCGGCCGACCGCTTCGCGCGCGCGCGAAGCCTTGCCCAGCTTCTCCGATTCGGCGGTGGTGAACGGAACGTCCAGCGCCGCTTCCAGGGCCAGTTCGGTGGCGTCGTCGAGCTTCTCGCCCTGGGCGGAGAAGAACTTGATGCCGTTGTCGTAATGCGGGTTGTGCGAAGCGCTGATGACGATGCCGGCGTCCACGCCCAGCGTGCGGGTCAGGAACGCCACCGCCGGGGTCGGCATCGGCCCCAGCAGCTGTACGTCGGCGCCGGCAGCGACCAGGCCGGCCTCCAGCGCCGCTTCGAACATGTAGCCGGAAATGCGGGTGTCCTTGCCGATCACCACGATCGGCCGGCGCCCGTCCTGGCCGCGCTGGGCGACCAGGACACGGCCCAGGGCGTTGCCCAGGCGCAGCACGAAATCGGCCGAGATCACGCCTTGGCCGACCCGCCCACGGATGCCGTCAGTACCGAAGTACTTGCGGCCTCCCATCAAGCCATCTCCGGGGCCGGCTGACGGCCCAGCATTGCCAGCAGATCGGACAGGCGGTCGCGCATCTCGCGGCGGTCACAGATCTGGTCAATGGCACCATGTTCCAGCAGGAACTCCGAACGCTGGAAGCCTTCCGGCAGCTTCTCGCGCACGGTCTGCTCGATCACGCGCGGACCCGCAAAGCCGATCAGCGCCTGCGGCTCGGCGATGTTGATGTCGCCCAGCATCGCGAACGAGGCCGACACGCCACCGGTGGTCGGGTGGGTCAGCACCGAGATGTACGGCAGGCCCGCTTCACGCAGCTTGCCCAGTGCGGCCGAGGTCTTGGCCATCTGCATCAGCGAGAACAGGCCTTCCTGCATGCGCGCGCCGCCACTCTGCGAGAAGCACACGTAGGGGGCACCGATCTCGACTGCGGTTTCGGCGGCCAGCGCGAAACGCTCACCCACCACCGAGCCCATCGAGCCGCCCATGAAGGCGAAGTCGAACGACGAGGCCACCAGTGCACGGCCCTTGAGCAGACCGCGCATGGCGATCAGCGCGTCGTACTCACCCGTGTTCTTCTGCGCGATCTTGATGCGCTCGCTGTACTTCTTCTGGTCCTTGAACTTGAGCAGGTCGGTCGGCCCCAGGCGCGCACCGATCTCGGTAGTGCTGTCGGCGTCGAACAGGGCGGCCAGGCGCGCGCGCGCGCGAATCGCCATGTGGTGGCCGCACTTCGGGCAGACCTCCAGGTTCTCTTCCAGTTCCGGACGGTACAACGCGCTGCCGCAGTTGCTGCACTTTTCCCACAGGCCCTCGGGGACACTGCGCTTCTTGCTGGGGGTGTTGTCGGTGCGGATGCCGGACGGCATCAACTTGCTGAGCCAACTCATGCGGGAGGACACTTCCGTTCAGGGCGGCCCGAGGGCCGCAAAGGCGGACAGTCTAGCTCCGCTTTCCCTGCCCGTGCACCCCCTTGCCGGCCACGGAGCCGCCGGAAAAAACCATGCTGGGACGTACGTTTAGGTGCTGGGTCATGCCGGCCGCTGGCCGGCAGCCCCCTACGTGCAGACCCATGGGTAGTGCCGGCCGCTGGCCGGCAGCACTGCATGTGGCCGTCAGGCAGATGCCGGCCAGCGGCCGGCACGACCGTTACGCGTCCAGCGCCTGCCGCAGCGGGGCCAGGAAGTCTCCAGCACGCTGCGCGGCCTCTTCAGCCGAGCCCGCTTCGGCCAGCGCCGCCACCAATGCACTGCCGACCACCACGCCATCGGCCTGGCGCGCCATCGCCGCCGCACTGGCGGCGTCCTTGATGCCGAAGCCAGCAACCACCGGCACTGAAGCGCGCGCGCGCAGGGCCTGCAGGCGGGCACTGGCGGCATCGCTGTCCAGGCGTTCGGACGCGCCGGTGACACCGGCAAAGCTGACGTAGTAGAGGTAGCCACGGGCCAGCGCCAGCAGCTTGTCGGCCCGCGCTTCGCTGGTGGTCGGCGACGCCAGCAGGACCAGTGCCAGGCCGGCTGCATCGAAGGCCTGCTGCGCTTCACCCGCTTCTTCCGGCGGCAGGTCGACCAGCAGTACGCCGTCCACGCCTGCGTCGACGGCGGCCTTGGCGAAGGCCGCGTAGCCATGGATCTCCACCGGGTTGAGGTAGCCCATCAGCACCACCGGGGTCTGCGCGTCGCGCTCGCGGAACTGCGCCACGGCCTGCAGGACGTAGCGGCTGCCAGCCCCCCGTGCCAGCGCGCGCTCGGAGCTGCGCTGGATGGTCGGGCCATCGGCCATGGGATCGGAGAACGGCACGCCCAGCTCGATCACATCGGCACCGGCCTCAACCAGCGCGTGCATGACCGGCACGGTGGCCTCCAGCGAGGGATCACCGGCAGTGATGAAGGGAATCAGCGCCTTGCGCTGCTGCTCGCGCAGGCGCTGGAAACAGGCATCGAGTCGGGATACAGGCATCTCAGGCACATCCTTCAATCAGTTCAATCGCATCGCTGGTTCCCCAGTACATCCGGGTGACCTTCCCTTCAAACAGTTCCAGGCGGATGCCCAGGTCCGAACCCGGGTCCTGCCAGGTGAGGTACTCGCCCTGGTCACCGTCGTAGGCATGCGGGCTGGATACCGGCGGCTTCGGGAACTGCGCCATGGCCTGGGCACGGGTCATGCCGATGCGCAGGCCGAATGGACCGGGCTGTTCAACCGGCAGCTCCGGGTCGTCGCCCGGCTTCAGATCAAATCGGACCACGCGGTCGTCGTCGGTCATCATCGACACGCCCGGCGGCAACCCCCTGCCGTCGTAGTACTCGCAGTCGCCTTCGAAGAACTCTTTCGCGCCCTGTGCCTTCCAGGGCCCCAGTGACTTCAGGTCCCCCATGTGCTGGCCAACCAGCACTTCGCCGGCATGGTCCAGTGCAACCGAGGCGACGGCGGGAGCGTTGTCGCCGTTGCTCTCTTCCGCAGACGGCGGATCGACGATCGGCGTACGCGCCATCGGGTCGAGGTCATCGTTGGCGGCCGGCTGCTGTGCGGGCTGCGCGGTGGCTTTGGCGGCCGGCGCAAGCACTGGCGGTTCCGGCGGCTGGCACGCGGCCAGGCCCAGCACCAGCAGAAGCACCCCGCTGTTCCGCAGCCGCGCGCTCACAGCACCAGCCCTTCGCGCGCAGCGATGGTGTGCACGTCCTTGTCGCCACGGCCGGACAGATTGCACAGCACGATCTGGTCACGCGGTCGCTCACGCGCCAGCTTGATCGCCTGCGCCAGCGCATGGCTGGATTCCAGTGCCGGCAGGATGCCCTCGGTATGCGCCAGCAGGTGGAAGGCCTGCAGCGCTTCCTCGTTGGTGATGCCCAGATAGCGTGCGCGACCGGTATCGGCCAGGAACGCGTGCTCCGGGCCGACGCCCGGATAGTCCAGGCCGGCTGATACCGAGTGGGTCTCGATGATCTGGCCGTCGTCGTCACACAGCACATAGGTGCGGTTGCCGTGCAGCACACCGGGGCGACCGGCAGCGATCGAAGCGGCGTGGCGGCCGGTGTTGATGCCGTCACCGGCGGCTTCGGCGCCGACGATCTCGACCTGGCGGTCGTTGAGGAAGGCATGGAACAGGCCGATCGCATTGCTGCCGCCGCCCACGCAGGCGGTGATCGCATCCGGCAGGCGGCCGTATTCGGCCAGCATCTGCTCACGCGCTTCGCGGCCGACGATGGCATTGAAGTCACGGACCATGCGCGGATACGGATCCGGGCCGGCCACGGTGCCGATGATGTAGAAGGTGTCCTGCACGTTGGTCACCCAGTCGCGCATGGCTTCGTTGAGTGCGTCCTTCAGGGTGGCCGAGCCGGAAGTGACCGGCACCACCGTCGCGCCCAGCAGCTTCATGCGGTAAACATTGATCTTCTGCCGCTCGATGTCGGTGGCGCCCATGTACACCACGCATTCCAGGCCCAGCCGCGCGGCAACCGTGGCACTGGCCACGCCATGCTGGCCGGCACCGGTCTCGGCAATGATGCGCTTCTTGCCCATCCGCGCGGCCAGCAAGGCCTGGCCGATGGTGTTGTTGATCTTGTGCGCGCCGGTGTGGTTCAGGTCCTCGCGCTTGAGCAGGATCTGCGCGCCACCGACGTGATCGCTCAGGCGCTGGGCGTGATAGATCGGGCTCGGCCGGCCCACGTAGTGCGCCAGGTCGCGGTCATAGGCCAGCTGGAATGCGGGATCCTGGCGCGCCTGGTCATAGGCCTGGGCCAGTTCCTGCAGCGGGCCGACCAGGGTTTCGGCAACGAAACTGCCGCCATAGCGGCCGAAGTGGCCCTGGGCATCCGGGAAGGCGTGATAGTCGGCAATGGGGGAGGCAGACATGGATACGACCGGTGGTTCAGACAGGTGGATACTCTAGCGCACGGGTCATGACCGGAAAATGGATATTATCTGGCGCATATCGTCAGGAAATCTCACATGAGCCGTTCCCTGCTGCCTCCCCTCAATGCGCTGCGCGCGTTCGAAGCGACGGCCCGCCTTGGCGGCGTTGGGCGCGCCGCGCAGGACCTGCACGTCACCCACGGCGCGGTCAGCCGGCAGTTGAAGCTGCTGGAGGATCACCTTGGCCTGGCGTTGTTCCAGCGGGCCGGCCGTGGCCTGCGCCTGACCGCTGCGGGCACGCGGCTGCAGGCAGCATGCAGCGAGGCCTTCAGCGGCATCGAAGACTGCGTGCGCGAACTGCGGCGGCCGGCAGCAGCCCCGGCGCTGGTACTGGGCTGCAGTGGCAGCGTGCTGGCGCGATGGATGATTCCACGACTGCCAGCATTGCAGGCTGCCCTGCCCGGCGTGCGCCTGCAGTGGTCGGCACTGGATGGCAGTTTCACCGAAGCGCAGGCGGCGCTGGACGCCGTGCTGCTGCTGGCGCAGGGCCCGTGGCCACGAGGTTGGCAGGTACGCGAGCTGGCGCCGGAACGGGTCGGCGTGGTGGTGGCGCCATCGCATCCGGCCGCGCAGCGCCTGCGGCATGCACCGCCGTCGGCGCTGTTGCAGGAGACGCTGCTGCACACCAGCTCACGGCCGCAGGCATGGCCGGCATGGGCACAGGCGCACGATCTGGACGTGTCGAAGCTGCAGCTGGGCACCGCCTTCGAGCACCTGTACTACCTGCTGGAAGCCGCGGTAGCCGGGCTGGGCCCGGCGATCGCACCGGAGCCGCTGGTGGCCGAAGACCTGGCCGCAGGCCGGCTGGTCGCACCGTGGGGATTTACCGCCACCGGCGGCTTCTGGGTGCTGGCGCGGCCGGATGGCCAGGCCGACGCACGCGTCGACGCCCTGGCGGGCTGGGTCGCTGGCCAGCTCAGGTAACGTGACGCCGCAGCCTCCCGGTCCTACTCCAGCACGGTGCAGTCGGCGCGGCGCACTTCCTCGACGAAGGTGCGCATCCTGTAGCCGTCCTTGATGCCCGGCTCCAGTTCGATGCCGCTGGACACGTCCACGCCCCAGGGAAGCGTGGCAAGCACAGCGTCGTAGACGTTTTCCGGGTTCAGGCCACCGGCCAGCAGGAACGGCCGGTGCAGGCCGGTCGGGATACGGCCCCAGTCGAAGGCCACGCCGGTACCGCCACCGCCACCCGGCGCATGGCTGTCGAACAGGAACCCCGCCGCGCTGGGGTAACGTAGCTGCAACGTCCGCGCATTGACCTCTTCCCGGCCCCCCATGGCAATCGCCTTCAGGTAGGGCATGTTGAAGCTGCGGCAGAAGCTCTCGTCTTCCTCGCCGTGGAACTGCAGCAGGGTTGGCCGCACCGTGCGCAGCACCTCGCGCACCTCTTCCTTGCTGTTGTTGCGGAACAGGGCCACCACATCGACCATCGGCGCGATCGCCTGGCGCATCGCGCGTGCTTCGGCTGGAGCAACCCGGCGGCTGCTCTCGCGGGCAAAGATGAAACCCACTGCGTCCACGCCCAGCTCACCGGCCAGGCGGACATCGCCGGCACGGGTCATGCCACAGAACTTGATGCGCGTGCGGTAGTAGGAGCGGCTCATAGCGTGACCTCGGCGGGCAGATGCCAGTTGTCGGGGTACAGGGGCCCAAGGAACACCAGGCCCTGCGGCGGTGCGGTGGGACCGGCTACGGTGCGATCGCGCCCGGCCAGCAGTTCGGCGATCCATTCCACCGGTTTTTCACCGCTGCCCACCAGGATCAACGATCCGACGATATTGCGGACCATGTGATGAAGGAATGCATTGCCCTGCACGGCCACTTCAATCACTTCGCCCTGGCGGCTGACCTGCAGTGATTGCAGCTCACGCCGCGCGTGCAGCGCCTGGCACTGCACGGAGCGGAACGCGCTGAAGTCATTTTCGCCGATCAGGGCCTGGCCGGCGGCGTGCATCAGCGTCTCGTCCAGCGCCCGGCGCTCCCAGCTGAGGGTCTGCCGGTCCAGCGCAGGCCTCACCTCGCGATTGAGCAGGCGGTAGCGGTAGCGGCGCGCGCGTGCCGAGAAGCGGGCGTGGAAATCGTCGGCCACCGGCACGCACCAGCGCACCGCGATCGAGCGCGGCAGGCGGGTGGTGGTGCCCAGCATCCAGGCGCGCGGGTCGCGCACCACGTCGGTATCGAAATGGACGACCTGGCACTGGCCATGCACGCCGGCATCGGTGCGGCCGGCGCAGACCACCTGCAGCGGCGTATCGGCCACCGACGACAGGGCCTGCTCAAGGCTGGCCTGCACGCTGGGACCGCCCTCGCCCAGGTTCTGCCAGCCCCTGAAATCGCTGCCGTCGTATTCGACGCCAAGCGCGTAACGCATGTGCTACCTCGATATTGCGTATGGGGCGGCGCTCAGGCCGGATCGCGTTCGGACCAGACCGCCAGTTCGTTGCCACCGGGCTCGACGAACTGGAAGCGGCTGCCACCGGGGAAGGAAAACACCGGGCGCACGATCTCGCCGCCGGCGTCGCGCACGGCGGCCTCGACCGGTGCCAGTGCGTCGGCATACAGCACCAGCAGCGGTGCGCCGCTGTCGCTGGCCCGCTGCGGCTGGCCGCGGAAGAAGCCGCCCTGCAGGCGGCCATCGTCGAACGCCGTATAGTCGCTGCCGTAATCGACGAACGACCAGCCGAACACCTTCTCGAAGAAGGCGCGGCTTGCGGCCGGGTCGCTGGAAGCGAATTCAACGTAGTCGATGCGACGCTCGCGGCTCATGGCAGGATCCTTGTCGGCAGGTTCGGTCACGGCAGGCGGGCCAGCAGTTCGCGGGCCTGGGCCTGGCTGTGCAGGTCACCGCCTTCGGCGACTTCCAGCAACAGGGTGCGCGCAGTCTGCGCGTCGCCCAGATCGAGGTAGGCAATGGCCAGTTCCAGGCGCTCCTGGCCGGCACGCGGCGACCAGCCCGCGTCGCCGGCGGGCGCGGCCGCGCTCGGCGCGATATCGTCGGAATAAGAAGCGTCGACGCTGCCATGGTCGATGCTGTCGATGGCCTCGGGATGTACGGTATCCGCCGGAGCCTCGTTCTCATGCGCGTCAGCCGGCAGATCGAACACTCCGCGGAACTGCGGCTGCTGTTCGGCATGCAGTGCGTAGTCCGGCACCGCCACTTCGGCCGGCGCCTGCGGTACAACGCGTTCGTCCTGCAGCGGCTCGGCGACGACAACCTCGTCGCCGGTGGTTGCGGAATCGTCCCAGCGCGGCAGATCGGTCACCGCTTCGGGCAATGCCACCGCGTCCTCATCGCGCAGTGTCTCGGCCTGCCATTCGGCCCGCACCGCGTGCTCGGCGACGGGTTCGGCGACCACCACGTCGTGTACTTCGGTTTCGGTCGCCCAGGCAGGCATCGCCGGTTCCTGGCGACCATTGTCGGCAACAGCCGGCGACCACGAGGACTGCTCGGCCAGCGTATCCAGCGCCGCACCTGCCGGCACCGCAGCGGCCAGGCCGGCGGCATCGTCTTCCTCACGCAGCGGCGGCAGCGGCGACGGCTTGCGACGACGCAGCAGCCAGGCCGCGCCCGCCGCCAACAGCAGCACCGGCAGCACCAGCCAGTACCACGGCGTTGCCGCATCACGGGAACCCGGCGCCTGTGCCAGGCGCTGCTGCGCGGCAGCCAGGTCGTTGTCCTTCATCGCGATCAACGACTGCTGCTGCTCCTTCAGCTTCTCCAGATCAGCCACGCGCTGCTTCAGTTCACCGATCTCGGCATCGCGGGTGGCGATGTCCTCACGCGCCTGTCGCAGTTGTTCGTTGCCCAGCATGTCACCCTCGCTGCCGGCAGCGGTGCCGGTGGTTGTGCCCGCGTGCGCGGCGTCGGACGCCAGCGCCGGAGCGATCTCAAGTCGTGCCCCGTTGGCGGCAGCCGGGGAAGAAGCGTTCGCGGTTGCCGCCTTGGCGGCCGGCGCGACCGCACCCGCCGGTTGCGGCACGGTGCGCGCCTGCCGCCATTGCGCGGCGTGCTCGCGCACCAGCGCGGCGGCCTCGGCGGCATCGACAGCGGCAAGCGCATCGCTGCCCGGCATGCGCAGCACCGCGCCCTGCTTGAGCAGATTGACGTTGCCACGGATGAAGGCTTCGGGATTGGCGCGCAGCAGGGCGATCATCGCGCGGTCGCGGCTGACCTGGTTGCCACGCGCCACCGCGCTGGCGATCTGCGACAGGGTCTGACCGCGCTGCACGGTGACGCTGCCATCGACCGCCGGTGCAGCGACCGGCGCGGAGGCCGCACGCGGGCGTGCCGGTGCAGGCGCCACCGCAGGTGGCGGCGTAGTGGGCGCCTCTGCCGCTGGCACCGTTGCCGAAGCCGGTGCAGGTTCGCGCACGATGGTATTGGAGAGCGTGCCTGCCGGCGCGACGATCTCCGGCTCGGCCACGGCCAGCGCGCTGGACGGCGCGTCGACCAGCGCGGAGTACTCGCGCACCAGGCGGCCCTGGCCCCAGTCAGCTTCGATCAGGAAGCTCAGCGATGGCGTCTCCACCGGGGCCTGCGAGGTGACGCGCACCACCGCCCTGCCCTGCGCATTGCGGGTCAGCTCGAACTGCAGCTCGCTGACCAGCCCGGTCGGCCGTTGCAGGCCGACGCGTTCGAAGGTGACCGGCGAGGCCAGCGCCACGCGCAGGTTTTCCAGTTCGGACGGGTCCGCCGACACCACCGGGATTTCGGCCAGCAATGGCTGCCCCGACTTGGACAGGACACGGATGTCTCCCAGGCCCAATGCGAGTGCCGAACTGCTGGCCAGGGCCAGCAGCGCGGTGGAAAGATAGAGGAGCGGGCGCTTTGCGCCCCTGGCCCGTTTATTCATGGGCGACACTATAAAGCGTGCGGACCGGGGTCCGCACCCACCGGAAAGACCCTTGAGGTAGTGCCGGCCGCTGGCCGGCGTGCACTCCGGCACAAGGATCACGGCAATGCCGGCCAGCGGCCGGCACTACCGGTGAGGCAACCGCTGTAATCAGCGCTGCTCGGCGGCGACCAGCTCGGCCAGCTGCACGGCATTCAACGCCGCGCCCTTGCGCACGTTGTCCGACACGATCCACAGGTTCAGGCCGCGCGGGTGCGAGAGGTCCTCGCGGATGCGGCCGACGTACACCGCGTCGGTGCCCGAGGCGTGGGTGACCGGGGTTGGGTAACCACCGGCTTCGTGACGATCCACCACTTCGATGCCCGGCGACTGCTCCAGCAGCGCGCGCGCTTCGGCGACGGTGACCTTGTCGCGGGTCTCGATCGCCACCGACTCGGAGTGGCCGTAGAACACCGGCACGCGCACCGCAGTCGGGTTCACCAGGATGCTGTCGTCGCCGAGGATCTTGCGGGTTTCCCAGATCAGCTTCATTTCTTCCTTGGTGAAGCCATTGTCCTGGAAGTCGTCGATGTGCGGGATCAGGTTGAAGGCGATCTGCACCGGGAAGCGCTGCGGATCGATTTCCTGGAAGCTCAGCAGTTGGCCGGTCTGCTTGCCCAGTTCCTCGGTAGCCGAACGGCCGCCGCCGGACACCGATTGGTAGGTGGAGACGTTGATGCGCTCGATGCCGTACTTGCGGTGCAGCGGCGCCAGTGCCACCAGCATCTGCATGGTCGAGCAGTTCGGGTTGGCGATGATGCCACGCGGACGGTTGGCGACCTGCTCCGGGTTGACCTCGGACACCACCAGCGGCACGTCATCGTCGTAACGGAAGGCCGAAGAGTTGTCGATCACCACCGCACCGGCAGCGGCGAACTTCGGTGCGTATTCCTTGGACACGCTGCCACCGGCCGAGAACAGCGCGATCTCGACACCGCTCGGATCAAAGGTGGCCAGGTCCTGCACCTTGACCTTCTGGCCGTTGAATTCGATCTCGCCGCCGGCCGAACGCTCGGAAGCCAGGACGCTCAGGGTACCGACCGGGAAACCACGCTCGGCCAGGATCGACAACATGGTCTCGCCGACCGCACCGGTGGCACCGACGACGGCGACGTGGAAACTGCGCTGTGCATTGCTCATGGGGGAACTCTCACGAAAACGGGAATGGGGAAGAAACACGCACGACAGCTGGGTTCGGGGAACCTCCTCAAGCGGGGCGCGCGGAGGTTCCCTATCGTTTCCCGGTTTTTTTGCCCAGCGTCACGCGCGCGGCCATCGCCGCATCAGCGTTGATCGCGCTCGGCATGCGCGACGGGCCGCCGTCCAGGCCGAGCCCGGCAACCAGATTATCCACGGCCAGCTGTACCATCGCCGTGCGCGTGGCCAGCGAGGCGCTGCCGATGTGCGGCGTGAGCACGACATTGCGCAGCGCCAGCAGTTCGGGGCGCACCGCCGGCTCACCCTCGTAGACATCCAGGCCGGCAGCGGCCAGACGGCCTCGGGCAAGCGCGTCGGCCAACGCCAGTTCGTCGACAATGCCGCCGCGGGCGATGTTCACCAGGGTGGCTGACGGCTTCATCTTCGCCAGCGCCGCCGCATCGATGATGTGATGCGAGGCCGGGGTGTAGGGCAGCACCGTGACCAGGTGGTCGGACTCCGCCAGCAGCGTGTCCAGGTCCACGTAGGTCGCGCCAAGCGCCGCCTCGGTATCGGCCGGCAACCGCGAACGGTTGTGGTACAGCACCTTCATGCCGAACCCGTGTGCACCGCGGCGTGCGATGCTCTGGCCGATGCGGCCCATGCCGAGGATGCCCAGCGTGCTGCCATGGACATCCGCGCCCAGCATGGTCTGGAACGACCACTGCTGCCACTGGCCTTCGCGCAGCCAGCGCTCGGACTCGGTGATCCGGCGTGCAGTGGCCATCAGCAACGCGAAGCCGAGATCGGCGGTGGTCTCGGTCAGGACGTCCGGCGTGTTACTGGCGAGGATGCCGGCCGCACTGAGCGCGTCGACATCCAGATTGTTGTAGCCGACGCCGACATTGGCGATCACCTGCAGCTGCGCGGCGCCGGCCACCTGGGCCGCACCGATGCGCTCGTTGAGGGTGATGATCGCGCCGTCGGCGCGGGCCAGCTGTTCGGCGATCTGCGCGGGCGTCCAAGCGGTAACGGTGTCGGTGCTGCGCAGCTGTACGCGATCGCGCAACGGCGCGATGGCCGCCTCGATCAGCGGCTGGCTCACCCACACCGTCGGCCGCGTGTCAGCCATCGATCTGCCCGGGAATGCGCGGGGTGATCGTGCCGACATCGCCACACTGCGCGCGATGGCGCAGCGCCTGGTCCATCAGCACCATCGCCACCATCGCCTCGGCGATCGGCGTGGCGCGGATGCCGACGCAAGGATCGTGGCGTCCGGTGGTGACCACCTCGACCACGTTCCCGGCCGTATCCAGCGACGGGCCCGGCAGGCGCAGGCTGGAAGTCGGCTTCAGGGCGATCGACGCAACTACCGGCTGGCCGGTGGAGATGCCACCGAGGATGCCGCCGGCATGGTTGCTGGCGAAGCCCTGCGGCGTCAGCAGGTCGCGGTGCTCGGTACCCTTCTGCGCGGCACTGGCAAAACCATCGCCGATCTCAACGCCCTTCACTGCGTTGATGCTCATCAGGGCAGCGGCCAGTTCACCATCGAGCTTGCCGTAGATCGGCTCGCCCCAGCCCGGCGGCACGTTGTCGGCGACCACGTCCACGCGCGCACCGACCGAGTCACCGGACTTGCGCAGCGCATCCATGTACGCCTCCAGCTCGGGCACCTGCTCGGCGTGCGGCCAGAAGAACGGATTGTCTTCCACCGCCGACCAGTCGAAACCGGCCGGGGTGACGTCGCCCAGTTGTGACAGGTAGCCACGCACGGTCACGCCGAAGCGCTCGGCCAGCCACTTCTTGGCGACCACGCCGGCGGCAACGCGCATGGTGGTCTCGCGTGCCGAGGAACGGCCGCCACCACGCGGGTCACGGATGCCGTACTTGTGCCAGTAGCTGTAGTCGGCATGACCCGGCCGGAACTGCTGGCCGATGTTGGCGTAGTCCTTGCTGCGCTGGTCGGTGTTGCGGATCAGCAGCGCGATCGGGGTGCCGGTGGTCAGGCCCTCGTACACGCCGGACAGGATCTCGACCTCATCGGCCTCGCGACGCGCCGAGGTGTGGCGGCTCTTGCCGGTGGCGCGACGCTGCAGGTCGTGGGCGAATTCGGCCGCGTCCAGCGCCAGCCCCGGAGGGCAGCCATCGATCACGCAGCCGATGGCCGGCCCGTGCGACTCGCCGAACGTGGTGACGGTGAACAGCTTGCCGAACGAATTGGAGCTCACGGGCGCTGCGCCGCCAGTTCGGTGATGCGCGCGCTGTGGGCGATCAGCTCGCGGCACTCGACCGCGAAGATGCCCATCTGGCCGACCTTGAACTCGATCCAGGCGAAGTCGACTTCCGGCAGCAGCTTGATCAGGTGCTGCTCGGATTCGCCCACTTCGCAGATCAGCAGGCCGTCCTCGCTCAGGTGCAGCGGGGCGTCGCGCAGGATCTTCAGCACCAGGTCCAGGCCGTCGTCGCCGGCACGCAGGCCCATTTCCGGCTCGTAGGAGTACTCCTGCGGCAGGGCATCGGTCTCGTCGTTGGTGACGTACGGCGGATTGGTGACGATCAGGTCGTAGTGGCGACCGGTCAGGCCGTTGAACAGGTCCGACTTGAGCAGGGTGACGTTGTGCGCCTGCAGGCGCTCCTTGTTTTCTTCGGCCAGCGACAGTGCATCGTCGCTCAGGTCGACGCCGTCCACTTCCCAGTTCGGGTAGTAGTGACCCATGGCAATGGCGATGCAGCCCGAGCCGGTGCACAGGTCCAGCGCACGGCTGACATCGCGGCCGGCCAGCCACGGCTCGAAGCCGCATTCGATCAGTTCGGCGATCGGCGAGCGCGGCACCAGGGCGCGCTTGTCGCTCTTGAAGCTCAGGCCGGCGAACCAGGCCTCACCGGTCAGGTAGGCAGCCGGGATGCGTTCGTCGATGCGACGCTCGAACAGCTCCAGCACGCGCAGCTTCTCGGCCTGCAGCAGGCGCGCCTGGCCATAGGCCGGGCCGAGGTCATGCGGCAGGTGCAGGCTGTGCAGCACCAGCTGGGTGGCCTCGTCCAGCGCATTGTCGTAGCTGTGCCCGAAGGTCAGTCCGGCTTCGTTGAAACGGCTGGTGCCGTAGCGGATCAGATCGATGATCGTGTGGAGTTCGGCGGCCGTTTCAGCGGTCATGGCGGTACTGCGGGCAAAGTGGCCCCCGATTATAGGGGCTGGCGCCCGTGGCGGCATCCGTTGCGGCGGAAACGATTCGGGCCACAGCCGGTATGATGGGGCCCACTTCGCGCGGGAGCCCCCATGTTCAATCGCAACGCCGGCATCATCCTGCTGATCGCCCTGGCGGCGGGTCTCGGCCTGCTGGCCGCCCAGCAGCTGTTCGCGCCGAAGCCGCCGGCCAATGCCCCGGCCACCGAAGCGATCACGCTGTACCCGCAGCCGCGCGAACTGCCCGACTTCAACCTGGCCCAGTCCGACGGCACCCGCCTGATCCCGGGCGAACTGAAGGGCCACTGGACCCTGGTGTTCCTGGGCTTCACCTTCTGCCCGGACGTCTGCCCGACCACCCTGGCCGAGCTGGCCGGCGCACAGAACCAGTGGGAAGCCCTGCCCGACAGCCTGCGCCCACGCGTGTTGTTCATCTCGGTCGACCCCGACCGCGACAGCGCCACCCGCCTCGGCGAGTACGTGCACGGTTTTCACAAGGACACCCTGGCCGCCACCGCTGACGTTCCCTCGCTGGAGCGCTTCGCCACCTCGTTGGGCTTCGTGTTCCAGAAGGTGCCGGGCAAGCATTTCGACGAGAACCCCGAGGATTACACCGTCGAGCATTCGGCCAGCCTGGCCGTGCTCGACCCGCAGGGCCGCCTTGCCGGCCTGGTACGCCCCCCGTTCAACGCGCCGGCCATTGCCCGCGACCTGCAGAAGCTGACCGAGAAAACCGCCCCATGAGCCTCACCACCGCCCTGACGTACGCCCTGCCACACCGCCTGCTGTCCTCGATGGCGCGTTCGCTGGCGTACTCGGACGATCCGCGCGTATCGCGCTGGCTGATCGACACGGTCACCCGCAAGTTCAACGTCAACCTGGACGAAGCGGCCAACCCGGACCCGCGCAGCTATGCGACCTTCAACCAGTTCTTCACCCGTGCGCTGAAGCCGGGTGCGCGCGTGGCTGACGCCGATCCGCGCAGCCTGGTGATGCCGGCCGACGGCCGCATCAGCCAGCTGGGGAAGATCGAGGCCGGCCGCATCTTCCAGGCCAAGGGCCAGTCGTTCACCGCTGCCGAACTGCTGGGCAGTGACGAGGACGCCAAGCCATACAACGATGGGCTCTACGCCACGGTGTACCTGTCGCCGCGCGATTACCACCGCGTGCACATGCCGTGGACCGGCACCCTGCGTGAGACCGTGCACGTGCCGGGGCGCCTGTTCAGCGTTGGTCCGGCGGCAGTGAACGGCGTACCGCGCCTGTTCGCCCGCAACGAGCGCCTGGTCTGCCACTTCGACACCAGCTTCGGCCCGATGGTCAGCGTGATGGTCGGTGCGCTGCTGGTGTCCGGGGTGGAAACCGTGTGGAGCGGCGAGGAGATTCCGCACTATGGCGACCGCATCACCCGCAAGGACTACCGCGGCCAGGGCATCAGGCTGGAGCGCTTTACCGAGATGGCGCGCTTCAACTACGGCTCCACCGTGATCGTGCTGCTGCCGCCGGGCGTGGCTGACTTCGCCCCGCAGTTGGGCGCTGAAAGCCCGGTGCAGCTGGGCCAGGCGCTGGCGAAGCTGCGCTGAGGCTTCGGTAGTGCCGGGCGCTGGCCGGCATCTCCGCTGATCCAACGCGTCGAGCATTGCCGGCCAGCGGCCGGCACTACCGGTACGCGCGTTACTGCAGGGACGGGGCCGGACCGACGTCCATGCCGTCGTAGTCTTCCACGCCCTTCTCCGCGGCCAGCGCTGCGAATTCCTGGTTGCGGCGGTCAAGCGAGGCTTCGTCGTGGATCTCCACGCGCTCCACATGCAGCACGTGGAACGGCGCGTCGCCCTCTTCCGGATCCTGTTCGAACAATTCCACGAAGGTGTAACCCTGCGCCTGCAGGTGCTGCGCCAGTGCCTGCAACGGCTCGGCAGTGGAGTGCACGAAGAAGTACCCCCACAGCAACGGGCCGGTGATGTCCCAGTCGGTGTT
Source organism: Stenotrophomonas sp. YJH_SMC_58 (assembly GCF_059369635.1). Classification (NCBI taxonomy): domain Bacteria; kingdom Pseudomonadati; phylum Pseudomonadota; class Gammaproteobacteria; order Lysobacterales; family Lysobacteraceae; genus Stenotrophomonas; species Stenotrophomonas sp. YJH_SMC_58. The sequence goes on from NZ_JCAFSW010000003.1 coordinate 383,693, forward strand.
TTCGCGGAGGTTGGCGAACAGGTTGCGGGTGTCTTCGAGGTCCATGCGGATTCCAGGGTCGGGGGATTACTTGTCGCAGCCCTGCAGCTTCAGCGTCTGGCCGTGGCGCAGGCTGTAGGCCGGGGCCTTCAGGCCATTGGCGCGGGCCAGGGTGGGCACGTCGCACTGGAACTTGGCCGCGATGGCGCCCAGGGTTTCACCCCGGCCCACCTTGTGGCTGCGCACCGGCTTCGGGCGCGCCGCCGGGCGCGGCGTGGCCACCGAAGCGACCGGCGTGGTCGGCACGCTGGTGGACGCGGCCGCATCGGCCACCGGCACCACGCCGCCCACGGCCACGCTTCCGGTGTAGCTGGTCGCGGCCGGGCGCTTGATTGCTGCGTTCAGATCGGCGGTGATCAGCGTCCGGGCCAGGTCGGCACGCGGGCCACTGACGCAGTTGCGCTGGTACAGGCCGGCGATGCGGGTGGTGGCATTGATCAGCGTGCCGGCCGGGATCCAGCCATCGGCCTCATAGCGCGGGTTGAGGTTGCGCAGCGCGCGCATGTAGCCATCGCGGGTGCCGTGGCTGCCCAGGCAGATGGTCAGTTCGTAGATGGTGGTCGACCTGGCCAGGCGCAGCGTGGCCGGCTGCGCGCTGATCTTCGGGAACTCCACGCCGTATTGCTGCGGGTGCAGGAAGATCCAGGCCGCGGCGATCACCATCGGCACGTAGTCCTTGGTCTCGCCGGGGAACTGGTTGTAGACGCTGTCGGTCCAGAAGCTCTGCCCGGCGCTCTGCTTGAACACGCGCGCGGCGCGGCCTTCGCCACCATTGTAGGCGGCCACCGACATTTCCACGTTGTTGTTCAGTTCGCGCAGGCGTTCGTTGAGGTAGCTGGCGCTGGCCTCGGCCGCACTGCGTGCATCGAAGCGGGTGTCAAAGCCGGTGCCATCCGGGCCGAGGCCGAAGCGGCGGCCGGTGGCCGGCATGAACTGCATCAACCCGGCGGCGCCAGCGCGCGATGAAGCATGCACGCGGCCATTGGACTCCTTGGCCATGATGCCGAACAGCAGCGCTTCAGGCAGGCCACGCTTCTCCCACTCCGGCCACATCACCGCACGCAGGTTCTGGTAGTTCTCGTAGCTGGTCAGCAACGCCGGGCGCATGTCGGTCAGCCAGCGGCGGATGCCGGCCTGCACCGCCGGGTTGTATTCGACCATGCTGTCGAAGGCGTGCCGCTTGTCGTTCAGCAGCGCGGCAGCGCGCGCGGCCTCCGGTACGTCGGCGGTAAGCGGGCCGATGTGGTCGGGGTCGGCTTCCAGGCGATCACCGCCCTCGTCGGCCACGTCATCGCTGGCGGCCGCGTCGGCGTCGTGCTTGAGCAGGCGCTTGTAGCTGGCCAGCAGGGTGCCCATCTGGCAGCCCTTCTGCTTCACGCAGTCGTTGAGGACATCTTCCATGTCCTCCAGCGCGGCGTCGGCTTCGTTGCTGCCCTTGGGGTCGGCATTGGCGACCAGCAGCAGCGCATCGCTGTAACGCTTCTCGGCGACGGTCATGCGCTGCTGCAGCGCATCCACCTTCACCTTGTCCCGGGCCGAAACCCGCTGCGCATGGGCGTCGGGCGCCAGGGAAACCAGGCCGGCCAGGGCCAGCAGCGGCCAACCGCGGGAAATCAGGACAGGAACGGGCATTGATGGCACTGTGTGCGAAACAGGCAGGCAGAGTAGCGGCGCCGCCAAGGTCCGGGCAAGCCGACCTTCGGACCGTCACCGCCGGCGGTTAACATTGGCTATTCACCACAAGGGCTGGACCATGGATCCGATTCTGCTCGGCAAAGGCATCACCGACGATGTGGCCGTCACCCTGCTGCCGAAACTCGGCAACCGCCACGGCCTGGTGGCCGGCGCCACCGGTACCGGCAAGACCGTGACCCTGATGACCCTGGCCGAGGGCTTCTCGCGGCTGGGCGTGCCGGTGTTCCTGGCCGATGTGAAGGGCGATGTGTCCGGCCTGGCGGTGCCCGGCACCGGCGCCGAGAACCTCCTCAAGCGCGCCGCCGAGATCGGCGTGGCCGACTACGCACCGGCCGCCAGCCCGACCATTTTCTGGGACCTGTACGGCAAGCTGGGTCACCCGGTGCGCACCACGGTCAGCGAGATGGGCCCGACCCTGCTGGCGCGCATCCTCGAGTTGAACGACACCCAGTCCGGCGTGCTCGACATCGTGTTCAAGCTGGCCGACGACCGTGGCCTGCTGCTGCTGGACATGGACGACCTGCGCGCGCTGCTCGGCCTGGTGGCCGAGGAGCGCAAGGACATCTCCACCGAGTACGGCCTGGTCAGCGCGCAGTCCATCGCTGCGATCCAGCGGTCGGTGCTGCGCCTGGCGCAGGATGGCGGCGAGAACTTCTTCGGTGAGCCGGCCCTGGAACTGGCCGACATCATGCGGGTCAATCACGACGGCCGCGGCATGATCGGCATCCTTGCCGCCGACCAGCTGGTGCTCAAGCCGAAGCTGTATTCCACCTTCCTGTTGTGGCTGCTGTCGGAGCTGTTCGAGCAGCTGCCGGAGGTGGGCGACCTGGACAAGCCGAAGCTGGTCTTCATCTTCGACGAAGCGCACCTGCTGTTCGACGATGCACCGCCGTCGCTGGTGCAGCGCATCGAGCAGGTGGTGCGCCTGATCCGCTCCAAGGGCGTGGGCGTGTACTTCTGCTCGCAGTTCCCTGATGACGTGCCGGGCAACATCCTCGGCCAGCTCGGCAACCGCGTGCAGCATGCGCTGCGTGCATTCACCCCGCGCGACCAGAAGGCAGTGAAGACTGCTGCCGAGACCTTCGTGCCGAACCCGAAGCTGGACGTGGCCAAGGTGCTCAGCCAGCTCGGTACCGGCGAAGCGCTGGTGTCCACGCTGCAGGACAAGGGTGTGCCGATGCCGGTGCAGCAGACGATGATCGCGCCGCCGCGCTGCCGGATGGGGCCGATCACCGAGGCCGAGCGTGCCCAGGTGCGTGCCGGCAGCCCGGTCGGCAGCCGCTACGACACCGCGATCAACCGTGAATCGGCCGCCGAACTGCTGGCCCAGCGTGCGCAGAAGACTGTCGAACAGGCGCAGGCACCGGCCGCGCGTAGTCGCGAGCAGGACGAAGCGCAGGAAGGCGGTTTCGGCCAGGCGATCAAGGATGCGATCTTCGGCACCAAGCGCCGCCAGGGCATGATCGAGACCATGGCCAAGCAGACCACGCGCACCGTCGGCACAAAGCTGGGCAACCAGATCGTGCGTGGCATCCTGGGTGGCATCTTCGGCGGCAAGCGCTGATCTGCAACTACTGGGGTCGGATCCCTTTCCTGCAAAAGGATCCGACCCCATCGTTCCCCTGAAAAGAAGTCGCACCACATGTCGCGTTGGCGTCCCCCTGCAGAAAAGAGTACCGCCCTGATCACCGCCTCCGGCCACGCCCGGCTGAAGGCCGAACTGGATGACCTATGGCGTGTGCGCCGCCCCGAGGTGGTGAAGGCACTGGCCGCGGCCGCTGCGGAAGGCGACCGTTCGGAAAACGCCGAGTACACCTATCGCAAGAAGCAGCTGGGCGAGATCGACCGTCGTGTGCGCTACCTGACCAAGCGGTTGGAATCGCTACGCGTGGTCGATACCACGCCGACCGATCCGCTGGCGGTGTTCTTTGGCGCATGGGTGGAACTGGAGAACGTGGACAGCGGTGAGACCAGCCGCTATCGCATTGTCGGGCCGGATGAGACCGATGCTGGGCTGGGTTGGATCAGCATCGATTCCCCCCTGGCGCGTGCGCTGCTGAAGAAGCGGCTGGATGATGAATTTTCGGTGGAACTGCCCGGCGGCCAGTTCACCTTCGCGGTGATCAGCGTGGAATACGAACCGCTGTAGCGTCGACTGTCAGTCGACTACCGCGCCAAGCGCGGCACAAACCTCCGCAGCCGGACGGTAAACGCACCGCGCTCCTCATCGCGGTTGATGACTCGCCGAAGCCTTCTGTCGGGCGTTCACGACCTCGGAACGAAGAGCAGTCGACTGACAGTCGACTCTACATAGATCCGTGCAACGGCGGCGGGTACTGGCGGCCGGCCCGCAGCGGGCGGAAGTACGCGGCATCTGCATAGAAGGCGGCATCCTGTCCCTGGTGCCAGCCCGGGATTCCCGCCAGCGGCAGCGGACGCAACTGCAGGGGATCGGTCACTGCCCTGCCCTCGGCGATGGCCGCGGTCACTGCGTCAACGCAGGCATCATCGACTTCGCCGTGCACCACCACGCACTTGCCGACCAGCAATCGCCCCGGCAGCAGTGCCTGCTCCATCAGCGCATGCCCGAACACCACAGCGATGGCGATGTCACCGCTCTGCCAGCATGACGGCTCGAACAATGCAGGCCAGTCATGCCGGTCCCACGCGCGCAGCACCGCCTCATCGCGCGCGCGCACGATGACGCCGGTTTCATCGAACTGGGTCAGCGCCGCCTGTGCGCGATTGCGCTGGCCGGGCGGCATGGCATCGATATGCCGGCATTGCTGCGCGTTCAATGCACGCTTCAGCTGCGGATGGGAGGCCCATACCAGCGCGTTGAACAGGTCGTGCCAGTTGCCGGCACGGGTGGCGATATGCCCCTGCGCGATGCGCGCTTCGTAATGCAGGCCGTCGGCCAGCAGCGCGGCGTCCTGTTCGACCAAGCGCTTGCCGGGCAGCGCGAGCCGCGCATCAAGTGCAGCGATGGACGGCCATGCCGCACCGTCCAGCAGATCACGGAAGTCCTGCAAGCCGGCAAACAGCGGGTGCGCGAACACCCGTGGATCGACCGCCGCACGCGGCGGCGGCATGAAGCGGCGGGCGCCGCTGCCGTCACCGGCGGCGGTCGTCGCTGCGGTCACAGCATCTTCAGGTCGAATGCCGGGCGGGTAGCGGTCGCCAGCGCGTCACCATACAGGTCGTGCTCGTCGCTCTCGGTGATTTCCACGTCGACGAATTCGCCCACGCGCAGCGGCACCTGATCGGCGTTCTGGATGTGCACCAGACCGTCGATCTCAGGCGCATCGGCCCTGGAACGGGCCACCGCGATGTCACCTTCGATGGCATCGACCAGGCACTGCTGCACGGTGCCGATCTTGGCTTCCAGGCGCGCGGCGGAAATCTGCGCCTGCTTCTCCATGAAACGTGCCAGGCGTTCCTGCTTCACTTCTTCCGGCACGGCATCGGGCAGGTCGTTGGCGGTGGCCCCCTCGACCGGCGAATAGGCGAACGCGCCGACACGGTCCAGCTGCGCTTCGTCCAGGAACGACAGCAGTTCTTCGAACTCGGCCTCGGTTTCGCCCGGGAAGCCGACAATGAAGGTCGAACGCACGGTGATGTCCGGGGCAATCCGGCGCCAGTTCTGCACGCGCTCCAGGGTCTTCTCGACCGCGCCGGGGCGCTTCATCAGGCGCAGGATGCGTGGGCTGGCGTGCTGGAACGGAATGTCCAGGTACGGCAGGATGCGGTTCTCGGCCATCAGCGGCACTACCTCGTCCACGTGCGGGTACGGGTAGACGTAATGCATGCGCACCCATGCATCGAGTTCGGACAGGCCTTCGCACAATGCCTTCAGTCGGGTCTGGTAGGCCTTGTTGCGCCACATCTTCTCGGCGTACTTCACGTCCACGCCGTAGGCCGAGGTGTCCTGCGACACCACCAGCAGCTCGCGCACACCGCCACGCACCAAGCGCTCGGCCTCACGCAGCACCTCATCGACCGGGCGCGAGACCAGCTTGCCGCGCATGGACGGAATGATGCAGAAGCTGCACTTGTGGTTGCAGCCTTCGGAAATCTTCAAGTAGGCGTAGTGGCGGGGGGTCAACTTGATGCCGTAGTCGGGCACCAGGTCCACGAACGGATCGTGCTTGGGCGGCAGCGCTTCGTGCACCGCCTCCATCACGCTCTGGTAGTCCTGCGGACCGGACACCGCCAGCACGTTCGGGTACGCCTCGCGGATCTGCTCCGGGCGCTTGCCCAGGCAGCCGGTGACGATGACCTTGCCGTTCTGGTTCATCGCCTCGCCAATCGCGTCCAGCGACTCGGTCACCGCCGAATCGATGAAGCCGCAGGTGTTGACCACCACCACGTCGGCCGAATCGTAGGACGGGACGATGTCGTAGCCTTCCGAGCGGAGCTGGGTAAGGATGCGCTCGGAATCGACAAGGGCCTTCGGGCAGCCAAGGCTGACGAAGCCGACTTTGGGGTTCAGCTGGGACATGGAATCGCGGGACTCTGGGGGCCTGGGCCCCTGCCGGCATGGCAGGGGTTCCTGGGGGCCGGGGCCTGAAAGGGCGCCAGTATACCGGGGTTGGCGACCTCGCTCTGAACGGCCAGCCGCCCGATCGCGCACAGCCGCTGACACCGCGCTAACCGGCGCAGCACCGACAATGCAGTCCTGTCCCTGCAACGAGAGTAGATGACGATGGCCGAGTGGATCACCCTGGATACGCACCACGGCGCGGTACGGGCCTGGCAGGCACTCCCCGAGGGCACCGCGCGCGGCGGGCTGGTGGTGGTGCAGGAAATCTTCGGCGCCAACCCGCACATCCGCAGCGTGGCCGAGCGCTTCGCCGCCGAGGGCTATGCGGTGCTGGCACCGTCGTTCTTCGACCTGGTCGATGGACCCGAGGCCGATCCGGATGCCCTGCCCTACGACGCCGACGGCGTGAAGCAGGGGCTGGAACGGGTAGCCGCGCTGGGCATGGAACGGGCGCTGGAAGTGGTCCGCGCGGCAGCCACCCGGCTGGCCCCCTACGGCAAGGTCGGCACCGTCGGCTACTGCTGGGGCGGTACGGTGGCGATGCTGTCCGCAGTGCGCCTGGGCCTGCCTTCTGTCAGCTACTACGGTGCGCGCAACGTCCAGTTCCTCGATGAGACGCCGAAGGCGCCGGTGATCTTCCACTTCGGCGCCCAGGACAGGAGCATCCCGCCGGAGGCCGTCCAGGCCCACCGCGAAAAGCTGCCGCAGATGGCCACCTTCGTCTATCCGGCCGACCACGCCTTCAACCGGGAGGTCGGACATGCGTATGATCCAGACAGCGCCGCCCTGGCGCTGCAACGCACCCTGGACTTCTTCTCGGAGCATCTTGGATGAGCGAATTCGAACTCGATTCACGCCTGGCCACCGATAGCGTGCTGGTGGCCGAAGGACCGTTGTCGCAAGTGCGGCTGATGAACGACGAACGATTCCCGTGGCTGGTACTGGTACCGCGCCTGGCCGGGGTCACCGAGTGGATCGAGCTGGACGGCGAGCAGCAGGACAAGCTGCGCACCGAGCTCAATCGCGCCTGCAAGGCCCTGAAGGGCGCCGACGGGGTGGAGAAGATCAACATCGGCGCGTTGGGCAACATCGTGCGCCAGCTGCACTTCCACGTGATCGGCCGCCATGACGGTGATCCGGCCTGGCCGGGCCCGGTCTGGGGCAGCGGTCCTGCGCACCGCTACGAAGCGGCCGCACTGGACCAGCATGTCGCCTACTGGAAGGAACGGCTAGGATATCCGGCCCACACCTGAGCCTTCGCCGACCCGATGCGATTCAACCTCGTTGCCGCCATCCTGCTGATCCTGATCGGCCTGTTCATGCTCGCCAGCAACCTCGGCTGGACGCACCTGAACCTGTCCAAGCTGCTGCTGACCTGGTGGCCGGTGGCGCTGGTGGGTGTCGGGATCGCGATGCTGTTCGGGCGCGGAAAATAACGAAGGCGGCGCATTGCGCCGCCTTCGTTCATGCAGAGCCGAGCCATGCTCGGCTGCCCCGCCTTGAAGCCGAGCATGGCTCGGCTCCACAAACCGCCTGCAATCTTCAGGTCCGCGGCAGGGTCACACCGGTCTGGCCCTGGTACTTGCCGCCACGATCGCGGTACGACGTCTCGCAGATGTCATCGGCCGCGGCCTGGAAGAACAGCATCTGTGCAACGCCTTCGTTGGCGTAGATGCGCGCCGGCAGCGGCGTGGTGTTGCTGAACTCCAGGGTGACGTGGCCTTCCCATTCCGGCTCAAGCGGCGTCACGTTGACGATGATGCCGCAGCGCGCGTAGGTGCTCTTGCCCAGGCACACCACCAGGGTGTCGCGGGGGATGCGGAAGTACTCCACGGTGCGCGCCAACGCGAAGCTGTTCGGCGGGATGATGCATTCATCGCCGACGATATCCACGAAGCTGCCCGGGTCGAAATGCTTGGGATCGACGATGGTCGAGTTGATGTTGGTGAACACCTTGAACTCGCGCGAGCAGCGCACGTCGTAGCCGTAGCTGGAGGTGCCGTAGCTGACGATGCGCTCGCCGTTGGCCTGCTTGACCTGCCCTGCCTCGAACGGCTCGATCATGCCGTGCTGCTCGGACATGCGGCGGATCCAACGGTCACTCTTGATGCTCATGCTTTGTCCTGGGGGTACGAGGGGGCGCGAGGATTCTAGCAGGGGGCCGGGCGTCGCCGGCGCCCCTCCCCCCGCCGAGGTGCTACAGCAGCGACGACAGGATCGGGATCGACGCCCGCGGGCGCTTGCCCACTTCCTCGATCAGGCGCTGCGCGGCATGGCGGTAGGCCTGGGCCGGGACCGAATCCGGCTGGGCCACGGTGATCGGGGTACCGGCATCGCCCTGCTCGCGGATGCCGATCTGCAGCGGCAGCGAACCGAGCAACGGCACGCCGTACTGCGCGGCCATGCGCTCGCCACCGCCCTCGCCGAACAGATGCTCGACATGCCCGCAGTTGCTGCAGGTATGCACCGCCATGTTCTCGACGATGCCCAGTACCGGCACCTCGACCTTCTCGAACATCTTCAGCGCCTTCTTCGCATCCAACGTGGCGATGTCCTGCGGCGTGGTGACGATCACTGCACCGGCCAGCGGAATCTTCTGGGTCAGGGTCAGCTGGATGTCGCCGGTGCCCGGCGGCAGGTCGATCAGCAGAAAATCCAGGTCATCCCACAGCGTGTCGTTGAACAGCTGGGTCATTGCCGAGGTGGCCATCGGACCGCGCCAGATCATCGGCGTGTCCTCTTCGATCAGGTAGCCGATCGACATGGTGTCCACGCCGAACGCGCGAAGCGGTTCGATGCTCTTGTTGTCGGGGCTTTCCGGCCGCCCGGACAAGCCCAGCATGGCGGGCACGCTGGGGCCGTAGATGTCCGCGTCCAGCACGCCAACACGTGCGCCCAGCTGCTGCAGCGCGACGGCCAGATTGACCGCGGTGGTCGACTTGCCCACGCCGCCCTTGCCGGAGCCGACCGCGATGACATTGCGGATGCGGGCATGTGGCGTCAGTCCCTTCTGGACCTGGCTGGCATGGGGGCGGCGGGGGGAACTGTTCACAACGGGCACCAGCTGTATCAGGGGGAATAACCCAACATCATACAAGCTGGACGTAGCCTGACTGAAATTCAGGATTGCTACAGATTCGTGCACAGATTGTTAAGTTCATGTTACGTTCCTGAAGCACTGTTTTGGGCTGCGGAGCTGGTTTCCAGCGCGCACGATGGCGCATGCGCAGTGCCGATTTTTGTTTTTTGCTCTTTATTGGAACTACATGAAATACGTAAGCAACACCGCACGTCGCAACACGCTCGCCGTCGCCCTGATTTCCGCTCTGATGGCCGCCGCCCCGGCAATGGCCCAGGACAAGGCGACCAACCTGGACAAGATCACCGTCACCGGTTCGCTGATCCCGCAGACCCAGGTTGAAACCCAGACCCCGGTGATGTCCATCACCGCCGAAGACATCCAGACCCGCGGCTTCAGCAGCGTTGCTGAAGTTCTGCAGCAGTCCTCGCTGACCACCGGCGGCCTGCAGGGTGGCCAGACCTCGGGTTCGTTCACCCAGGGCGCTGAAGCAGCCGGCATGTTCGGCCTGAACCCGGGTTACACCAAGTACCTGATCAACGGCCGCCCGATGCTCTCGTATCCGGCGCTGTACAACGGTAGCGACACCTTCAACAACATCAGCGGCATTCCGATCGACATCGTCGAGCGCATCGAAGTGCTGCCGGGTGGCCAGTCCTCGCTGTACGGCTCGGACGCGATCGCCGGTGTGGTCAACATCATCCTGAAGGAGCGCATGGACGGCGGTACGATGACCGTCCGTGGCGGCACCTACACCGAAGGCGGCGGCAGCAACATCCGCTTCAGCGCAGCCAAGGGCTTCAACGCGTTCGACGACCGCTTCCACGCCCTGGTCAACGTGCAGATCGAGAACGGCAGCCCGATCTGGGGCTACCAGCGTGACATCACCAAGCAGAACAACCCGGTCGGCTACACCGCGCAGGTGCCGTCGAACGACTTCGCCGTCATCACCAATGCAGACAACAAGCTGCTGATGATGGACCCGAGCCGCTGCGCCAACGTGGCAGGCCTGTACGACGGCACCACCGTCGTCGGCAAGCGCGCGTCGGGCGAGTCCTGCGGCTCGGTGTACAGCGCCGGCTACAAGACCCTGAAGAACGGCAAGAACAGCGGCCAGTTCTACTCGTCGATGACCTTCGACGTGAACGACAACTTCCAGCTGTTCGCCGACGTGCTGTACAGCAAGGAAAAGACCGAGTTCACCTCCGGCTCCAGCGCCCTGTGGTGGGGCACGAAGTCGGTCATGGGTGGCTTCTACGACCAGGGCGCCGGCAAGGTCGTGAACCTGCAGCGCGCCTTCGCGCCGGAGGAGATCGGCGCGGGCGACTACAACAACATCCTGAACTCCGATGAGAGCCGCGCCTACCAGGTCACCCTGGGCGGCAAGGGCATGGTCGGCGACTGGGATTACAGCGCCAGCTTCACCCGTGGCGAGTACCGCCTGGACCAGAACCGCTTCGTGCGCTGGAAGGACAAGATCGAGGACTTCTTCGGCCGGACCGTGCTGGGCCCGCGCCTGGGCACCTACACCGACCCGAAGGACCCGACCGCCACGTTCGGCATCTACAACCCGAACTACGCTGCCTTCTACTCGCCGATCACCCCGGACCAGTTCGCCAGCTTCACCGGCTACGGCACCCACCGCAGCAAGACCTGGCAGAACCTTGGTCGCGTGCAGGTGACCAATGGCTCGCTGTTCAGCCTGCCGGGCGGTGACGCCGGCCTGGCCGTAGTGCTGGAAGGTGGCAGCGAAGGTTGGGACTACTCGCCGGACCAGGCCTTCGTCGACGGCAACGTGTGGGGCACCACCGCCGTCGCGGGCGCCGGCCACCGCAGCAACTACGCGGTCACCAGCGAACTGCGCATGCCGCTGCTGGAGAAGCTGACCGTCAGCGCCTCGGGCCGTTATGACGCGTTCAAGATCGCCGACAAGACCGTCGACAAGGCCACTTACAGCATCGGTCTGGAATTCCGTCCGATCGAGAGCCTGCTGCTGCGCGGCAAGTACGGCACCGCCTTCCGTGCACCGACCCTGTCCGATGCCTTCCAGGGCATGAGCGGCTCGTACTCGTCCGGCCAGAACGACTACTACCGCTGCAGCCAGCTGGGCTACGGCCTGCGTGACGAGGCCTGCTCGTTCTACAAGAACACCTCGGTGTACAGCGAAAAGTCCGGCAATCCGGACCTGAAGCCGATCACCGCCGACGTGTGGAGCGCAGGCGTGGTGTGGGCCCCGGTGAGCAACTTCTCGCTGTCGGCCGACTACTACAACTGGAAGATCAAGAACGAGGTCAAGACCCTGAGCACCGACCAGCTGCTGCTGGCCGAGTACCAGTGCCACAACGGCCTGCCGAACAATACCTCGGCCAGCTGCCAGAACGTCACCGACTGGGTGTCGCGCGATGCCGGCGGCAACCTGACCCGCGTGTACACGCCGAAGCTCAACGTCGCCAGCCAGAACCTGGAAGCGGTGACGGTGGCGGCCAAGTACCAGCAGGATATCGGTCGCTTCGGCTCGCTGATGTTCTCCGGCAACTACACGAACATGCTGAAGCGTGAAGTGCAGCCGATGCCGGGCGCCGCCAAGCTCGACCTGCTGAGCGATCCGTACAACATGTGGTACTACGACAACTTCGCCAAGGTCCGTGGCGATCTGTCGGTGGCCTGGAACATCGCCAAGTTCACCACCACCGTGTACGCCAACTACGTCGGCAGCACCCCGAACTACCTGGCCTACACCGGCCGCAGCTACGGCTATGTCCACTCTTCCGGTGCCAAGGCCGGTAAGTGGGGTTCGTACACCACGTACAACCTGAGCATGAACTATCAGGCACAGGACGATCTGGTCCTGTCGCTGATGGTCAACAACGTGTTCAACAAGCTGCCGGAAGGCCAGCGCTACAACTACCCGGGCAACGAATCGACCCCGTTCAATGACGGCTTCTACAGCGTCTACGGCCGCCAGATCTCGGCCCAGGTCAAGTACAACTTCTGATCCCGTCGTTTCCCGGACTTCGTGTCTGGACCAGGCCCCGCTTCGGCGGGGCCTTTTTTTTGGGCTGCGTCGGGCCGGCAGGAATCATTCAGCATCCAGACATGTTCAGCGACACTCGAACAAAACAATAAAAATCAATAGGTTGTATCAATTTAGATCGAAGTACACGGAGAGCGAAGAGGCTCCTGACCACAGCTTGATGACTCCCTTATGAACGTTTGACAGCATCAGTTAATGTCGTGTTAATCTCGAGTTACCGGCAGGTGAAGCCGGTAACGCCGGGAGGCGGCAGGGTACTGCCGGGACCGGGCACGGGGCACACGGAGACGCCCGCAAGGCAAGTCCCCGGTGTACGACGCAATCATTGGATTCAAGGGGATTTCAGATGATCAATCGCAAGTCGCTCGGCCGGCATCCGCTGAGCTTTGCCCTCGCTACCGCCGTGCTGCTCGCCGCAGCGGCGCCGGCGATCGCCCAAGATGGCGCCGCGACGCAGACCGCTGAGGAAGCGGCCAAGTCGAAGGCAACCAACCTGGACACGGTGACCGTCACCGGCTCGCGCATCAGCCGCGACGTGTTCAACTCGGTGTCCCCGGTCCAGGTCGTGACCCGTGAGGAAACCACGCTGGCCGGCTTCAACTCGACCACCGCCGCACTGCAGAGCACCGCGGTGACCGCAGGTGCATCGCAGATCAACAACGCCTACGGTGGCTACGTCACCGACGGCGGCCCCGGCGCCAACACCCTCGGCCTGCGCGGCCTCGGCCCGACCCGCACCCTGATCCTGCTCAACGGCCGCCGCGTCTCGCCGGCCGGTTCGCGCGGCTCGGTCGGCTCGACGGACCTGAACGTGCTGCCGAACTCGATCGTCGACCGCGTCGAAATCCTGAAGGACGGCGCCTCCTCGATCTACGGCTCCGACGCGGTCGCGGGCGTGATCAACATCATCACCAAGAAGAAGGTCGACGGCGTCACCTTCGAAGGCCAGCACAATGCGACCGACGGCGGCGGCGGCGACGAACGTCGCTATGCGCTGACCTTCGGCACCACCGGCGAGCGTTCGCACTTCTCCGGTTCGTACGAGTACACAGTGCGCAACGCACTTAACCTTGGCGACCGCGACTGGACCCGCTGCGCCACCGACAAGTATCGCGACATCGATGCCGGCGACTACTGGGGCAGCGGCGACTTCATCGATCCGCTGACCGGCAAGTCCAAGTGCTACACCCTCGACGGCGGCGGCGTGACCATCAACACGCTTGGCACCAACACCCGTACCGGCGTCGCCGCGCCGGGGGGCAGCGGCACCCGCTTCAACCGCTGGCGCCCGAATTCGTCGGTCACCACCGGCCTGGTTGGCTACGAAGGCGTGGGTGCGCTGAACCGCGACACCTTCGACCCGCAGATGCTCAACCAGTCGCTGATCTCGCCGGTCAAGACCCACACCGCCTACTTCCAGGGCGGCTTCGACCTGAACGCACTGGGCGACGCTGAGCTGTACTACGAGTTCCTCGGCAACCACCGCAAGTCGACCCAGACCGGCTATCGCCAGCTGACCCTGGACTATGCAGTGGGTAATCCGCTTATCCCGGCCAACCTCCGCGACAGCGTTGCGGGCCCGGCCACCGACCAGACCAATGGCGTGCCGATGGGCGTACGTGCCTTCATTGGTTTCGGCAACGACCAGAGCAAGCAGAAGGTCGACTTCCTGCGCTTTAACGCCGGCCTGCGTGGCCACCTGAGCTCGGAATGGAATTACGACTTCAACATCATGCATTCGCGCAGCGATGCGGACTACACCTTCCAGAGCTTCCTGACCAGCCGCCTGGCGCAGAGCCTGGACGTGGTCTCAAACGGGGCCGGTGGCTTCGTCTGCCGTGACGCCTCCAACGGCTGCGTCGCCGCCCCCCCGGTGAACAACAACACCATCGGCGGCCGCCTGCCGCAGGACTGGAAGGACTGGGTGTTCGTCCCGGTCACCGGCAACACGCTGTACAAGGAAACCACGGTCAACTTCAACGTCAATGGCCCGCTGTTCGACATGCCGTATGGCTCGGCCGGCGGCGCGTTCGGTGTGGAGTACCGCAAGGCCCGCATCGACGACAGCCCGTCGCAGTACTCCATTGACCAGGACCTGTACAACCTGACCGCTTCCTCGCCGACCCGCGGCAGCGACTCGGTGTTCGAAGCCTACGGCGAATTGGAACTGCCGCTGCTGTCCGGTGTTACCGGCGCTGAGGAGCTGTCGGTCAACCTGTCCGGCCGCTATACCGACTACAAGTCCTATGGTTCCGACGAGACCTACAAGATTGGCACCCTGTGGACCCCGGTGAAGTGGCTGTCGTTCCGTGCATCCTACGGCACCTCGTACCGCGCACCAGCCCTGTTCGAGCAGTTCCTGGGCGCCACCACCGGCTTCCTGCCGCAGTCGTCCGACCCCTGCGACAACTACATTGAGGCCCGCCCGGAATCGATGCGCTACCAGAACTGCGCGTCGCTGGGCCTGGATCCGGAGTTCACCCAGCTGCAAGGCATCACCGTCTACACCCAGGGCGGCGCGGAAAACAACCTGAAGGCTGAAACCTCCACCGCCAAGACCTTCGGCGTGGTGCTGCAGCCGGAGTTCGGCCCAGCCTTCGGCGATCTGTCGCTGGCCCTGGACTACTTCGACATCAAGGTCGAGAACGGTGTGCAGGACGCAGGCGGCGCCGCCATCCTGCGCAACTGCTACGGCAGCTCCACCGCAGACTTCACTGCGGGCAACGGCCTGTGCCGCCTGATCCAGCGCAACCCGCAGACCAACCAGCTGACGGTCACCAACGGCTTCATCAACGTCTCTACCAACAAGGTGCGCGGCCTGGACTTCACCCTGCGCTATGTGCGTGACATCGGCCCGGGCGAGTTCCGTGCCACGCTGCAGGGCACGCACTACTTCGAGCAGACCAGCCAGCTGTTCTCGGACGATCCGAAGGTCGACTCGGCCGGCATGATCGGCTCGCCGGAAAACACCGCCACCCTGGACCTGAACTACAAGTGGAAGAACTGGCGCGTCCGTTACGGTCTGGACTGGATCGACAACATGGACAGCTACGCCTACTACGAGGAGCGCAACCCGGGCCTGTTCGATCCGGCCACCAGCCAGTACAAAATGTACACCCCGAACTACTTCATCCAGGCAGCCTCGCTGCAGTATGAAGCGGACAAGTGGTCGGTCACCGGCGGCGTGCGCAACCTTGCCAACAAGAAGCCGCCGACCATTTCGCAGGGCGTGCTGAGCACGGTTGGCAACGCGCCCCTGTACAGCGGCTTCGATTACTTCGGCCGCACGTACTTCGTGAACATCACCCGCTCGTTCTGATCCTGTTGTCACCCACCGCCGCCCTTCGGGGCGGCGGTTTCGTTTCCGGCCCCGGCCTTGCGCCGGGATCGTCCCGAGATCGAGGCAAGCAATGAAGCGAACCCTGCTGCTGGCGGCCCTGGCCGGCATCTCCCCCTGGCTACATGCCAAACCTGTCGCCCCAACCGTCGAACAACTGGCGGCCTTCCCTGCCATCTCCAGCCTGTCGCTCTCACCGGACGGCCAGCACATCGCCGGCCTGCGCGCCGATGGCGAAGAGCGCGTGATCGTGGTCTGGCGTACCGATGCGCTGGACAAGCCGCCGACGGTGATCGGCGCCAACCGGATGAAGTTCCAGAGCGTCTCGTTCATCAAGAACGGGCAGCTGGCGGTGGTGTTGTGGCAGCCCTTCGACCTGCGCACCGACCGCGTGACCAAGACCTTCGTCAGCAAGTTCTTCATCACCGACATCGAGGGCAAGCAGTGGAAAGAGCCCATTACGCCGCCGCGTGCCAGCAGCCGCAGCGAGGAACTCGAGCAGGCGCTGTCCAACCCGACGGTGCTGGACACGCTTCCCAATGATCCGGACCACATTCTGGTGATCAACGGCAGTGGCGGCAGTTCCGGCGATGTCTACAAGGTCGACCTGCGCAGCTTCACCTCGCAGCGCGTGCAGAAGACCGAGGAACGTGTGGCCGGCTATGTCACCGACCTGGACAGCGAGCTGCGTGCACGCCTGCGCCAGGACGTGGACGGAACCGGCGCCTATGTCGCTACCGAGTTCCGCAACACTGGCAGCGGTGCGTGGGAAGAGCACTTCCGCTCCTATGTGAAGAACCGCGACGTCAACCAGGTGATCGGCTTTGCCGATGACCCGAACATCGCCTTCGTGCTGAGCAACGTCGGCCGTGACAAGGCGATCGTGTACGAGTACGACATCGCCGCCCGCAAGCAGAAGGAAGTGCTGTACGAACACAAGCTGTTCAACGCCAGCTCGATGTCGATCAACCGCTATCGCAACGGCGCGATCCCGTTCGGCGAGATCCTCGGCATCCGCTATGCGGGCCCGCGCGGTGACGACCAGCAGTGGACGTCGCCGCAAATGAAGGCGCTGGACCAGGGCCTTCGCCAGGCCTTGGGTATCCAGCAGCAACCGCTGGAAATGGTCGACACCGCCAATGGCCAGCGCTTCACCACCAATTACGACACTGGCCGCAGCTACCAGGTGGTGGACTACACCCCCGACCTGTCCACCGTGCTGGTGGTCACGTCGGGCCCGTCCAACCCACCCGAGTACCACCTGCTGCGCAACGGCAAGCTGACCCTGCTGGCCAAGACCTATCCGGACATCCAGCCTGCGGCCCTGGGCGATACGAAGCTGGTCTATTACAAGGCCCGCGACGGGCTGGACATCCCGGCATTCCTGACCACGCCCAACACCGAACTGTGTGGCGCCGGCCCCTGGAAGGCGGTCGTGCACCCGCATGGCGGTCCCTGGGCCCGCGATGGGATCGACTTCGATGGCTCGATGTGGGTGCCGCTGATGGCGTCGCGCTGCATGGCCGTACTGCGCCCGCAGTTCCGCGGCTCGGCTGACTGGGGCCGCAAGCTGTGGATGGCGGGTGACGCCGAATGGGGCCAGAAGATGCAGGACGACAAGGATGATGGCGCGCAGTGGATGGTCGACCAGAAGATCGCCCGGCCTGGTCACATCGCCATGTTCGGCTTCTCCTATGGTGGATACTCGGCGTTTGCCGCCTCGGTTCGCCCGAACGGCCTGTACAAGTGCGCGATTGCCGGCGCCGGCGTCTCGGACATCAAGAAAATCTGGTCGCGCTTCTACACCAATCCGTTCTTCCGCCAGGCGCAGGCGCCGACCGTTGCAGGCCTTAACCCGCTGGACAAGGCGGGCGAGATGAAGATTCCGTTGATGGTCTACCACGGTGACCGCGACCGTACCGTGCCCATCGAGCAATCGGAGTGGTTCGTGAACAAGGCCAAGAGCTCGGGGCAGCCGGTCGAGTTCCATGCCATCGCCGACTATGCGCACGGTCCGGCCTGGACTCGGAAGATCATGGCCGACCAGCTGCACCTGATCGACGACTATCTCGGCAAGGGCTGCGGCGGCGACGGCCTGTAATCGATGCGTTACCCAAGCAAGGGCGCCCCACCGGGCGCCCTTGCTCGTTCTGGCCCTTGCGCCCGGCCATGACCTTCGACACCCTTGCAGGGCAGGCCGGCGGCGTATCGTTCGGCCCACGGCCGTCCCTGCGGCCCTTCCCTGACTCACTCGGCCTGGAGGCCATCAAAGTGACCCGTACTCCCAAGATCGTGCTGCTGACCCTGGCCGTTTCGGCCGCGCTGGTTGGCTGCGGCAAGAACGAAACCCCGGCCAAGGACGCCATCGCCTCCACGCCGGCTGCCGCCGAAGCCACCCAGTACACCCTGGACGAGAGCAAGCTGCCGGCCTACAACGCCTTCCAGCCCAGCGACCTCGATACCAGCAAGGACGCCTGCGGCGCCTTCGGCGACTACGTGAACAGCAAGTGGCTGGCCGCCAATGAAATCCCGGGCGACCGCACCAGCTGGGGCGCGTTCACCATCCTCGACGAGCGTTCGGTGGCCGTGCAGCACCAGCTGGCCGAACAGGTCGCGCAGGTGAAGACCCCGAACCACATCGAGAAGATCGTCGGTGACCTGTGGGCCACCGGCATGGACGAGGCCAAGATCAACGCCCAGGGCATCGAGCCGCTGAAGGCCGACCTGACCGCGATCGATGGCCTGCAGGACAAGGCGGCCATCGCCAATTACCTGCGCTCCAGCGCCGCCAAGGGTGACAACGTTCTGTTCGGCTTCGGCGCCGAAGCCGACTTCAAGAACTCGGCCGTGAACATGGCCTACGCCAGCCAGGGCGGCCTGGGCCTGCCGGACAGCACCTACTACACCGATGCCAAGAACGCCGACAAACTGAAGGCCTACCAGGCGCACGTCGCCAAGGTGCTGGAGCTGTCCGGCGTCGCTGCTGCCGACGCTGCCAAGCAGGCCGAGGACGTGGTCAAGTTCGAGACCCGCCTGGCCAAGGCGTCCAAGTCGCGCGTCGAACTGTCGCGCAACGTCGAGCTGTACTACAACCCGGTCACCGTGGCCGACGCGGACAAGCTGACCCCGAACTTCAGCTGGACCGAGTTCTTCAAGTCGCAGGGCGTGGCCGCACCGGAGAAGTTCTCGCTGGCCATGCCGGCCTTCCATGAGGAAGTGAGCAAGGCGCTGGGCGACACCGATCCGTCGGTGTGGCGTGCCTACCTGCGCTTCCACACCGTGGACAGCGCCTCGCCTTACCTGGCCGATGCCTTCGTGCAGGAGAACTACGAGTTCTACGGCAAGACCCTCAACGGGCAGAAGGAACAGAAGCCGCGCTGGAAGCGCGTTCTGGGCACCATCGAGAACGACGCCGGTGAAGCCTTCGGCCAGCTGTACGTGAAGGTGGCCTTCTCGCCGGAAGCCAAGGCGAAGATGGAAGAGCTGGTGAAGAACCTGGCTGCCTCGCTGAAGGACCGCATCCAGGGCCTGAGCTGGATGAGCGATGAAACCAAGGCCAAGGCCATCGCCAAGTGGGAAACCTTCACCCCGAAGATCGGCTACCCGGACAAGTGGCGTGACTGGTCGGGCCTGCAGACCCAGCGCGACAGCTTCCTGGGCAACGTGCGCGCGGCCAACGAGTTCAACTACAAGTTCAACCTGTCCAAGATCGGCAAGCCGGTGGACAAGACCGAGTGGGGCATGACCCCGCAGACGGTCAACGCCTACTACAACCCGCTGCAGAACGAGATCGTCTTCCCGGCCGCCATCCTGCAGCCGCCGTTCTTCGATCCGAAGGCCGACGACGCACTGAACTACGGCGGCATCGGCGCGGTGATCGGCCACGAAATGACCCACGGTTACGACGACCAGGGCGCACGTTTCGGGCCGACCGGCAACATGGAAGACTGGTGGACCGCCGCTGACAAGAAGAACTTCGAAGGCCTGACCGGCAAGCTGGTCAAGCAGTTCGACCAGTACAAGGTCGACGGCCAGGCGGTGAACGGCCACCTGACCCTGGGCGAGAACATCGCCGACCTGGGCGGCCTGGCCACTGCTTACGATGCCCTGCAGAAGGCCAGCGCCGGCAAGGAAGACCCGAAGGTGGACGGCTTCACCCGCGACCAGCGCTTCTTCTTCAACTGGGCCACCGTGTGGCGCACCAAGTACACCCCGGAGAACGCCAAGGTCCGCCTGGCGACCGACCCGCACGCCCCTGCGCAGTTCCGCGCCATGGGTGCGCCGTCGAACCTGCCGACTTTCGCGGCCGCGTTCCAGTGCAAGGCCGGTTCGCCGATGGCCCGCAGCGGCGACCAGCAGGTGGTGATCTGGTAAGCCACGGCTGACGCCGCGGCAGACCTGCAGAGGCCCGGGAATTCCCGGGCCTTTGTTTTTCCGGGGTGTTTTTCATCCACGCATGGTGGGGATCCAATGATCTCGGCGCTCCCCGCTAGCTGTGTAAACCCACCACGTTGTTCAGCGGGATTCTGGAAATAGGCGGTTGGCTGCCGATCCCCATGTGGGGTCGGTGCCAGTTGTAGTAATGCAGCCATTCAGGCAGCACGGCATCACGTTGCTCTGACGAAGCGTACTCG